>JACQVV010000517.1 GCA_016209595.1 Planctomycetota bacterium
GGTCTCCTTCCATGGCATGGGCGCGCCCTCCGGCGCGCTGACATACCCGAAGTCCAACCTGTAACCCAAGCTCCCGGTCAGATCTGTTACCAGGGTACCCGGTTTGCACCGGCGTTTTGTGCACTCACAATCACGTCCCCAGGGTGGAAGCGCCCGGCGTTCCCCCCGCGCCTTCCCGAGATGCTCCCTCGCCCTTCTTCGCCTTCCGCCGGCCCCCGCCTCCCCGGACGTGCCGCGAGACCGCGAACTCGGATGACTTTCCTCGAGCCACGTTGCGCGCGACGCGGCCAACCCGCTTCAGCTCCTCGTAGAGGATTCCCTTGAGAGCCGCGAGCGCGCGTGCCGCGGGCGAGAGGCGGGCGAGCGCCGTCCGGTGAGCGTCGCGGGCCTTCTCGAGTGCGGCGAGCGTCTTCTGTCCGGCGGCTCTCATGGACGGCCCTCCGCCAGAGCCCTTTGCCTTCGGGTTCGCCACGACGGGCAAGAGAACGCGGATCGACTGGAGGAGCATGGCGACCGAGCTCCCGGTCCCCAGGCGCACTCCTCGCAGAGAGAGACCCGGCGTCACCGCGACGACGGTTGCCGCGTCCCGCCGCCACTCCTTGGCGGCCTCGACGGCGAGATCGAGCGCCTCGCCCGTGGGAAGCGTGGACTCCCTCGCCGCGCCCTTCTCGGCCGCCGCCGTGTCCACGGCCGCGAGGTGGGCGCCCAAGGCCGTTGTCGTGCGAGAAGCGGACGATCTCGGAGTCCCGGAACTCCGCTTCGAGCCCGGCAAGCCCTAGACCGTGACCGTGTGGTAGAGGAGGTTGGAACCGCCGCGTCTCGCCTCAGGCCGGATCTGCGCCTGCGCTTCCAGCGGCAGGGCCCGGGGGGGATGTATACCATGGAACTGGCCGGGGAGCGATCGCTCAGTCGATCCTCGCCAGCGCGTCCCGGGGATGGAGGGCAGGGATCGGGGACGCCCGGTAGTCCCGCCCGTTCCGGGTCGCAATGAACCGCGCGCCACAAGCCTTGGCCGCAGCGACCTGGAGAGCGTCCTCGAAGTCCCGGAGACCGAGTTCTCCCGCGTACCGGAGGCTCTCGGTGGTGGTCGGCGAGACCTCGATGAAGCGAGCGAGTTCGATCAGGTATCGCCTCGCAGCCGCGCGTCCGTGGGCGGGCGAAACCAGATAGTAGAAGTTCGAGAGAGTATGCCAGGCCACGAATCCGGTCCCTGGAAGTCGTTCGAGGCGATCGAGCAGTTTGCTCGCCGCCTCGGCGTGAGGCGCTCGGTCGAGGGCGACGTCGATCAGAACGTCGGCATCGACGAGGATCCTCACAGGTACTTCCTGACGAGAGCCTCATGCCTTGGGTCTCTTCGCCCCTCGACCCGGAAGCGGCCGCGCCAGCGGCTGGAGAAGGATCCCCCTTCGGGCGGAGCCAGTTCGAGAAGCGATCTCTCGATGAGTCGAGAGAGGGAGAGCCCCTCGGCCCTGGCGTATCGCTTGGCCCTGGGGACCACATCCTCGTCGATCGTCACGGTCAGCTTGACTTTCATGGCCGGCTCCTTCGCACGTGTTCTCTGGCGAAGTATACGTATTCTTCGCAAGCGAGTCTACTCGCGCCCTTACGGCTCGTTTTCGACCTGCTTGACGATGCCGCTCGACCGATACCGAGATCCTGGCCATCGCCTCACCCAAGCGCTCGGGGAGCTCGCCGACCGTGACCGTCGACCGTGACCGTGCGGTCGAGGAGGTCGGAACCGCCGCGCCTCGCCTCCGGCCGGATCTCTCCGTCCGCTTCCAGCACCAGGGTCCGGAGGGGATGTACGTCATTGAGGATCCTCTGCGCCACCGGTATTTCCGGGTCGGAAGGAGAGAGTTCCGGTTCATTTCGCTCCTCGATGGACAGACTACGATCGCCCAAGCTCGATCCCTCCTCGCACGGGTTGGGGGGCAGGAATCGCTCGATTCTGGCGAGCTCGAGGCGATCCTCTCGTGGCTCGCCACCAACGATCTGGTCGCCTCCGAGGGCGGCACGGGGGGGCTCGCGCTCGCGAGCCGCGACAGGCCGAGGGGCCTATCGAGGATCGAGACGGGCCTCTCTTCAATCCTCTGGACGCGGATCCCTCTCGTCAATCCCGACCGGTTCCTCGATGCAGCGGTTCCCGCGCTCCGCCCCTTCCTGGGACGAGTCTTCCTGGTGGTCTGGCTCGGCGTCGTCCTGACCGGCGCGTATCTCGTCATGAGCTCGTGGGACCGGTTCCTTGCCTCGGGGGAGGGCCTCCTGGGCCCATGGAACTGGGGCTATCTCTTCCTCGTCTGGGCGGGCCTGAAGGCGCTCCACGAGCTCGCCCACGGGGTCGTCACGAAGCACTACGGCGGCACGGTCCCGGAAATCGGCGTGATCCTCGTCTATCTCTCGCCGATCGGCTACGTCGACGCGTCGAGCTCCTGGACGTTCGCCTCGCGATGGCAGAGGATCCATGTCGCGCTCGCCGGGATGGGGATGGAGCTCTTCATTGCGGGACTCGCCGCAATTCTTTGGTCGAGGACGGAAGTAGGCCTCGCGCGGACCCTCTGCTACGACGCCATCGTCGTGGCGAGCCTCGCGACGGTCCTCGCCAATGCGAACCCGCTCATGCGCTTCGATGGCTACTTCGTGCTCGCCGATCTCCTCGGGTACCCCAATCTCTACACCAGGGCTCACCGCTACCTCGCCCACCTGGCAAAACGCTTCCTCCTTGGTGTGCGAAGGATCTCTCCCGTCGGCTCAATCCCGGCGCGATTCCTCCTCGTGGCGTACGCCGTTCTATCGCTGGCGTACCGGCTCCTCCTCTTCGGCACGCTCGCCGCCGCGGCACTCGCCCTGTATCCCGGGATCGGGATCGTCTTCGCGGTGGCGACGGTGCTCGTGTGGGTCGTCCTGCCTTTCGCCCGCTTCCTCCGGTATCTCGTCCTCGGACGAGGCGCGGAACGGCCGCAGATCCTTCGGTTCCTCCTCGTGTGCGGGGCGACGGCCCTCCTCGCGATCTGGACCTTGCCCCCCCTCGGCTACGCGGAGAAGCTCGTCGCGCCGGTCGTCGTCGTCCAGGGAGAAGAGGAGATCGTGCGGGCCTATGCACCGGGTTTCGTGAGCCGGATCGAGGTCGAGCCGGGAGCGCGGGTCGAACCCGGCGCGAGAGTCGCGCTCCTGGAGAACCGCGAGCTCGAAACGGAGCTCGCGGGACTCGCGATCGACATCGCGGTCTCCCGGCGCCGCCTGGCGGGATACGAGGCCGAGGGAGCCATCGCCGCCGTCCAGGTGGAGCGGGAAACTCTTGCCGCCCTCGCGAAGCGGCAGGCGGCGAAACGAGCCGAGGTCGAGACCCTCGAACTTCGCTCGCGCCTCGGCGGCACCGTGGTCACGCGGCGGCTGGGCGACCGCCTGGGCACGTATCTCTCCTCTGGCGAGGAGCTTCTCCGAGTCGTCCGCGACGAGGGGAAGTGCCTGCGGGGCGCTCTCGAAGAGGGGACTCTCGACCGGATGCGGGTGGGACCGGGGAGAGAGGTCGAGGTCTGGATGGAGACCGATCCCGGCCGGACGTTCGCCGCGCGGACGATCTCCGTGGGTTCGCGCGCGAGCCGCGACCCGCCGCATCCGGCGCTCCTTCGTCCCTCCGGCGGCCCGCTCGAGGTCACCCTGACCGAATCCGGCAGGCAGGAACTTGTCTCCGGACACTTCGAGATCGAGATCTCGATTCCCCAGGGGCGCGCGGAAGAACTCCGCGAGGGTGAAAGGGGCTGGTTCCGGGTGCGGGGAGAGGAGATCCCCTTGGTCGAGATCGGCCGGCGCGAAGTCGCGGCCTGGCTCCGGGCGCGCGTCTGGGAGTTTTTGAGGAGGGGAGGAGGATGAAACACCGCCCGGGGAGAGGGGCGATCGCGCGCTTCGTCCGCGACGTGAAAGCGCTCGGCGAGTGGGCCTCGGCCCAGAGCCAGGACGAGTGTCGCGCGCGGATGGAGGTCCTCCGCGCCGAGGTCCGCGCGGGCGCCCCGCTCGCTCGCGTGCTGCCCCGGTGCTTCGCCCTCGTCCGGGAGGCTGCCCGCCGGGTGCTGGGGCTCGACCCGTGGGACCCGCAGATTCTGGCCGCGGCAGGCCTGGCTTTCGGGTACGTGGTCGAGTGCGCCCCGGGAGAGGGAAAGACGCTCGTCGCGGCCGTCGCGGCGTGCCTCCGCGCGCTCACGGGCGAGCCCGTGCACGTGGCCACAGCCAATGCGTATCTCGCCCGCCGCGACTTCGAGACGCTTCGACCACTCTACGAGGCCGCCGGTTTCACGGCCGGGCTGGTCGAGGAGAGGGATCCGCCGGAGGCGAAGCGGCTTGCCTACGCCGCGGACGTGGTCTACGGAGTCGCATCGACCTTCGGCTTCGACTACCTGAGAGACGAGCTCCGGCGCGCCGCTCGCCGCAGGGAACCGCTGGGATCCGAGCTCCTGGCCTCCCTGGCGGGTCGCAGTCTCGAGGAGCGGGCCAGATCCCTCCAGAGGGGCCTCGTCTTCTGCGTGGTCGATGAGGTCGACAGCCTTCTCATCGACGAGGCCCGGACGCCGCTTGTCATCGCGGGGTCGACCGGCGAGCCCGATCCATCTCCTGGTCCGCATCTCGCCGCCCGCCGCCTGGCGGCCGACCTTGTCGATCCCCTCGACTTTCGCCTCGATCCTGCTACTCGATCGATCGAGTGGACCCGCCGCGGCGAGCGGCGGGTCCGGGATACGCTGTCCACTGCCGGGCCGGGGAGACTGGTCCGCCCCTGGCCGCGTTACGTGGAACAGGCGCTCCGCGCAAGCCGCCTGTATCGCCGGGATGTCGACTACCTCCTCGACCCGCGATCGCACGTGATCCTCGTGGACCAGCACACGGGGCGGCGGTTCCCCGAGAGGACCTGGCAGGAGGGGCTGCACCAGGCCGTCGAGGCCAAGGAAGGGGTCACGATCACGAGTGAGCCCGCGTCGCTGGCGTCGATCACCCGGCAGCGCTTCTTCCGTCTCTACCGGCTTCTCTCGGGGATGAGCGGGACGGTCGCGGAAGCCGCCCGGGAGTTCAGGACGACGTATCGAATGCCCCTTCTCGTCGTGTCCCCGCTCCGGCCCTGCATTCGCCGGGTCCTCCCGCCCCGGATGTTCGGAAACTGGGAATCGAAGTGGCGGGCCGTGGTGGAAGAGGTCGAGACACTTCACGCCACCGGCCGGCCAGTCCTCGTCGGGACGCGAACGATCGAACAAAGCGAGGCGCTGGCTCTTCGCCTCGATGAGACCGGGCTCGAGTATCGCCTGCTGAACGCCAAGTTCGATCGCGAGGAGGCCGACATCCTGGCCGCGGCCGGGGAAGGGGGGAGGATCACGATCGCGACCAACATGGCGGGCCGCGGGGCGGACATCCGGCTCGGCCCGGGCGTGGCGGAGATCGGCGGCCTCCACGTGATCGGCGTGGAAATGCACGAGTCCGCGCGGATCGATCGGCAGCTCTTCGGTCGGGCCGGACGACAGGGCGCCCCCGGGTCGGCCGGGTTCTTCCTCGGCGCCGAGGACATGCTGCTTTCGGTCGAGAGGCCCGATCTCGTGGGTCGCCTCGCGCGGCGTGCAGACCCCAAGGGCGAACTGCCCTCGAGCTTCTCGCGTGTCTTCGATCGCCTCCAGAGGGGGATGGAATCGCGCCATTTTCAGGCGAGGAAGGATCTCCTGAAGCGCGACCGATGGCTCGATGAGCTCAAGGCAGCTGTGCTATCGTGAGTGAGATGACCGAGTCGCGCGCGGCCTCGCCGGACCCGGAGCGCGCATGCGCGACCCCGGACAAGGGCCAAGAGCCCCTGCGGAGCGTCCACACGTCGACTTTCCCCGATATCCTCCGAGAGCTCGGCGCATCGCTCCTCGTTTCGACGTACCAGGCGGGGAAAGTCGTGGTGGTTCGAGAAGACGGCGGCGCTCTCAATACCCACTTCCGGGACTACCTCCGTCCCATGGGGCTCGCCGCGAACGGGAAGAGGCTCGCGGTCGGGACATCGAACGCCATCTTCTCGTACCGGAACGTGCCCGCGGTGAGTCGGCGTCTCGAAAGCCCGGGGAAGTGCGACCTCGTCTACCTCCTCGCCGGCCTCCACGTCACGGGAGACATCGACATCCACGAGATGGCGTGGGCGGAGGGCGAGCTCTGGTTCGTGAACACGCGGTTCTCGTGCCTGGCGACGCTCGATCTGGACCACAGCTTCGTCCCTCGATGGCGCCCCCCGTTCGTCACGGCGCTGGCGCCGGAGGATCGATGCCACCTGAACGGCCTCGCGGTCGCGGACGGGCGGCCGCGGTACGTGACGGCGTACGGAGAGACCGACACCGCGGAAGGCTGGCGCGAGCGGAAGGCGGACGGGGGGTGCCTCGTGGACGCCCGGACCGGCGAGGTCGTGATCCGCGGGCTCTCCATGCCCCATTCGCCGAGACTCCACGCGGGCAGGCTCTGGCTCCTGGAATCCGGTGCCGGCCGGCTCTCGGTCGTCGATTCGCGCGCGGGTCGGGCGGAGACGGTTGCCGAGCTTCCGGGATTCACACGGGGTCTCGATCTCCTCGGTCCGTTCGCCTTCGTCGGTCTATCTCAGGTCCGGGAATCGACGATCGCGAGCGGCACTCCGATCGCCGAGCGGAATCTCGAGCGCCTCGCGGGGGTGTGGGTGATCGACATCCGCACGGGCCAGACCGTGGCTTTTCTCAAGTTCGAGGACGCGGTGCAGGAGATCTTCGCGGTGCAGGTTCTTCCGGGCGTTCGCTACCCCGAGATCATCACGGACGACACGACCCTCCTCGGCTCGACCTACGTCCTGCCGGAGCCGGCGCTCGCCGAGGTTCCCCCCGAGAGACGATCGTGAAGCGAGACCAACGGAGCGAATTCCTCCCGGGGAGATTTTGGCTACAGATTGCGTTCTTCTGGCTCCTGAGCTCCTCGTCCGGTCCGCTCTTGGCAGAGGAGATCGTGGGGTTCACGGCGCCCTATCGAGAGGTGACGCTCAGCGGACCGGGCGGCGCGCTCCTCGTGGAGCTCCTGGTCGAGGAGGGAGCCGTGGTGGAGGCGGGCCAGGTGATCGGGAAGCTCGAAACCGACGCCCTCGAGGCGGAGCTCGCCGTGGCCGTCGCTCGGGGGAAGGCCGAAGGCGCGATCCAGGCCTACCGCGCGGATCTCGAATCCAAGAGGAAGCGTTTCGAGGCGCTCCTCGATCTGTCGCGGACCGGGGCCGCGGGAGCGGACGAGGTCGAGCGAGCCCGCACGGAGCACGCCGTGGCCGAGTCCCGTCTCCATGCGGCCCTGGAGGAAAAGGAGATTCACCGGCTGGAGGGCGCGAGAATCGAGATCGAGATACGGGATCGGACGCTCCGGAGCCCGTTTCGAGGCGTGGTCCGACGAGTCCACCGGCGGGTGGGGGAGCGGCTCCCGGCGGTCGATCCCGCGGTCGTCGAGATCGTGGAGATGGAGCGGCTCCGGGCGGAGTTTTTCATTCCCCTTGGGAACCTCCCGGCCTTCGCCGTGGGGAGTCCGGTCCGGATCGCCTTCGAGAATCCCGAGGCCGAGGCGGAAGGACAGGTAGTGTTTCGCGACCCCGTGGCCGATCGAGCGAGCGGCACCGTGCGGATCGCAGTCACCGTCGCCAACGAGGACGGGAAGCTCCTGGCCGGCGTTCGCTGCCGGCTCCTCCGACCCTAGATGACCGTTCCGGTGGACGCGAACCGGAGGCGGATTCCGGATCCGGCTCTCGTCCAGCAGGAGATCCTCTCGCTCCTCGATACGAGTCCGGACGAGGGCTCGTTCCACCATGGCCTCCTGGATCTGGCCGCCGGCCTGACGAACGCCCGTGCGGCCTTCCTCCTGGCACCCGACTCCCCTGGGAGTCTTGGGCTTCGCGCGCGGTACTCCATCTTGGCGCCCCAGGTCGATCCTGGGGCGGGGGAGCGTCTCGTGGCCTTGGCGAGCGAGCTCGCATCGAGGCCCGAGGCCGCATCCCGGGCGGTCGTGGAGAGGGTCTCCGCCCAGGTTTCCGTGTGGCACGTCGTCCTCGCCCCTCCTGCGACAGCGGAGGGCCTCCGGCTCGGGATCGCGCTCGAGCTCGCGACGGGCCGGATCGAGCCCTTCCTGGTCGTCCTCCAGCTCCTGTCGGCACATCTCGGGCTCTTCGCCCGCGGCCGCTCGGAGCGGGCGACGAGTGAACTCGCGAGAAGATCGGCGGCCATAGCCGAGCTCCTACAGCGCGCCCTGGAGGAACGATCCCAGCCCCGGGTCCACTCCATGCTTCTCGATCGGGTCTCGCGAGAGGTCTCGGCATCCCAGGTTGCGCTCGCGTTCTATGCCCGAGGCCGCGCCCGGGTGGTCGCGATCTCCGGAGTCTCCCGTTTCAGCCGGCGGTCGCCCATGGTCCGGGCTCTCGCGGAGGCCATGTCCGAGGCGGCGCGGGAGAGGAACCCAGTTCACGTTCCGCAGGGCCCGGACGAGAGGCGCGCCGCGATCGACCTCGCCCACCGGGAGCTCCTCCGCCAGAGCGGCTTCGCCGAGGTTCTTTCGGTGCCCATGTCGCCGGATGGCGAACCCGACGCCGTGTGGACCCTTTCCTGGGAAGCCTCCCGCCTTCCCGGGCCAGAGGATCGGGCCTTCGCCGTCGCGGCCGCCCCTCCTGTCGGGTGGCTACTCCGCCGTCTCCGCAAGGGATTCCGGCCGGCGCCGGCATCGCGCCTGGCCGCGCTTGGCCAGCGCATGGTCCGTATCGGGGCGGTGCTCGCCCTTGGCATCCTCGTCGCCTTCATCCTTCGCATCCGCATCCCGCACCACGTCGCTGCCTGGGCCCGGCTCGAACCCGAAGTTCGCAGGGTCGTTACGGCTCCCTTCGACGGGATCCTCCTTGACACGTTCGTGGAAGAGGGCGAGCCGGTCGAGGCCGGCGACCTTCTCGGACGCCTCGACGGCCGGGAGCTTCAGTGGGAACTCGCGGGGCTCGAGGCGGCCCGGTCGCAGGCCCTGAAGCGGATCGAGGTCGGCCTCGCCCAGGAGGAGATCGCCGAGGTTCAGATGGCGCGACTCGAGCTCGAGAGAACGGAGCTCCAGATCCGCACGGCGCGCTACCGGCTGGCCCATCTCGACATGGTCTCGCCGCTCGCGGGCGTCGTCCTCTCGGGCGATCTTGAGCGGGCTCGTGGGGCCTCGGTCCACTTGGGTGACGTCCTTTTCGAAGTGGCTCCGGTCGGTGCGCTGTGCCTCGAGATCGCCGTAGCTTCTCGTGATCTTGCACAGATCAAAATCGGAATGCGCGCCGAGTACCGTGCCGATGCCTACCCGGACGAAACCTACGAGGTCGAGATCTCCGAGATCGAGCCCTCGTCCGTGACGCGGGATCTGGGGAACGTGTTCATCTGCCGGGCCACGCTCGCGAATCCCGATGGCCGGCTCCGGCCGGGAATGGAAGGGAAGGTCAGGATCCTGGCCGGCGAGCGAGCTCTCGGCTGGATCCTCTTTCATCGGCCGATGGAGTGGCTCCGCCTCGAGCTCTGGCGCTTCTAACCAGGCTTTGGGCTGGAGGCTGTAGGCCCCTCCAGCCTCCGGTCTCCGGTCTTTCCTATCAGCGCGTCGTGCTCGCCGCCCGGGGCTCGGTTTCGAGCCGCGCGCGGAGTTTTCGCGCGTGGGCGACGTAAAAGAGCGTCGATCCGGGATGGCCCAGTTCGATGTGGCGCCTGGGGGAGAGCGCCTCGGCTGCCCATTCGAGGGCTCGCTCGGGGTCGCCCAGGGCCGCGTGGATCTCGGCGAGGTGGTAGGCGATCTCGGGCACGGGATAGAGCTCCCAGGACGCCTCGCAGGCGATGAGCGCCGATCGAGGGTTCCCGCGCCGAAGATAGACCCACCCGAGCGTGTCCCGGTAGGTGGGATCGATGTCGCGGAGGACTATGCCCAGAATCGCCTCTTCCGCCTCCGGAAGGCGCCGGGAGTGGTCGGCGCAGTGCATGGCGAAGTTGTTGTCGGCGGGTCGTTCGCCGCCTCCCTTCGCGAGGGACCACGCGCGGCTCTTCTCGACGAGCTCCTCGAACCGCAGGTCCGCCTCGGGCCGGTCGCCCGTCTCGTCGAGCACCGTGACCATGAGATCGAGCTTCACGAACGCTTCGAACGCGTCCTCGTCCCGAGGCTTCTCTTCCAGTAGACGCCGCGCCTCGGCGAGGTCCCCCGCCTCGTAGCAGGCGAGGGCGAGGCGAACGAGCGCCCCCTGGTCCCCTCGATCGGCGAGCTCCCGGTAGGCATCGCGCCCTCGTTCGGGACCCGCGAGCAGGAACTCACGGTCGGCGAGGAAACGCCGGTAGTCGGAATTGAAGACGGGCCGCTGGAGGTAGAGAGCCCCGGCGGCAAGGACGACCGCGAAGGCCACGATGGCCGCAGCCCGGAGGGCGGCGCGCGGCCGGATCGCGGCAAGCGCCCACGCGAGGAAGGCGCCGGTCGCAAAGCCGCCCCAGTGCGCCTCGAGCGCGATGGGGAAACCCAGGAGGAAGACCGCGGCGGCGTCGGTCCCGAAGACGAAGAGCGACCAGAGGAGGAAGCTCCTCCCGAACCGGGCCGGGGCGGGGCTTCCGGGCCGCGAGGGGGAGGGGGCCGCTGGCACCTGCCGGGCGACGGGCGACGGGCGACGGGGGACGGAA
>JACQVV010000528.1 GCA_016209595.1 Planctomycetota bacterium
CGGGGGGGCTTCGCCCCCCCGGACCCCCCACGGCGCGAGCTGGACGATCATCGTCGCTCCGGCCATCCTGGCGCACGCATCCTTATCACCTCGAGCGATCGGCAGTCGCCGCGCCCGGCGGTGAGAGGAGACGCACGAAGGCCTCCTCGAGGCCGGCCTCGGGAGGCGTCCCGGCGGCAGCCGAGATCTCGGGGATTGTCCCCTGGGCGACGATCCGGCCGGCGCGGATGAGCGCGACCCGCCGGCAGAGTTTCTCCACGACCTCGAGCACGTGCGAGCTGAAGAAGATCGTGACGCCGGCCTCGGTCATCCGGACCAGAGCCTGTCGGATCGTGCGGCTGGAGATGGGGTCTATCCCGGAGAGCGGCTCGTCGAGGAAGAGGACCTCCGGCCGGTGGACCAGCGCGGAGGCGAGCGCGATCTTCTTCCTCATGCCCAGAGAGTAGTCAACGATGAGTCGCTCGGCGTCGCTTGCTGGGAGGTCCACGAGCTCGAGGAGGTATCCGATGCGGGTCTGGACTTCGCGCCGGGGGATCCGGTGCATGGCCGCGGAGAAGGCCAGGAGCTCCCGTCCGGTCAGGCGCTCGTACGTGTTCACTTCCTCGGCGAGAACTCCGATTCGCCGCTTGACGGCGAGCGGGTCGCGCAAGGGGTCGTGCCCGCAGACCAGGGCAAAGCCGGAGGTCGGGCGCGCAAGCCCGGTCAAGATCTTGATCGTCGTCGTCTTCCCCGCGCCGTTCGGCCCGAGGAATCCGAAGAACTCGCCACGCTGCACGTCGAGGTCGATGCCGGCCACGGCGACGTGGTCCCCGTAGTGCTTGGCAAGGGCGCGCGCCGACACGGCCGGAAAGGGAGAGGGGGTCGTCATGGGGCTACACGAAGAACGGCGAGGAACTCAGCTTCCTCGTCCTCGCACTCGTTTTCGTCCTCGAAGTCGTACTCGTTCTCGTACTCGTTGTCGTACTCGGATTAGAGGCTCGCACCGGTGACCAAGTCGAGTATCACCCGCTTGCCTGCCCTCGGAAGTGTCCGACGCTCGCGCCGTCGGCCACATTCCGAGTACGAGTCCGAGCCCGAGTACGAGAACGAACCCGAGGACGAGTGCGAGTACGAGTGCGAGTTCGGAGGGCGGACCGACTCCGAATCGCGGTTTTTCATCTAGCGCCCATCGCCCGCGATCTTGGCCTCCACGGCCTCCAGGCGGCGTTGGGCCTCGCGGCTTTCAAGCCGGTCGGGGTACACGAGGATGACGCGCTCGAAATACTCGCGGGCCTTCTCGTACTTTTCGACCCCCGCGTACGTCTTTCCCCAGCCCATCCAGATCCCGATCTCCTGGCGGATGCGCTCCTCCTCGATGCGAGCATGGCGCACGGGGTCGGAGAGGATCCTCTCGATGGCCTCGCGCGCCTGGGCGACCTCAGGTCCGTCCTCGTCCCCGAAGTTGTCGGCGATCCAGCGGAAGTTCTCGTGGGCCGGCAGCAGCCGGTCGTTCTCTTCGTAGCGGCGCGCCCGCTCCAGGACTTCCGCGAGTCGGCTCTTCTGCTCGGGAGGCGTGCCGGCGCGCGCGGGCGGCTGGGTCTCGTCGCCGGATCGAATGAGCGCTAGGTAGCGGTCCCAGTCGAAGTGGGGTCCGGGGTCCTCCTTGCGTCCGGGGGCGATCTCGCTGTGCGCGAGGAGGTGGGTCCGGTCCACCGGGATCCCGTACCTGCGACAGAGGTAGCGGGCAAGCCTCGCCGACGCCTCGTACTCGCGGGCGGTCCAGCCGTCCTTCGCCGCGTATCCTTCGTGCTCGATCCCGATCCCTTCGTCGTTGTAGAGGCGCACGCCGGCGTGCCAGGCGACGTCCTCCTCGCGAACGGTCTGAGCGATCCTGCCGTCGAAGGAAACGACGAAGTGCGCGCTCACCTTCGACTTCGGGTTCTGGAACCAGCGCAGGCATCCCTCGTAGGAGCCCTCGATCGTGTGGATCACGATGTAACGAACCGGCCGCCCCTCGGCCGGCGTGAAGTGCTGCGAGGGGACCCACTCGGCCGCAGGCTTCTCGTCGCCGAGGGCGCCTCCGGCGAGGGCGGCGAGGAGGGCCAGGGCAACCGGAAGGCGGGGCATCTCTACAAGCGTCCCATCCCCCCCGCGCACTGGAGGAGCCAGATGAGGATACCGCTCCCCGCACCCAGGTAGCCGCAGATGAGGCCCGCCGTTGCCATCCCCTCGCCCGTCTGGTGGCCGCCGCTCGAACGGATCTGGCCGCTTCCGACGTGGCCGAAGACGACGGCGAGGATCGAAGGAAGAAGCAGCATGCACACGCCCGGGATGACCCCGATGATCCCGCAGATCATGCTCGCGATCGCGAGACCGTTGGTCGAGGGAAGGGCGCCCGCCGCGGCGGCTCCGCGCGGGTAGGCGGTGGAGCCCGGCCGATCGGCCGCGGAGAGATACTCCCCGCAGTGCTTGCACTTCTTGGCGGCGAGGAGGATCGACTCGCCGCAGAAGGGGCAGAGCTTGGTGCCCGCGGGTTGCGCGGGCGCGGGAGCGGATGGAGGCGGGGGAGGGAAGGGGGCGGGAGTCCCGTAGCCGGCCTGCGCACCTCCCGCGCCCGCGACAGGGGGTCCAGGGAAGGGGGCCGGCGGCGGGGAGGCCGATTGGTAGGCCGGACGTTGAGGGACCGGCGGCGCTCCCGCGGGCCTCGCCTCCGCGGCGGGAGCGATCCCGCCCACGGCGTCGATCGAAAACCCCCGCATGCAGTTCGGACACCGGCCGTTCTTGCCGTACATCTCGGGGCGTATGGCCAGCTTCTGGCCACACGCGCAGGTGTGATACTGCGTCATGGTCGCATGCCTCTCCCCCGGTTCACGCCCGCATGTTAACCGAGTCGCGCGTGCCGCCGCAAGCCCATGGGGCTGGGCTCATTGACTCTCTCCGGTGCGTCTGCTACGCTTACTTTCTGCCCGCGCCATCCCGTGAGAGAGGGACCGATGCCCCAGGAGGACCGCCTGTTCGGCGAGATCGCCCTCAGCAACAACATGATCACGGAGGAGATGCTCGAAGAGTGTCTCCGGTACCAGGAGGACGTCGATCCGGCGAAGGTGATCGGACAGATCCTCCTGGAAAAGGGCTACCTGTCCTCCGAGCAGATCGACCTCGTTCTGAAGATACAGAACACCGCCCGGAGCGCTCAGGACCGGAAAGTCAAGGAGCAGATCGCCGAGGACGAGCAGCTGGTGCAGCACATCCTGGAGCGAAGCTTCGCGACTCGCGAGGAGATCGACGAGTGCGTGCACCTGCAGCAGAAGACGCGCAAGAACTCAGGGAAGCTCGTGCCGCTCGGCGAACTCCTGCTTCGCAAGAAGTACATCACCCATTCCCACCTGGATGTCGTCCGGAACCTCCTCTCGGGAGGCGAGTTCCCGCAGGTCTCCGGCTACAAGATCATCGCCAAGCTCTCGAAGGGCGGGATGGGCTACCTCTACAAGGCGAGGCAGATCTCGATGGACCGGATCGTGGCCCTGAAGGTCCTCGATCCGAAACTGTGTCGGAACGAAACGCACGTCCGCCGATTCCAGCGCGAGGCGCAGACCGTCGCGAAGCTCAATCACGAGAACATCGTGGCGGGGATCGACGTCGGGGACTGCGACGGGCGCCACTACTTCGTCATGGAGTACATCAATGGCGAGTCGGTGCTCGACGTCATCAAGCGGGAGGAGCGGCTCTCGGTCCCGCAGGCGCTCGACATCGCCTGGCAGACGGCGGAAGCCCTCGAATACGCCGCGAAGCACGGCATCATCCACAGGGACGTCAAGCCCTCGAACATCCTCATCAACCACCGTGGGACGGCGAAGATCTGTGACCTGGGCTTCGCCAAGTCGGTGGGCGAGGAAGAGGACGCCCACCTGACGATCGAGGGCCTGACCCTCGGAACGCCCTACTACATGTCGCCGGAGCAGGCGAAGGGGCAGCGGGACCTCGACTTCCGGACGGACATCTACGCTCTCGGCGCCACGCTCTACCACATGCTGTTCGGTCGCGTTCCGTTCACCGGGCGAACTTCCAGCGAGGTCATGAAGAAACACCTTTCGGAGCCGCTTTCCTTCCCCGAGGACGCGCTGGAGCGACTGTCCCCGGGCGCCGTGGAGCTCGTCAAGCGAATGATGGAGAAGGACCGCGAGAAGCGCGTCCCGAACTATGGCGAGCTCCTCGACATGATGCGGCCTCTCCTGGGCGGGGCCAACACGCGCCGCCTGATGCTCGGAGCCGGGGCGGCGGGCGCTCGACCCGCCGCCCGCGGACCGGCGGCGGAGAGCATTCCGCCCAAAGTCCTCATCCTGTGCCACACCCGCACCGGGGCGACGACGACCGAAGGTCAGTGGATCGCGGAAGGCGCCATGGAGGAGGGCGCCATGGTGAAGGTGGACGGGATCGAGGCTGTGGACGTCGAACAACTCGTGGAGTACGATTGCCTCGTCGTCGGCGCCCCGTCGTACTTCGGAAGCGCGGCCCACGAGATCAAGGCGTTCTTTGAGAAGACCGAGCAGATCCTGGGGCAGCTTGACGGGAAGATCGGGGCCGCGTTCATCAGCCGGGAGAACATCGCGATCGGGCGCGATCGGGCGCTCTTCGACATCATCGCCCCGATGCTGTACCACGGCATGCTGGTTCGGGGAGACTTCAACTTCCTCTTCAACCACAACCCGTCCATCGAGGCCGCCAAGAAGCTCTACGAGCAGAATTGCCGCAAGCTCGGGAAGCGACTGGCGACGCTCGTCAAGGAACGCAAACGAGTGACGACTTGATGGGACTTGAGCTCTCCCGCGTGCTTTCCCGCATCGGCGCAGGCTGGATGGCCTTCGCGAGGGCCCTGGGCTTCGTCAACACGCGAATCCTGCTCACGGTGGTCTACATCTTCTTCTTCGGCCCCGGCCGGTTGATCCAGCTTCTCCTGGGGAAGGACTTCCTCGATCGCAAGCTCGACGGCCGGACCACGAACTGGAAGCCGCTCCCGCCCAAGCAGAAGAGGGTGGAAGACTACCACCACCTTTTCTGACCGGGTTCCGCCCCAGCCCGACAAGACGTGCCGACGGAAAACAGCTTCAACGCAAGGGCGCAAAGACGCGAAGACGCAAAGACAGCACCGAATCCGGGGAACTCTTTGCGCCTCTGCGTCCTCGCGCCTTTGCGTTTCCGTTCTTTCCCGAACTTGACTCATTCGTCTACGCAAGACGCGATCTAGGCCCAAAACAAGCGAAAACCGTCGAGCGAGACGAAGCCAGA
>JACQVV010000518.1 GCA_016209595.1 Planctomycetota bacterium
CCCTCCCCCTTCCCACCGCCGGCACACCCCTTGCGAAGCAAGGGTCGTGCCAGCGGCCCCCTCCCCCTGTTGCCTCGTCAGCATGTCCCGCGGCCTGTCGAGCTTGCGAGCCTTCCTGTCCCGCCGCTGGCCGAGGAGGATCGCCATCGGCATCGCGGTCCTCGTCGTGGGGGGCTACCTCGCCTTCTGGGCGCTCTTCTACAATCCCCTGGAAGGCGACCTGGAGGCCGAGTTCGCCGCGCTCGCCCCGGAGGGCTCGATCGCGGTCTTCCACGTGCGGGGGCTGCGAGGGCGGTGGGAGGGTTACCGGACATCGGGAGACCTCCTGCGGTTCGAGAGGTCCAAGCCGCTCGACGAGTTCCTGGAGTCGAGGCTCTGGAAGACCTCCGTAGCCGGATCGACGCTCGAGATTGCGGTCGCCCAGCTCCGCGATGCCCAGGCCCAGGCGGGGGTCGAGCTCCTCACGGAGGAGAACCTCCTCGATCTCCTGGGCGAGGAGTGCATGGTGGTGCTCGCGCCCGGTCCCCCGGAGGCGAAGCCGACTCCGGACAAGGAATCGCTGGCGGTCTGCCTGGTCACTCGCATCCCCGCCCGCCTCAAGTTCTACGTGTCCGCCGCCCAGACCTTCGGCGGACTTTTCGTGGGGGACGACACCGAGATCCGGGAGAGGCCGCACGGGATCGGAGTGGGCGTCGCGGGCGAACCCTCCACCTTCTTCATGGGTCGGAACCGCGACTGCCTGGTTCTCGCGACGGACGGCGACCTCTTCGACGAGGTGACGGCGCTCGCGGCGGGAGGCGGGGGGCGCTCGCTCGCCGACGCCGGATGGAGCACGAGTGCCGAGGTCGAGGAGGGATCGGACGACCCCAGGTTCTACGTCAACTACTCCCGTTTCGTCTCGGCGGGGCTCGAGGAGACGGTCGATCTCGTCCTCTCGGGCGACGTCGGCGACCGGCTCGGCGACGTCTACCACGACCTCATCCACTCCCGGGCGCTCCGGCACCTGGAGGGGAAGGTCTCGCACCCGGACAACGACGCGACCCGGCTCTGGATCGAGATCGATGGGACGCACGATCCGCGCCGGTTCGAGCCGGGTTGGACCCGCTACTATCGGCAGCCGCAGAAGCCCTTTCTGCTGGAAAAGTGGATCCCTCCCTCCGCCTTCTATCTCTACCTCCTGCGGGCCGACCCCGGGGAGTACTGGAAGCGCTTCCTCGCCCGCCGGGCCGAGATCTTCCGCCGGACCTGGGGCGAGTTCGTCAAGGAGACCGGAGCGACGCTCGGGCGGCCGACCTTCTTCGAGGACGTCGTGCTCGCGGGAGTGACCGGCGAGTTCGCCGTCTTCGCCATGCCGGTCGACTACCGGGCCGAGGGGCAGGAAGACGTCGAGCATGGGAAGAACGCGCTCCCGGCCCTCGCGATCGCCGCGTACCTGAGGGACCCGGAGGGGGTCCTCTCGGTCCTCCGGGCGTCGCTCTCGGCCCACTTCGACCTCTGGGGGGAGGAGGGTGGGTTCGTCGAGCGGCGAGAGGGCGACCTCGTCTACTTCGACATGACTTTCGGCGGGGAGACGCTGGAGTACGGCCTCGGCCGGTCGCTCCGGCCGGCCTGCGCCGTTCTGGGGAATGTCCTCCTCTTCACGACGCACCGTTCCGCCATCCGGGCGGTCCACGCCGTGCAGAAGGGGCGCACGAAACCGCTCTCGGCGTCCCCTCTCTATCAGCGCGCGCTCGACGGCCCCGGTCTCGCGGCGAACCTGCTCCTCCTTGTGGACTTCCAGGGGCTCTGCGAGGCGTACCAGGGGTTTGGCGGCTGGCTGGCCCAGCAGAACGCGGCGGACTGGCAGCTCAACGAGGGGCATGACTACCTCGCGTCCCTTCCGGAAGAGGAGGCCCGCGAGGAGGTCCTCCAAAGGGAACGGCTCGAGCTCGAGGCGATTCACGAGGACGTCGTCGCGCTCCGGCTCCTGGATTTCGGCGCCGTTCGCGGGATCTTCTTCCCCGGTTTCCTCCATTGCGAGGCGCGACTCGGCCTCCGCCTCGAGGCGAAGAAGCGTTGAGACGACTGCCGGCGCTCCTCGTCGTCCTCCTCTGGGCGGCCCACATCGTCCACGACGCGGTTTGGCTCTGCCGCGACCTGCGACCCCCGCACGACGATTTCGCCGCGCACTACCAGCGGGCGGTGAAGTCGGCGTTTCACCTGCGCCACTCCGGCCGGGTTCTTCTCAAGGAACCCGAGGGCCTCCGCGACGGCCTGAACGATCTCGACGACGAGAGCCCCTGGCTCGCGCGCGCGGCGAGCGCTCCCATCGCCGGCCCGATCGCGCTCGGCGCGCAAATCCACGTCTCTTCGAGCTACCCGCCGCTCGGATACCTGGTCGCGGCGCCCGTCGTCCTCGTCGCGGGGGAGGATCCCGACGCGGTCGTCCTCGCCTGGGACGCGGTCTTCCTCGGAGTTCTCTTCTTCGCCCTCTTCCGGATCGGGCGGGAGATCGCCGGGCCGTGGACCGGGGCGCTCGCCGCCGCGATCGCCGGCTTCTACCCGTGGGTCGGGGGACTCGCGCGATTCCTCCTCCTCGACGTGCCGCTTGCCGCGACGGTCTCGCTCGCGGTGGCCGCGCTCCTCGCCTCGCGCGACTTCTCCGACCGGCGGGGAAGCCTGGCCTTCGGCGCCGCGGCGGGCCTCGCGATGCTGACGAAGCAGATCGCCCCCGTCTTCCTCGCGGGGCCGTTCCTGGTCTCGACGGCCGCGCTCTGGCGGCGGCGGCTCGAACCGGACTCCGCACGCCGGCGGGCGAACCTCGCCGCGGCGTTCCTCGTCGGCCTCGCCGTCGCGGGCTGCTACTACATTCCCGAGTTCCCCCGGATGGTGAAGCATTTCTTCAAGATCGAGGCAGGCGGCGCGGTGGAGGGGGATCTCGGGCGCTCCGACTGGGCGAACTACGCGTACTACCCGGTCGCCGTCGTGGAGCAGGCGGGGGCGGTGGGGGTCGTTCTGCTCGGAACCGCGCTCGTCCCGTTCCTCGTGCGACCGGGCGCCGGCAAGGGGGCGCTTCTCCTGTGGCCCGCCGGATCCTGGCTCCTCCTCTCCCTCATCACGAACAAGGACCTCCGCTACACCGTGCCGTACCTCCCGGCCCTCGCCCTGGTCACGGCGGTCGGGATCGCCCGCGTCCCGTGGCGAGGACCGCGGGCCGCGATCGGAATCGGCGGCGTCCTCGTTCTGGGAACGATCTATGTCCACTCCTCCTGGGATCTCGGCTGGGAGCTGCTCCGCATGCGAACCGCGACGTTCTACGAGCACCCGGAGAAGGACGTGCGGATCGACCTTCACTACCCGGTGAATCCCGAATTCGTTCCGTCCAGCGCCGACTGGAAGACGGAGGACTTCCTCGCGATCCTGGAGGGCCAGGGGAAGCCGCGCGGGAAGGTCCTTGTCTGGTCTCTGGCGATCATGGGGGAGGTGACGCACGCGATCGAGGCCTCCCAGGTCGTCCCGGAGCAGGAGTACCGCTACGGCCTGCGCGAGGGCTACTACTCGATCGACTGGACATGGAAGGGGGAACCCCGGTTCGTGCTCGTCCCCTCGAAGCACCGCGGGACGTCGGGGGCGCGCGACCGGTACCTGGAGAACGTCGCACGGTGGGAATCGATCCGGCACGAGTTCCGGGAGATCGGGACGCTGGAGCTTCCCGAGGGGTTTGTGGTGCTTGTCTACCGGAGGAACGAGGGCGAGGAAGGAAACGATGAATAAGCCCTCCCGCTGGCGGCGGGCGCTGGAGGGGGCGGCCTTCGTCGTCGTCGCGTCGATGCCGGGGGTCGGGTGGCTTCTGGCGGGGTTCGTCGCGCGCGAAACGCGGGAGCCAGGCGAGGAAAGTAACGGGCAGGCGCAAGGGCAGGGGGTCACAGCGCCCCGATGCCGGCGGCTGGCCGCGGGGGCGGTGGATTTCCTGCTCGCCTACCTCCTCTGTCTCCTTCCTTATATAGGGTGGCTTCTTGGAACCGCCTTCGTGTGCCTCCGGGACCACCGGGTCCTCGGCGGGCGGAGCCCGGGGAAGCGGCTGGCCCGGCTTCGCGTCGTGGGCGCGGGAGGGCCGGAGCGCGCAGGCGCGACGCTCGACATGGCGGACCACGTCCGGCGGAATCTCCTGATCGCCATCCCGCCGCTTGCCGTCGTCCTGGCGCCGATCGAGACGGTGCTGCTCGCGTGCTGCGGGAAGCGACTGGGCGACCGGTGGGCCCACACGGTGGTGGTTCTCCAGGAACGTTCTTGAAGAAAAACGCGCGGCGCGAGCTCGCGGCCCTGGAGGAGCGAATCCAGGGCTGCCGCGCCTGTCCCCGTCTCGTTCGCTGGCGTGAGCAGGCCGCGCGCGAAGCGCCACGCCGCTTCCGGGGAGAGAAGTACTGGGCGCGCCCCGTCCCCGGCTTCGGCGATCCGGAAGCCTGGCTTCTCGTGGTCGGCCTCGCCCCCGCGGCCCATGGCGGGAACCGCACAGGCCGGGTTTTCACCGGAGACCGGTCGGGGGACTGGCTCTACCGGGCTCTCTTCCGGGCGGGACTCGCGAACCAGCCCACCTCGACCTCGGCCGGCGACGGGCTCGAGCTCTCGGGCGCCTTCGTCACGGCGGCCGTCCGCTGCGCGCCGCCCGAGAACCGGCCGGCGACGGACGAGCGCGATCGGTGCAAGCCCTTCCTCGCGGCCGAGATCCGGCTCCTCTCGGGCGTGCGCGTGGCCGTTGCCCTCGGCGGCTTCGCCTTCGACGAGCTCCTTCGGATCCACGAGGAGCTGGGCCGGTCGATCCCACGGCCCAGGCCCCGCTTCACGCATGGTCGAGAGGTCCGGCTGGAGGGCGGCCCCGTCGTCCTCGCCTCCTACCACCCGAGCCAGCAGAACACGTTCACCGGGCGGCTCACCGAGAAGATGTTCGACGAGATCTTCCGGCGGACGCGGGTGCTGGCGATGCGTTGACATTTGCGCGCCGCGCGAAGAGAATCCGCCTCTTCGATGTCAGGGGGAGGGAAACGGCCCCCTCCCCCTCTTCCTCGCACTCACTCCCCTTGCGGAGCAAGGGTCGTGCCAGCGGCCCCCTCCTTCGCATCTCGCACCAACGAAAGGGTCTTCTGATGAACCGAATCCTCGCCTTTGCATCCGCCGTCGCCTTCGTCCTCGGCGCGTCCGCCGCGGCCCAGGAGACGTACACCTTCAACAAGGACGCCGTTCCCCAGGCGGGCTGGAAGTTCCTCCAGAGCGGGGCCAGCAAGATGGACAACAGGTCCGAGGTGAAGCAAGGAGAGCAGGTTCTCCAGCAACAGGATCAGAAGCAGGAAGACGAGTACGCGGGCGTGGTCGAGATCCTGGCTGTTGAAGGCGACGAGATGACAGAGGGGAAAATCACGTTCCAGACGGCGACCAGCAAGGGCTCGGAGGGGGAGAAGAACCTCGACCTCGCGGGCAAGACGGTCATCGCGAAGGGAAAGGAAGGGGCGCGGACGTTCACGTTCGCGGACGGGTCGGCCCTCAGCGCCGATCAGCAGGCCTTCGTCAAGGAGCACTTCGACGAGGAGAAGAAGGAGGGCGCTCCGGAGCCCGAAGACCTGTTCTTCCCCGACCATCCCGTCTCGGTCGGCCAGTGCTGGGACGTTCCGATGGAGGATCTCGTCAAGGTATTCGCCATGGGACCCGACGCCGTCGACCAGTCGAAGTCGAGCGCATCCGTCACGTTCGAGTCGGTCAGCGATCAGTACGGGACGAAATTCGCCACGTTGCGTCTTTCGGTTTCGTTCGCCATCACGAAAGTCGAACAGATCACGATGGACGACGCGAAGATGGTGGTCTCCGGGACGATCGAGGTTCCGATCGACGGCTCGGTTCCCTACGAGAAGATGGGGATCGAGATGGACTTCAACGGGGCCGGCTCGGTCGAGCAGGGCGGGCAGAAGATCACCGTGACCTTCCAGGTCCAGAACTCCCAGACCGGGACCAAGGTCCCGGTCGAATAGCCCACCCCTCGACCGGCATGACGCGCTCCCTGGCCGGCGCACTTTCGCTCGCGGCGGCGGTTCGTATCGCCACGCGAGCAGCCGGCCAGGAGCGCTACCGGTTCGATGGGGAGGCCCCCCGAAAGCCGGGTGGAAGTAAGTACGCCTTCACGCTCCGCGTGCACAACGACACCGAAGAATCCCGGGATCCCGTCGAGTAGGAGCGCCATGGTCGATCTGCGAACCTTCACCTTCATCGACATCCTTCAGCCCCAGGTGGCCGCGTTCCTCGCGACCGTGAGCCAGGGCTACCTGCCGCGGACCTACCAGGCGTCCCTCTACGTCGAGGTCGCGCCGGGGATCGAGATCAACCGGGTCCTCGACATCGCGCTGAAGAAGACAGACGTCCGCCCCGGCATGCAGATCGTCGAGCGCGCCTACGGCGTCATGGAGGTCCACTCGGACGACCAGGGGATGGTCCGCGCGTGCGGGGAGGCGGTTCTCTCCGGGCTGGGGCTCAAGGAGGAAGATCGCCTGCGCCCCCGGATCGTCTCCAGCGAGATCATCACCGGCATCGACGACCACCAGGCGATGCTCATCAACCGCATGCGCCACGGCCAGATGATCCTCTATCGGGAGACACTCTACATCCTGGAGGTCCATCCGGCGGGTTACGCGCTCATCGCCGCGAACGAGGCCGAGAAGGCGTCCCCGATGAGCCTCCTGGAGTTTCGCGCTTTCGGCGCCTTCGGCCGGGTCTACCTCGGCGGCAAGGAGGAGGAGATCCGCGAAGCGTCCAAGGCGATCCATGCCTCGCTCGAGTCGATCGAAGGGCGCCCGAACAAGTCGTAGCGCCTACCGCGGGTCCTTCTCCCGCGTCCCGGCGACAAGACCCCGGAACTCCTCCATGTCGAAATTCTTCCCCGGGCAGTCGGTCGTCCCGCGCTCAGCGTCGCGGACGGCCTTGTGCGGGACAATGGCGGAGTCGGGGATCCCGAAAATCTCCGTCAGGTGGATGCACAGCCGGACGAGCGCGGTCATCTGGGAGAAGGTCGGTTCGCTCTCCTCTTCCTCGAAGTTCCCCACCAGACAGATCCCGATCCCGTGCTGGTTGTACCACGTGTTTCCCGCGTGGGCGCCCTCGCGCTGTTCGTGCCAGCGGAAGCCGATCTCGATCTCGCCGTTCCCGGAACCCGTGCCGTTCCCGATCACGAAGTGGTAGCCCAGGCCGTCCCAGCCCTTCGCCTTGTGCCACTCATCGAAGGTCGCGGCGTTCCCCCGCGCGGAGGCGCTGTGGTGGATGACGATGGCCTTCCAGTCCCGGGGGTTCTCGACCGGCTCCTTCCATCCCGGGGTCCAGGAGGTCCCGCCTCCCCTCTCCCAGATCCCGAAGCACGCGGAAAGGAGTAGCGCGGAGACGAGAAGGGACGCGGCGAGGACCTTCCTCATGACGGATGAATCCTAGCAGGCGCCCGGAGCTTCTGCTAGACTGCCGCTGGTGCGCTAGCAGGAGGCGAGAGCGTGAGGAACGGAAGGAGAAACGAAGAAGACGGGAAGACCGAGCGGATCGTCCTGGACCGCCGCCGCGAGATCAACGACATCAAGCGCCGGAACCCGGATCTGACGATGAAGGTCGATGCTTTCGAGCGCGACCTGCGCGACAAGCTCCGGCACATCCACGCGCTCATCTGCCAGCTGCACCTGGAGGACCGGGAGCTCGTGAGCACGGCCGTGATCCACGGCCTTCATCGGATGACCGACGAGACCTTCCTCTAGTCTTCGAGCGGGCGCCCCAAGGTGCAGGAACTTCCCTTCGGCCGGTTCGCTTTCTATCAGGAGGAGCTCGACGAGCTCTTCGGCCTGTCGAGGGAGTTCTTCCGCGGGCTCCGGGCGAAGGGAAGGAGCCGGCTGAACAGCGAGATTCTCAAGCGTGACAGCCCCTCGCTCGTGGGCGAAAAAGGCGGGTCGTTCGACCTCGAGGACGTGCTCGCGGCGGGGAACTACCTGGGACTCATCCGAGTAGATCCGGAGGCAGACGGCTGGATCGAGATCGTTTGATCGTTCTGGTCACGGACTTCGGCCTGGCGGACCCCTACGCCGGGGTCGTGAAGGGCGTGATCCTCGGTCGCGCTCCCGGCGTCCGGATCGTGGACCTCTGCCACGAGGTGCCCCCCCAGGATCTGCGGCACGCCGTCTTCGTTCTCGCCAGCAGTCGAACGTTCTTCCCCGAAGGCACGATCTTCGTGACCGTGGTCGATCCCGGGGTGGGGACCGACCGCCGGATCCTCTGCGCGATCGCCGGCGGACAGGTTCACCTGGCGCCCGACAACGGGATCCTGGGAGCCATCCCCGCGGACAGGGTCGAGGCGGTCCACGCGGTGGAGCGGCCCGACCTCTACCTCTCGCCCGTCTCCCCGACGTTCCAGGGGCGCGATGTCTTCGCCCCCGTGGCGGCCGCGATCGCAACCGGTCTCGACCCTCGATCGGTCGGGCCTCCCGTCGAGTCCTACCTCCGCCTCGAGCTCCCCCGCGCGCGGCGGACAGCGGAGGGCTGGACGGGCGAGGTCCTGGTCGTCGATCGATTCGGTAACCTCGTCACCAACGTCCCCGGCGATTCGCTCGCCGGCCTCAGGACTCCGCCCAGGGTCTGGGTCCGCGGCATGCCAGCGGTCTCGCTCGCCCGCTCGTACGCCGATCGCGCGCCCGGGGAGCTCGTCGCCGTCGTCGGGTCGAGCGGCTATCTGGAGGTCGCGGTCAACCGGGGCTCGGCGGCGGCGAAGCTCTCGGCCGCGGTCGGCTCGGTCGTCGAGGTCTGGCTCTGAGGTGGGGGCTGGATCGCGCCCCTTGAAGATTCTCATCCTGACCGACCGATTCCCGCCGGAGCAGGAAGGAGGGGCCGAGGCGAGCACGTTCGCGATCGCCCGCGGGCTCGTCCAGGCCGGCTGCCGGGTCTCTGTTCTCACGTGGACGGCGGCGCGGCGCCCGGAGAGCCCGGTCGAGGCGTGGGGGATGCGAATCCATCGCTTCCACGCCGCCTACCCCGAGCGCTTCCGGGCCTACGTCACGGTCTGCCACCCCCCGGCGCTCGCGGCGCTCGGGCGCGCGCTCGCGGCCGAGCGTCCCGACGTCGTCCAGGCCCACCATGTCTCGAACCAGATCTCCTATGCGGCGCTCTCCCGCTGCCGGCGCGTCGGCGTCCCCGTCGTCCTCACCGCTCACGACCCCGGGGCAATCTGCCACCAGAAGATGATCTGCGGCGTGGACCTCGCCTCGAACGGAGCGCGTCTCTCCTACGAGGCGAAGCCCACCAAGTGCGCCCCGTGCATGAGGCTCCGCTGGTTCCCGCTCAGGAACCTCCTCATCCGGCGGATTCTCTCCCGCTCCGTGGACCATCTCTTCGCGAACAGCCGCGAGCTCAAGAAGATCCTGGAGATGAACGGGCTCGGACCCTTCGAGGTCCTGCACAACCCGTTCCTGCCCGAACTCGCGCGGGCCGAGCCCGCGGCGGTGGCCGAGTTCCGGGCCACGATCGGCCTCGCGCCGGACGAGGCGGCGATCGGCGGCGGAGGCCGGATGGGCTTCTGGAAGGGGACCGAGCACCTGATCGAGGCGGCCGGCCGGCTCGCGCGGCGCACCGGCCGTCCCTTCCGCCTCGTCCTGGCCGGGCGGACGAGCCCGGAGTACGAGTCGCGCCTGCGGGATCTCGCGGCGAAGGCCGGAATCGACAGCCGGCTCTCCCTCGCGGGATGGCTCGAGGGAAAGGACCTCGCCGCTTTCTACGCCGCCTGCGAGGTTGTCGCCGTGTCCTCCATCATCCCGGAGGCCCTCCCGAGGCTCGCGATCGAAGCGCTCGCCGCCGGCGTCCCGGTCGTGGGCTCCCCCTACGGAGGGACGCCCGAGATCGTGAAGGACGGCGAGACGGGCTTGCTCGCCAACCCCCTCGTCCCCGACGAGTTCGCCGCCGCCCTCGCGCGAGTCCTCTCCAACCCGGTGGCCGCGCGGGCTTGGGGCGAGCGCGGGCGGGCCCTCGTGGAGAAGGAGTTCTCAGTAGAGGGCAACGTCCGGCGCCGCCTGGAGGTCTACGAGCGTCTGCTCTCGACTCGCCGCTACCCTTCGGGTTAACATGCCGGCATGAAATACGCGGTCCTCTTCGCCGTCGGCGTTGTCCTGGGCTTCGCGCTCGTCTGGTTCCTCTATCACTCGACCGACTTCGGCCGCGAGGCGTTGGAGCCCCTCGTCTCGAGCCTTCGGGGTACGGAGCCCGCCGGCGAACCCGAGAAGGCCCCCGACACGGCGCGCCCTCCGACGCCTCGGCCCGACGACTTCAAGGAGCTCGTCGTCAAGGACCCGGAGCCCGAGCCGGAACCCGAGCCAGAACCGTCAGGCGGCGAGCCCACCCCGCGCGTCGAGCCCCCGCGTACGCGCGACCCTGCCGAATTCAAAGACCGGGTCCGCTCGATTCTCTCGCGCGCCCGGTCTCTCCAGGGAGAGGCCGATTACCTCGGCGCGCTCCAGGCGCTCCAGGAGATCCGGGACAAGAAGTTCGCGCTCTTCGAGGAGGACGCGAACGAGGCCTCGTCGATCGCGGCGACCTGCGAACGGTACTACAAACTCGTCGTCGACGTGACTCCCATCCCCGACCCTCCCGGCCGGCTCGTCCTCCTGGCGAGAAAGGACGGCGGAAAGAGCATGGTCGGCGGCCTCGTGGAGGAGACGGGCACGGACTACGTCCTGGCCCTCTTCGGCGTGGGGGGGAAGTCGAAGCTCACGCTTTCCAAGGTCGACTACAAGGCGCCCGAGTCTCTCTCCGGCGAGTCCCGGGAGGACCACTTCGCGGAGGACGTCCGCAAGCGGATGAAGAACGCGCATTCCGCTTACGACTTCTACCTCGCGGTCGTCAAGGCGATCGAGTTCGGCCTCGCTCCGATGGTCCCCGAGATCGTGGACGCGGCGCTCGAATACCAGAGGACGGAGCCCGGGGAGGACTTCTGGAAGGAGGCGTTCACGGCCAAGGCCTATCTTCTCGCCCGCCGGCGCTTCCTCTACACCGCGATCGACGATTCCTCGAAGGCCGAGGAGTACACGAAGCTCCTCGCCCAGTACTTCCACGACACCGACTTCGGCCGCGAGGCCGCGATCTCCGGTGGAGCCGTGGCGATGGCCGGCGGGGAGAGGAACGGCGGCGGCTCGAGTGGCGGGAGCTCGGGCTCGGGCGGGTCCTCCGGTGGTTCGAGCGGCGGAACGAGCGGGGGCAGTTCCGGTGGCAAGCCCCCGGAGCGCACGCCGACCTCCAACCCCGAGGTCGCCGGGCTCCTCGCCGAGGCCGACAAGCACTTCGAGGCGGCCTACGCCGAGATCAAGCAATCACTTCCCGGGATGCCCGACTGCGACCGGCACCTCGAAAACGCCCTGGAGGGGTTCGAGAAGGCCCTCCCCCTCTACGAGAAGGCCGCGGAGGTGAATCCCGAGAACGAGAAGCTCCGGGCCCGCCTGGAGAAGTGCCGCGACCTCCGCGCCCACTGCCACAAGTTCAAGCGGCCGGATATCCGCTAGCTGCCCTGAAGGGCGTCTTTGTTTACAGATGAGTCAAGTTTCGCTACCGCACCTCAGGAACGTCGAACGTTGAACGTCGAACGCCCAACGTCGAAGTTCGGAGTTCAGCGTTCGAAGTTCGAAGTTGATGACGCGACCGAGAAACACGTTCGTCCGGGCTGGGGCGGAGCCCCGCTAGCTATTCCTCCTTCGCCGCCTGCCGTATCTTCTCCCGGATTCGTTCCGCCTCCGGGCTCGCCTCCGCGGCGCGGCGCCAGTAGAGAACCGCGGCGGTCGGCCGGCCGGAGGCGGCGAGCGCGTCGCCCATCCCCTCGTCGATCCGCCAGCCCCAAGCACCGAGACGGAGCGCCCGCTCGTAGTCCGCGGCGGCCTCGCTCGCCCGGCCGAGGTCGAGAAGGATCCGGCCGCGCGCGGCGAGCGCCTCGGTGTCGTCGGGCGCGGCCGCGAGGACGAGGTCGAGCTCCTTCAGGGCTTCGTCTTTCCTTCCCAGCGACAGTAGAAGGGCGGCTCGTTCCAGGCGCGCCACGGCGAGCGACGAGTCGAGCTCCGCGGCGCGTTCGAGCTCGCGGGAAGCGAGCTCGATCTCTCCCCGGGCGGCATGGATCCGGCCGAGGGCGAGGAAGGCGGGAGCGGATCGCGGCTCTTTCTCGAGCGTGGCGAGGAAGTCGGCCTCGGCCTCGTCCATGCGGCCGAGGCGGGTTCGGACCTCGCCGCGGGCGAGGAGGAGATCGGCGTGGCCGGGGGCGAGATCCAGGGCGAGGGCAAGATCGCGGTGGGCGTCGCTCGTGCGGCCGAGACGCATGAGAACTCGCGCGCGAATCTCGAGGGCCCCGAGGTGGAGGGGGAACCGGTCGAGGGCGATCGAGGAGGCGACGAGGGCGGCGAGGTCGTCGCCGAGGGCGAAGGCCGCCCGCGCGCGCCAGTAATGGACGAGCGCCTCTTCGGGGAGGCCGCCGGCGGCCTCTTCGAAGAGAGCCGCGGCCCCTGCGGGGTTCCCCTCTCCCAGTGCGAGCCGGCCGAGGAAGAAGCGCGGCCAGGGGTTGGCAGGGAGGAGCGGCGGCCACGGCACGCCGCAGGGGTAGCGGCTCGCGGCGGCATCGGATTCCGCCGTCATGGCGGCGCGAAAGGCCGCGGCGGCGACCGCCGCGCGTTCTCCGGTCTCCGGGGGGTCCCAGGGAAGGGGGGCGAGGAGGGCGAGGCCGCGCCCGAAAGCCGCTTTCTCGGGGAAGACAAGACTCTCGCCGGAGAGGACATCAGCGAAGGTGGCAGAATCCATGAACCACGAGGCCACGGCCTGGGCCTGCGCCGTCTCGCCATCGTCGCGGGCGGCAACGTA
This sequence comes from Planctomycetota bacterium, assembly GCA_016209595.1. Classification (GTDB taxonomy): domain Bacteria; phylum Planctomycetota; class JACQVV01; order JACQVV01; family JACQVV01; genus JACQVV01. Next base: position 12,868 of record JACQVV010000518.1, read on the forward strand.
GAGAAGGACGCGGGATGCGCTGTCACCGGGATAGATGGCCACCGCGCGGGCGAGGGAGTCGCGGGCGAGCCCGGGCCGCCCGGCCGCGAGGTCGAAGCGTCCCAGGACCGCCCAGGGATAGGAGGATTCGGGGTACTCGGTCGCGATACGTACGAGTTCGGCTCGGGTGTCGGCGTGACCGGCGGTTCCGGCGCATCGGAGAGTGGCGATCACGAGCTCCCGCGCTTCCTGCGCGACCAGGTCGCGTACCCTCCGTTCGTCGCGCTCCTGGAGGGATCGGCCGGCGGCCATGAGCTCGCGGGAGATCTCGGCGAGCCGCGCGTCCTTCTCTCGGCGCTCCGCCGCGGCGACCTCGCGCTCTCTCCGCGCCTCGCTCCGGTACTGGCCGGCCAGGAGCGCGAAACATGCCGCGAGGCCGCCGGCGGCGACGAGTCCCCAGGCCGCCGCGGTCACGACGGGTCCGAGTTTTCTCACCTCCTGCTCCCCGCGTCCGGGACCGGGATGGCGACCCGCGCGAGCACCGGGAAATGGTCGGAGGGGTATGTGTCGTCCGCGTGGTCGGTGAGAATCTCGATCCGTTCCACGCGAAGGCCGGGGGTGACGAGGACGTGGTCGATACGTCCCCCCTGGGGGCGGCCCTGGAAGCCGTGCCAGGTCGCGTGCTCGGGACCCCGTTCCTCGGCGACCTTGAAAGCGTCGGCAAGCGGCGCCTCGCGTCCCGCGAGCGCCTCGAACGCGGCCTCGCCGGGAGCGGCGTTGAAGTCCCCCAGGACGATCGTGGGGCCGGAGGCGAAGCCGACCCCGGACATGGACCCGCCGGCCCGGTCGCTCGCGATCCGCGCGAGAAGCGCCTCCGCGCACTTCACGCGGAGGTCCTCGCGGTCGTCGGGAAAATGCGTGTTGTAGACTCGCAGGCGGGCGCCCTCGGCCGTCTCGAAGAGGCACCAGGTAACGCTCCGCGGGAAAACATTCCCCCAGGACATGGAGCCGGCGCGCTCTGGGGTTTCTGAGAGCCAGAAGGCGCCCCAGTCGACGAGGCGCAGGCGTTCCTTCCGGTAGAGCACGCTCACGAGTTCCCCGTACCTCCCGCCCAGCGAACCGCGCCCGACGGCGCCGTATCCCGGAAGTCCCTCCGCGACGTCGTCGGCCTGGAAGGAGAGGTCCTCTTGGAGCCCGATCACGTCCGGCGCGTGCCGGGCGAGGAGATCGACGACGAGCTGTCTCCGGTTCCGCCAGCGCAGGCTCTCGGCCTCGTCGAGACCGACCCGGACGTTGAAGGTGATCGCCGTCACCTCGATCTCGTCCGCGAGGGCCTCCGGGAGGAAGACCGCGAGAGTCCCCGCGATCGCGAACGCTCGTAGCATCGTCGCCATCCGGAACGAGTCTACGCCGCCGCGCTCGCGTGCCGCCAGCGGTGCTGGACCGGCCCGGATCCGGGTCGCTATAATCCGCGACATGGATAAGGATCTCGTGGCCCTCCAGGAAGTACGGGACTCTCTCCGGAAGACCCGCGAAGCGCAGAAGAAGTACGCCCGGTTCAACCAGGCCCAGGTCGACCGGGTGTGTCGGGCGATGGTGGACGCCGGGCTTGCGCACTGCCAGTACCTCGCCGACATCGCGGTCGAGGAGACCGGGATCGGCCGGCCCGACGGCAAGTACCTCAAGAACCGCTTCGCCATCGAGAACACCTGGGAGGACATCAAGGACCTCGCGACGGTCGGGATCGTCGCGGCCGACGAGAAGAACCGGTCCTACGAGATCGCCGAGCCCTACGGCGTGATCGCGGCCGTGATCCCCACGACTAACCCGACCTCGACCGCGATGTTCAAGATCCTGATCGCGCTCAAGACCAGGAACGGGATCGTGGTGAGCCCGCATCCTCGCGCGGTGAAGTCGATCGGCGAGGCCTGCCGCATCCTCCACGAGGCCGCGGTCAAGGCCGGGGCCCCGGAGGGAATCATCACCTGGCTCGCGCACGTCACGATCGAGGCGACGGGCCACCTCATGAAACACAAGGACACCGACCTCATCCTGGCGACCGGCGGGGCGGGGCTCGTCGAGGCGGCCTACTCGGCGGGGAACCCGGCCTACGGCGTCGGGCCGGGAAACGTGCCCGTCTACGTCCACCGCTCAGCCGACCTCGCCCACGCGGCGGCCTGCCTCGTGAACAGCCAGACCTTCGACAACGCGACCATTTGCAGCAGCGAGCAGTCGGTCGTCTGCGACCGAGAGGTTGGACAGGCTTTCCGCCGGGAGATGGAATCGCTCAAGGCCTACTTCACGAGCCCCGCGGAGACGAAGGCCCTGGAACCCGTCTGCATCCAGGGCGACCGGATGAATCCCGCTATCGTCGGGCTCTTCCCCTGGCAGATCGCCGAGCGTGCGGGATTTAAGGTACACAAGGAAACCACCGTCCTCATGGTTCCCTACGAGGGCGTGGGACCAAAGTACCCCCTCTCGATGGAGATCCTCACGCCGCTCCTCACCTACTACGAGGTTTCGGGAGAGGACGAGGCGATGCGTCGCTCTCGCGAGATTCTCGAGTACGGCGGCATGGGCCACACCTTCGTCATCCACGCGACCGACGAGGATCTCGTCCGCCGCTGGGCGTTCGAGATGCCCGTCCACCGCTACCTCGTGAACTCCCCCTCGACCCAGGGCGCGGTCGGCTTCAGCGTCAACATGGAGCCCTCGATGACGCTCGGCTGCGGCGCCTTCGGCAAGAACATCTCCGGCGACAACATCACCGCGCGGCACCTCATGCTCGTCAAACGCTTCTGCTACGTGGACCCGAAGTACGACGAGCGCTTCATCCAGCCGCTCATCTCGGGGCGAAAGACCGAGGGGAGGAGCGCGTCACCCGCTCCCTCGCCCAGGGTCGGCTTCGCCTCCGGGCCCGCCGCACCCCCTCCGTCCTCCGCGGCGCCCGTCCCGGCCCCCGCCCCGCGGATCGGGGGCCCGATCCTCTCGCCCGTCCGGCCGTACCTGATGGACAAGTACGTCAGGAAGAGCTAGCGAACGGGTTCGTCCGCGACGATCGCGCGCGAGGACCGGCCCGAGCTCGGAGACGGATGATCGTCGTCGCCGGCTAGGCGCGATGCCGGTAGAATCCTCGGCGGCATGGTCACTTGCACCGGTCGATCGCTCGCGGTCGCCTGTCTCGTGTTCTTCCTGGCGACGAGCTGCGACGATGGCTCCGACACGGGGGCACCAGCGGCCGTTCGCGTGAGGACTTCGGAAGCGCCGGAGGTCCCTCGCCATCGTGAAGACTGGAAGACCTACCCTACCCAGATCGACGGGAGGCTCGCTCTCGTCCTGGTGGATCTTGGCTTCGGCCGCGAGCCCTCGATCGGAAGCTGCCCTCATCTTGCCCGAGTCGTCGTTCCGCTGAAGGATCCCGGCCCCGAGGGGGTGGGCTCCGCCTCCGCCGAGGAGGCACTCGCGCGGCTGGAAGACCAGCTGCTCGGGGACCTCGGCCCGCGGGAAGAGTGGCGCTTCGTCGGACGAGTCCGTACGGCCGGCGAGTTCCGCTACTACTTCTACGTCGCCGATGTGGCCGCATTTGGGGCCAGGGTGGGCGAGGCGACCCGGCGTAGGCCGGACGACCGACCCCGACTAGAATTCGAGCTCGACGAAGGATGGCGGCTCTACCGATCCGATCTCTACCCTTCCGAGGAGCGGGAGGAGTGGATCTCGGACATGGAAGTCGTCGAGACGCTTCGGTCTCAGGGCGATCCGCTCGTCGATCCTCGCCCGGTCACTCACTGGCTCTATTTCGCGACGGGCGAGGATCGGGCGAGGTTTCGGAGAAGCATCGAGGGACGGGGCTTCGCCGTCGCGGGCGAGGAGGATGGCATCTCCATGGAACGGCCGTTCCAGCTGGTCCTCGAACGAGTCGGGTCGGTGGATCTCGAACGAATTCACGCGGAGGTCATGGAACTCGTCGAAGCCGCCCGCGCATGCGGCGGCGAGTACGACGGGTGGGAAACACAGGTAAAGAAGTGAACGGCTGATCGTGTGACTCCCCGCGCGGACGGGCGGTCTCCCTCACAAGGAATGCGTGCCGTGAAATCAGCGCGAGAGTTCATCCATCTCGCGCTGTAGGGTCGCCGCTTCGCCGGCTGCCTCCGGGTATGGCTCCCCCTCCCGCGCGAGTTCGAGGCGCTCGCGGTGAGCGGCGAGCGTGGCGACGAGGCGAGAGAGGCGCTCGATTCGGGCCGCGAGGTCGGGCGGGGTCTCGACGAGGCTCGCGAGGGACTCCGGGAGCGGCCGGCGAGTTTCCTCCAGGAGCCGCAGCGCACGGGCGTCCCACTCGTCGGAGTTCTCGGGCCCAGGGCTGGCCAGAACCTCGTCCGCGAGGGCGCGGGCGAGGGCGAGGTGCGCGCCAAAGGCGTCACGCGGTTGCGAGGCGAGCCCCATCGTCTGGACGTACTGGGCGGCCACCGACGCGAAGTCCGCTCCAGCGCGAGGCGCGTTCTCGCCTTGCCACTCTCCTACGAGCGCCAGGCCGGCGCGAGCGAGCAGCATGCGTGCGGCGCTCAGGCGGTCGAACGGCGGCTCCTGGAGGTCCCTCTCGAGTCGTTCCGCTGTCTCTGCGAGGTCGAGGAACCAGCCGTTCGACCAGAGGATCCAGGGACTGCCCTCGCTGTTCGGGGCCGGCTGCGCCTGTGCGCGCCCGCGATGGAGTTCTTCGCGGTGCCGGGCGAGGCCGGCGAGCGCTTCGAAGAGCGCGAGTCGCTCCTGGGCGTCTCGCGGGCGGGCGTCCATCTGCTCCGTGCCTCGCGGCGCCGCCGCGAGGCTCTCGAAGCGCCGCTGGAGCGGGAGCGCCCAGTATTCCAGGACCGCGCGATCGGGGTCGGGATCGAGGAGGACCGCCTCGTAGGCGAAGGCGCGCCGGGCCGTGGCCAGGGTCGGACCGATCGGTCGCAGCGCCGGAGGGCCGACCTCGGGTATCTCCCCCCCCTCGCGGACCGAGAGGGCGTAGGCGAGGTCGATCAGGTGGTTCACGAGGACGTGGATCTCGCCCTCGGTCTTGATGTACGCGGGGAAGGCCCAGCGCTTTGCCGCCCGGGCGCGGGTTCCGCGGAGATCTTCGTATCGCGTGCGCCACGCATCGAGAGCCCGGAGCGCCGCATCCTCCGCCGGGGCTGGACCGTCGAGGATCTCTTCCGCGTCCCGGGCGAGCTCCTCGACCTGGCCGAGAAGTCTTTCGACTCTCGACGTTTCCTCGGCAAGCGCCGAGCCGGTTCCGGCCGAGCCGGTTCCGGCGGGCCGGTAGGAGCGCGCGATTTCCACGGCCCCGGGCGGAGGGTCGCGAGTTCCGCCGAGTGTTCCCTCGGGCTGCTGTCCGGGCGAGAAGAGGACGGAGACCGCGTGCTCGTACGGAAAGAGAGGGGCGGGGTAGGGTCCGAACTCGATCTCGTAGCGCCCCGAGGAGACGGGACAGGAACGCCGATCGAGGACCCGCTCCGCGTCGTGGGCCGCCTTCAGGCAGCCGATCAGGACGACGCCTTCGGAATAGTCGGCCTGTCCCGAGACGCGGAGCGACCAGGTCTCCTCGCCGGCCTTCTCGGAAACTGCCTCAATCACGAGCTGTCCGCGGGCGGGGACGGCAAGGAGAGCCAGAAGGGCAGCGAGCGCAGCCTTTCCCGGGAGGTTCACGTTGCGAGGCGCGGGATGCGCGCGGAGATCCGGGTCCAGATGTCTGCGGCAACGGCCTCGACCGGCCGGTCGCCGTCCACGGTCTCGATCGGTTCGGCCTCCTCGCTGAGGACCCGGACGACATGGTCGTAGTTCGCCTCCACGCGCCGTTGGAACTCGCCGGCCTCCAGGAGCTCCTCTTCGCGCCGGGCCTCCCGGCGCCGGGCCGAGACCGTGGCGGGCGTCTTGAGGTAGATCGTGAGGTCGGGCCGCCGGGCCCGGGAGTTGATCCCGCGAAGCCAGTCGAGGTTCGCGCGATCGGCCGACATCTGGTAGGCGTAGCTCGAGAGGAAGTACCGATCGCAGACGACGTGCGCGCCGCTCGAAAGAAGGGGAAGGATTTCTCTCCGCAGGTGGTCGAGCCGGTCGGCGGCGAAGAGGAGAGCGAGGGCGTCGGTCGAAAGGCGCTCGCCGGTGCCGGCGTCCCCCCAATCGATCCGCCTCCGCAGGATCTGCCTGAGCAGCGCGCCCACGGGGCCCTCGGAGGGCTCGCCGGTGAGCTGGGCCTTTTCGTCGGACGCGCGGAGCCGCTCGACGAGGAGGTGCCCCTGTGTGGTCGTCCCCGCGCCGTCGAGGCCTTCGAGCACGAGGAACGAACCTGGCTTCTCGCTTGCGGTGCCGCCTGACATGTCGCGCGCTCGTTTCTCGGAGTGCACACGGCGGTGTCGGATCATGCCCTTTCCAGTAGAATACCCGCCCTTTTTTTAAGTACGTAAAAGTGTTTCGTCAGATCTTCCTCCACCTTTCCACGAGCCGGGTGGCGCGTGGACTCACGCAGGCGAATCCGCTCTCTCGCCGGATGGTTCGGCGTTTCGTGGCGGGGGAGGGGCTGGGTGACGCGGTCCGCGTCGCTCGGGAGCTCGCTTCCCGCGGCATGACGGTGTCGCTCGACCCGCTCGGCGAGAACGTCTCGACGCGCGAGGAGGCCGAGGCGGCGACGGAATCGGTCCTTTCGATCGTCCAGGCCATCCGCTCCGCGGGGGTCGACTCGTCGGTCTCGATCAAGCTCACCCAGGCGGGGCTCGACATCGGGACGGAGTTCTGCGCCGCGAACGTCCGGCGGATGCTCGAAGCGGCGCGCGAGGCGGGCGTCGCGATCCAGATCGACATGGAGGGCTCTGACTACACGGAGCGGACGCTCGCGATCTACCGCGAGCTCCGCCCCGAGCACGGAAACGTGGGAGCGGTCGTCCAGGCATACCTCAGGCGCACGGCGGCCGATCTCGCCGCGCTTTGCGAGATCGGGGGTCCCATTCGTCTCTGCAAAGGCGCCTACCGGGAGCCCGCGGAGGTCGCCTTCCCCGAGAAGGCCGAGGTGGACGCGAACTACGTCGAGCTCGCGCAGATGCTCCTCTCGGCCGGTGCGAGGAGGCGCGGCGTCTACCCGAACATCGCCACCCACGACGAACGCCTGATCGAATGGACCAAGGAACACGTCCGCTCGGAGGGGATCGGCAAGGACGAGTTCGAGTTCCAGATGCTCTACGGGAACCGGCGCGACCTCCAGGAAAAGCTGGCGGCGGAAGGGTATCGGATGCGGGTCTACGTCCCGTTCGGACGGGAGTGGTATCCCTACTTCATGCGGCGGTTGGCGGAGCGCCCTGCCAACGTGCTCTTCCTGGTGAAGAACCTCCTGAAATACTAGACTGGGGTTTCGCGGTTTTTTCAAGCGAGCATCCGGTGGAGGCGGATGTGGCGGGTTTTCCTGGCTACCCTCCGCACAGGAGGGTCGCTGAAAAGCACGGTCACGGTCACGGTCACGGTCACGGAACACGACCACGGTCACGCCCACGGAACACGATCACGACCCGTGAACGTGGACCGTGACCGTCGTCCGTGACCGTCGTCCGTGACCGTGACCGTGACCGTGACCGTGACCGTCAAAGGCAAGCGTGTGGTCGAAAACCGCGAGACCCCAGACTAGAGCACGACGGTCTGCTCGCTCGGCGGGGCGCGCCGGGGCCTGGCCAGAAGGAGCCGAGCGAGGCCGGCGAACATGAGGAGGCCGCCCAGCAGAGCCGCGTAGCCTTCGAGATTTCGCGTTGCCGGCGGCGCGCCGACCCACGCCTCGGCGGCGAGGGCAAGTAGTGGAAGGAGCGCGCCGAAGAGCACGAGCAATCCCCCGGCGCTGGCCGAGCGGACGGTGACTGGAGTCGGGACGTCGGCGGTCCGTCCCCCGCGGACCTGGAGGCGGATCGAGGCTCCGGGAAGCCGACCCGCTGCGAGCGGCGTGACGTGGAACTCGTGCCGTGCGTCCCGGCCTTCGTGGAGCGCTTCTTCCGGTTGTACGAGACAGCCGGGCCACTGGACGCGAATCGAGATCGTGCGGTTCGCCGGAGGTAGGGTGAGCGGGCGGAGGTGCACGGACAGGCGGTGTCCACGCCCCAGGCAGAGCCGATCCGGGCGCTCGATCTCGATCCGGTAGCTCGTTCCCGCGCCGGGGGCCATGCGCCTGGCGGTCGTCCCGCGCGACGCCGGCCGCGGAGCCGGAGGCGAAGCCGACGCCGGACCTGTAGGCGAAGCCGGCCGCGGATGAGCACCCGGGTCCGGGACTGCGGGCGGAGTCGGAGGCGAAGCCGGCCCAGGACCTGTCCGGAAGCGTCCATGTCCGGGGTCGGCTTCGCCTACAGCCCTGGGAGCGACGATCTCCTCCTCCAGAAGGACGACCTCCTCGCCCGGCGGGGGTGCCGGAGGGGGCGCGTCCTTGTCCGGGGTCGGCTCCGCCTCGGGTCCGGCGTCGAAGTCCTCCAGCCGGAGCGACACCGGCCGCTCGGCGGCGATCCCGTACGCCTGGAGCAGGAAGTCGAAGGTGTGGTCCGGTTTCAGCTTTGAGTTGCCGTAATAGAGCTCGAGCCTCCGGCCAGTGACTCCCGGGATGGCGCCCCGGAGTACGCCAAGGACCTCGGTGACGGAGCGGTGGCGCGGGAACTCCAGGCGCAGGTGGCTGCCCGCGCCGGCGGCGACGTCGAGACGGACAATCTTGGGCAACGCGTGGCACGCCAGGCGACAGGTTAGGACGGCAAGCTAGAGACCGGACGAAAAACAGGCGGCACGCCCTCGGCCGTTCCTCAAGCCGCAAGCCTACAGCCTCAAGCCTGCAGTCATGGTGGGCGTTAGTGGACTCGAACCACTGACCACCACGATGTCAACGTGGCACTCTAGCCAGCTGAGCTAAACGCCCATGTGCGCCGCCATTCTAGGGA
>JACQVV010000529.1 GCA_016209595.1 Planctomycetota bacterium
CCCCGGAACCGATCCCGGCTCTCTTCGACCGTGACCGCGCCCGCACGACCCGCTTCGGTCAGCCCGTCCTTCTCGGCCTGGGTCGCCGTGCGGCGGTCTTCCTCGAACTCGCGCGCCCGGACCTCGGGCGGCACGGGTTCGTGGTTCTCTCGGGCGCCTTCCTCGGCAAGCCGCGCGCCAATGCGGGCCCTGAGGCCCGGGGAAGGGTCGGGCGCCTTCCAGGTCTCCAGGGCGGTCCCCACGCCCTGGAGCTCCGCGAGGAGAGCCTCGCAGCTCCGGCACCTGGCGAGGTGTTCCCGGATCGCCTCCGCGACCGCCTCCGTGACCTCGCCGTCGAGGTAGGCTTCGAGATCCTTCTCGATTCGCCTGCAGCTCATGTCTCGTCCCGCCGTCCTTTGACTAGTCCTGGATTCCAGCGTTCCGGAGCATCCGGGCGAGCTGGCGCTTGGCCCGAAAGACCCACGATTTGATCGTCCCACGCGGCCGCCCCAGCACCTCGGCGACCTCCTCGTACGACAGGCCCTCGTAGAACGTGAGGACGAGGGCCGTCCGGTGGTCGTCCGGGAGCGCGTCCACCGCGCGGCGGACGACCCCCGTCACTTCCCGCATCTCGGCCTGCCGGTCCGGGCCGGGTCGCGCCGCGGCCCTCCCACCGTCGGGCAGCCCTTCCACCGGCTCGCGTTCGCCGGCCGACCAGCGGGACCGCCGCCGCTTGAGCTCGCTCCTCGCGCAGTTTCTTGCGATCGCGTAGAGCCATGTCGAGAACCTGAAACGGGCCTTGAAACTCTGGGCCGCGCGAAAGGCGCGGACGAACGTGTCCTGCGTCAGTTCCTCCGCCCGGGCGCGATCTCCGACCATCCGCCAGAGGAAGCGATAGATGCGCAGGTGGTAGAGATCGACGAGCGAGTCGAAGGCGGACCTCTCCCCCGCGACGAACCGGCGCAGCAGATCGACGTCCCGGTCGGCCTGAGGCAAGAGGACCTCGTACATTCCGCAGGGGTATACCTCGGCCCCGGCTCGCGGGTTGCGCGGGGCGTCCACCAGAATAGACCCGATCCTCGCGTCGTTCGCAACCAGTTCCGGTCCACTCCCGCTCCCGGCCGTTTCTCGGACCCCGGAGGGGGGGCTGACCACGACGCGATGTTGCGGCTCTCCTCGCTTGCCCCCAAGCCGCCCATTAAGAGATCATCGCGAGCGCTGAAAGCAACTTTCACCCCTCGCGGTCTGCCATCGAAGCGAGAGGCGAGACGACTCGGCGCAACCACTTGCGAGTTCGCCACTTGAATTTTGTAGGCCCCCGCGTCCACCGCGGCATGCCCTTTGCGCATCCCAGAGCGGGACGGCCTCGCACGGCCGCGCCCGCAGTCTTTCCACCGAGGATGGTCCCGCGATGAGAATCCACTGCCCTCAGTGCCAGGCCGGCTTCGAGCGCGAGATCCTGCGCGGCGACGAATCGATCGAGTGCCCCCACTGCCGGCAGTCTTTCCTGGTGAACACCAAGGAGACCGTCCTCTACTTCCAGACCCCGCCTCCCTCCGGGGACGGCGGTCCGGCGCGCCTCGACCGCCGGGGCGCGCAGCTGCTCGGTCCGGGAGACCGTCTCGGCGGCTTCGTCGTCGAGAAGATCCTCGGAGAGGGCGGGATGGGGGTCGTCTACCTCGCCAACCAGCTCTCGCTCGGGAAGAAGGTAGCGGTCAAGGTCCTGCCGCCTGACCTGGGCAAGAACCCGGAGTTCATCTCCCGATTCAACCGGGAGGCGCGGGCGCTGGCGGCGCTGAACCATCCGAACATTGTCACCATCATCGACAAGGGGTTCGAGAACGACCTCTACTACTTCGTCATGGAGTACGTGGAAGGGATCTCGCTCCGCCAAGTCCTCCGCGAGAAGAAGCTCACGGCCGATGAGGCCCTGCGCATCATCCCCGCGCTCTGCTCCGCCCTCGAATACGCACACGAACGGGGCATCGTTCATCGCGACATCAAGCCCGAGAACATCCTCATCACCCCCGAGGGACGGATCAAGATCGCCGACTTCGGGCTCTCGAAGATCGTCGAGGGGGACAACCCGCCGCCGCCCATCACCCGAACCCACACGACCGTGGGGACGTTCGAGTACATGGCGCCCGAACAGCGCGAGAGCTCCCGGACCGTGGACCGGCGGGCCGATCTCTACTCGCTAGGCGTCGTCCTCTACGAAATGCTGACGGGGGAGCTTCCGATCGGACGCTTCCCGCCGCCCTCCGCGAAGAACGGCAAGATCTCCCAGGAGCTCGACGCCGTGGTCCTGCGTGCCCTCGACAAGGACCCGGAACGTCGGTACCAGAAGGCGAGCGATGTGGCGAACGAGGTGGAACGCGCGAGCCAGATCGACGCGGCGGCCGTCCTGCCCATCCTCGAGGAGCCCCCGCGACCAAGAAGCAGGATCGACCGGGCCCTCGCCTCGATCCGGAACTTCGCGGTCGAGTACCGGGGGATGCTAATCGTCACCTTCATCCTGGTGTGCTTCGCGCCCCGCGCTCTCGGACCCTGGCTCTTCGTCTTCGCGCTCTACTTCTTCGTGCGGATCACCAACAAGAGGCGGGAGAAGGCTGCGGATGACAAGATGGGCGCGGTCCCGCTGCAGATCGTCGGACCCCCGCCACCGGCTCCCCCGCCGGTGCCCGCGCCGCCCTCCCTCCCGAAGACGAGCCTCCTCTGCTGGTTCACCTTCCTCTTCGGCATGGGGCTCTCCAGCCTCCTCTATCTTCTCCGGACCGTCTACGGCAGCGACATCCTGGGAGCGTTCCGCGAGGGTTCCCCCCAGGAAATGGCCGGCCACCTCATCGCGTTCGCGTTCTGGGGCTTCCCGGGCCTTCTGGGCATCCTCGTCGGGCTCTTCGCCTCGGGACGCGCGAAGAGGCGGCGGATGCGAGGCCGCTGGATCGCCCGGCTCGGGGTCGTCGCCTCGGTCGTCTTTCTGGTTCAGATCACCGCCATCTGGGACGGGCTCTACAACGAGTACAGGTTCTGGCGACAGTTCGAGGCGAGGCTGGAAACTCATGGCGCCTCCGACCAGGACTACTGGGACCTCCAGAACAACCCGGCCGACTCGCGGCTCCCCCGGCGGGTGCGCACGCTCGTCCGGTACGACCCCGACTGGGTGCGCCGGCGCCTCCTGCCCGAGGCGACGCCCGGCGTCAAGAAGCTCACGCTCGTCGAGCTCGGGAAGCTCGGCGACCCCGCGAGCCTCCCCGACGTCGAGAAGTTCCTCGCCCCTCCCGCGGACCCGGACGTCCGGCTCGCGGCGATGGAGAGTCTCGCCGGATACCCCGCGGCCGATGGTGTCGAGGTCGTCGAGCGCTACCAGAAGAAGCTCGGCGGGGTGCGAGACGAGCTCGGGCGCTACACGGTCCGCAAGGAGGTCCTGGCCGCGATCGCCGTCCTGAAGTCGTACGGCACGCCGGCAACCCTTCCCCTCCTCGCCACCTGGGCGGCGGACCCCGACGAGGCAGTCGCCTCGGGCGCGACCGAGGCGATCCTCGCGAGCCCCCTGGAGGGAGCCACGATGATCGACGCGCTCGCCCGGGTGCTCGGGGGATCGCCCTCCGCCGGGCTCCGCCAGCAGGCGGCGCGCCGGCTCGCGGAGGATCCTTCGGGAGCGGGAATCGCACACCTGGTGGTCGGACTGGCCGACGCCGACTCCTCCGTCCGCTGGACCTCCTTCGTCTCCCTCAAGGCCCGCTTCGGCCAGGACCACGGTTACAACCCGGATCTCGCCCCGGATTCGCCCGAGAACGCGAAAGCGATCGAGAGCTTCCGGGAGACGGTGGGGGGAAACTAGCGAGACGGAAGGCGGGAGCGGGAGCGGGAGCGGGAGCGGGAAGAGTCTACCGCGGCCCGGGATACTCCGGAATCCCGTCCAGCGGGCGGCGCCCGGCGAAGGGGACGAATCCGCGCCGCGTCGCCTCCTCGAAGAACCGGTCGATCTCCGCTCGCCGGGTGGGGTACTCGATCGAAAGGACGCGCTTGCCGCGTTTGACGAACCCGGAAAGCGCGGTGAGGCGTTCCTCGTCCGGCCGGAAAGGGGCGTCCTCCCCCGGGGAGTCCCCGTCCCGGAAGAAGACGTCCTCGATGCCGATCCCGTCGATCGCCGCGAAATAGGCCTCCCGGCGTCGATCGTCCTGGGCGTCGTCCGGCAGGAAGTCGGCGTTCTGGGGAAAGACGAGGAATCCCGGCCGCCGTTTCAGGCCGGCGGCGCGGATCTGCTCGATGAGCGCGATCATCCGGTCGGCCGCCCGGGCGAGGGGGATGCGCTCCCCTTCCTCGGCCTCCTCGCCCCAGTAGTAGTAAGCGTCCACGATGTCGAGATAGACGCCGTCGAACCCCGCATCGAGAATCCGGTCGAGATAGGACCCCCGGGAACCGGCGATGAGCGCCTGCCAGTCCGGGTCCCAGTAGCGGACCTTGTAGTTCCCCTCCCACTCGGGATTCTCCGAGCCGAGCCAGCCCGGCGCCCCTTCGTCCGGCTCCCCGTCGCCGTCGCCGTCCCACTCGCGGCGCCAGTACCAGCGATAGGTCTCCGCCTCGCCGATCGAGAGGTAGGCGAGCACCGGCCGCGTGCGGCCGCGCGGGGTCCTCTGCATCCTCGCCACGGCCTCCGGCGGAAGCTCCCCTCCTGCGGAGCCGTCCCGCGAGTAGTCCGCCACCACGAGGTCGTACTCGGTCGCCGCGATCCTCTCCGGGTCGGGGCCGTTGATCCAGTAGAGGAAGTCGTCGATCTCCTCGGCCGCGGCTGGACACACCGCGACAACGACCAGCACCGCCGCGCCGCAGAGCGCCCGGCTGCCAGCCCGGTCCATGATCTATCCCCCCTCCGCCCTTTTCTTGACGGCCCGGACCACGCCGGGCAGGCTCCGGCGGATCAGCCGATCGGCGATCGACTGCGGAATCCAGAAGTTGGGCATGACCCGCAACCGATAGATCGCCAGACACTTTTCGGGTTCCACCTGCACGATCGACCAGCTTCCGTCGTTGACGTCGAGGTCCCCGGAGACCTTGTGCCAGCTCGTGCCCAGCCGGTCCTCCCGGTGGGTCACAAGGAGGTCGTAACGAACCCGCCTCCACGCGACCTCGATTTCCTGGTGGAGTTGGAACTCGAGGCCCTCGTGCTTGACGACGGTGCAGGCAACCGTGTCGGGCATGAACTCGGGGTAGTTCTCGTAGTCGGTGATCGCCTGCCAGACCCGGTCGGGCGGGGCCGCCACGAGACATTCCGCTCGGCTCGTGGCCGTGTTCCCCTCGGTCTCGGCCTGGGTGACGACCTCCCCCCGTTCGAGAGCCTCGCGCACCGCGTACTCGGCCCAGAACTCGGGGGGCGAGAACGCGGGAGGTTCGACAGGCGCGGGGTCGAGCGGCTCGTCGTCCCCTTCGTCCGGCCGACCGGGATCGGGCCCGGGCACTGGCTCGGGTCCAGCTCCCGGACCCTCCGCTGCCGACACGGGAGGAAGGACGGTGTCCGGGTCGAGGAGCTTTACTCCGCGGTCGACCTCGGTTCCACCCTCGCCGACGTGCCACCAGAGGCCCGAGAAATACCCCGCCCCGCTTGCAGCGGTCACCACCGCAACCGCGATGAGCCAGCGCCAGCGCGCGGGCCCCCGACTAGAGGCCGACATAGCGCGCGTAGAGGCTGCGGGCGGCCGCCGGATCGTCCGTGCCGTGGATGATCGCCCGCCCGTCGGAGAAGAGGCTCACCGTCTTGCCCTCGGCTTCGAAACGAACCATGTACGCGTTGTGCTCGGCGAGTCCTCGTCCCGCGAGCCGTCCGGCAAGCTCCGCGAGGTCCGGACGCGCGATCCCGAGCGGCCGAACCTGCACCGCTCGCTGCCCGCAGAGTCTCGTCCGGGCGGTTCCCTTGAGACCGGACAGGTAATCATACTGCCCCCGGACGCAGACGGAACAGTCTTCCCGGCGCGGCACGGCGATCGACCCCATCCGCCCTCGCCAGATGTCGACGGTGGCGAGTCTCGTGGCGACTTCGTTCTCCCGCCCGACCAGGATCGCGATCGCCGAGGTGGCCGCCAGGGCCGCGATCGCGGCGACGGCCGTGGGGAGGACGCCCGCCACATCGCAGGTCTCCGCCGCCCCGGGCGGCGGCTCTTCCGGCAGGTAGCAACGATAGCATGGACCCCGGCGCGGCAGCACGGGGAGCACGCAACCCGATACGCCAACGACGCCCGCGTGGATCCACGGGACGCCGCGAGCGACGGAGAAGTCGTTCAGAAGGAAGCGGGTCGCGAAGTTGTCTGTGCCGTCCAGGATGAGTTCGGCGCCGGAAAGCAGCTCCGCGGCATTGGTGGAGTCGAGGTCCGCAACAAATGGCTGGAAGTTACCTCCAGAGCATATCTTACGGAGCTTCTCTGCCGCGGCTACGGCCTTTGGCCGAGCGCACCGGGCGTCCTCTTCGTCGTAGAGCGTCTGACGGTCCAGGTTGGATGGCTCGACAACGTCTCGATCGATCAGATAGATCGAGCTAACCCCGCATCTTGCAAGGGTTTCAGACAGATGGCTGCCAAGAGCTCCGCACCCGACGACCGCGATTCTGGCGCGGGTCAGACGCTCGCCACCCTGGTCGCCGATCTGAGGTAGACGGCGGAGGCGATCGAAGCGGCCCGGCAAGTTCTCCGATGTCACAAGTTATTGCGAGTCAGTAGTTTCAAGCGTTCTTTCCGTGCGTGCCGGGGATACCGGAACGCGAATTCTACCTTGACGAGATGTGGAAAACCAAGTACCGTGAGCGCCTACCAAGGTGGAGCGTCGGCGCGCGAAACAAAGCCTCCCGGCAATGGACGTCGGCAACGGGCGCCAGCGGCAAGGGTGCCGGCCGAGAAAAGGATAAGCCGACATGATGAACAACTACGAGACCGCGATCGAGTGCCTGACCCAGGCGGAAAAGCGCCACGAGACGCTGCCGATCATGCTGTTCGAGCGGGACTACATTGACGTGGTGCGCCAGTCGGCGGCGATCATGGATCTCTCGCTCCAAAGCATGCTCCAGTTCGCCGGAGTGGAGGTGCGCCGGCACGCGGACCTGATGCCTCTCGTGGAAGGCTTGCTCAACCGGTTCCCGCAGCTCGACCGCGCAGACCTGCGCCGGATGCGGGAGATCTGCCGCCGCCTCACGGTCAAGCGTGAGCGTACCCGGGTTCGCGTCCACGCGAACGGCAGTTCTCGCGATTCGCGGGGGCTCTCCCGGGAGGACGCGGTCCGCGCCATCGAGTGGAGCGGCTTCATGGTCGAGGCCGCGCAACGGGTCATCAAGGATTTTCAGGACTGACAGCGGGGGCAGCGCCCGGCGCCGGGTGCTCCCGGAGCCACGCCTTCAGCCTCTCGATCGCCCGTTCGTTCTCCTCGCGGCTCCGGTCGGGGTCAAACCCGAAGTCCAGGCCTGTAACGCGGGCCAGGCCGGTCGCGGCGATTTCCTGAAGGTCGGACCGGCTGCGGTCCAGGAACCTCTCGTATCGCATCCGGCAATACCCAGCCCGCGCGGCCTCGAGGGAACGGATCGACCGGAGCGCCGCAGCCTTCACCGAGTCCGAGGAATGCTCGAAGAAGGGCTCACGGCGCTCCTCCGAAAGCCCCGCGAGCACGGCTTCGAGGTCGGCCGGGCGCTGGGCGACCATGGTGCGCGCGAGATCCACCATCCGGTCCCTCTCGCGCCGGGTCGTGTCGTCGGCGGAGATGTCGATCGCGCCAAGACCCAGCAGGAAGTCGGCGAGCTCGGCCAGCCGGATCTCCGCGTCCACCCCCACCACACCAAGCATTGCGGTCGCCCCGACGTCGAAGAAGTCGCGGTCGCTCTTCCCCAGGATATCGATGTCTCCGAGCTTCGCCCCGTTCTCGTTCCCGGGTACGCCATCGTCCACCGATGTCCAGTCGCGGAAGTCCTGGTGCTCCTGGATCGGGCCGCAGGCGGTGCCCATGAGGAAATGATGGGCGTAGGCGATCGACACCCCACCCTCCCACCGCTCCTCCCACCAGGCGCCCGCGTGGCGACCGAGGAAACCAAAACGCCCCGCGCGATACCACCCGGCCCCGGCCTGCACGGCCTTGGTCGCCCGGACGTTGGCCGAGAGCCCGTAACCGCCGAGGAGCGAGAGACCCGGGATGTCCGCCAGGTCGAGCGCCCGGTCCGCGAGATACCGGCCCGCGACCGCCGCTGCCGGGTCGGGTTCCCGGTAGTCGGCGAGCCCGTCGTCCGGCAGCCCTTCCACCGACTCCTGGAGGATCCGGTTGGTCTCGTAGAACCCCGGACGCTCGCGCACGGCGCTCCCGCAGGCTGCCGCGAAAAAAGCGGCAAGACAAAGCCCGGCCAGCGCGGCCAATCGGACGGTCAAACGAGAAGGTCCTCCACGAAATGCGTGTCGAACTTCCCCGACATGTAGCGGGCCTTCTTGAAGATCCGCCTGAGCAGCGGCAGCGTCGTCTTGATCCCCTCGACGCGCATCTCCGAGAGAGCGCGCCGCATGGTCCGGACGGCCTCCTCGCGCGTTGCCCGATGGACGATGATCTTCCCGATCATCGAGTCGTAGTGGGGCGGAATCCGGTAGCCGGAGTGGACATGGCTGTCGAAGCGCACCCCGAGGCCGCCGGGAGGGAAGAAATGCCCGATCGTTCCGGGGCAGGGCTTGAAGTCGTTGTCCGGGTCCTCGGCGTTGATGCGCGCCTCGATCGCATGGCCCCGGAGGACGACGTCCTCCTGGCGCCGGACCGTCATGGGCTCCCCCGCGGCGATCAGGATCTGTTCCCGGACGAGGTCGAGCCCCGTGATCATCTCGGTCACGGGATGCTCCACTTGGATCCTGGCGTTCACCTCGATGAAGTAGAAACGGTGGTTCGAGTCGAGGAGGAACTCGACGGTGCCCGCGTTGGTGTAGTTCGCCGCCTTCACGAGCTTCACCGCCAGAACGCCCAACTCGCGGCGCATCGCCTCGTCCACGACCGAGGAGGGGGCCTCCTCGATCAGCTTCTGGTGACGCCTCTGGATGC
>JACQVV010000525.1 GCA_016209595.1 Planctomycetota bacterium
TCGGACCGCAAGAAGCTCGCGGCCGAGGACCGCGTCCCGAAGAGGGTCCTCACGAGCGAGCTCGACGACGCCCAGACCCACGCGCAGGAGCTCCGCAATATCGTGTTCTGCCAGTACAACCCGAGCGTCCCGGCCGTGCGTATCTGGAAGGACTACACCGACCCGGAGCGCCCCCAGAGCGTGGCGCTCTCCCCCTTTAGCGAGGGGTACATGAAGTACGACGACTCAGTGAGCGGCGGCTTCCTCTACTCGTACCTGACGGTCGTGGGCGTCCTCATCATCTCCAGCGCGCTCTCCTTCGTCGGAATCAAGAGCGCGGGCGGGTAATCTCGACTGCTCGATCAAGACGACCCGAGGCTCGCCGGACTCGTTCCGGCGAGCCTTTTTCGTTTGTGAACGACATCGAATCGGGAACGGGATCGGGAACGGCTGAGGATGGCCCGTGACGTTCCTTTTCCCCGCCGGCTTGTGGGCCCTCCTCGCGGTGCCCGCCGTCATCCTCCTCTCCCTCCACGTGAGGCGGCGCCGTGAGGTTGTCGTGCCGAGCCTCGAGATCTGGAGGAAGGTAGCGAACGAGCTCCGGGACGCCGGCAGGCTCCGGCGATTCCGCATCGACCCCTTGCTCGCGCTGGAGGTCCTGCTCGCCCTCGCGCTCGCGCTCGCGTTCTCCCGCCCTGGGTGGCGCGGCTCCGCTCCGCGCCGGCCGAACCTGGCCGTCCTGGTCGACGTGTCGCTCCCGATGGGCGCCAGATTGAGTGACCGCACGACCCCGCTCGAGCGCGCGCGGGACGTCCTGGGCGAGGTTGTGGGCACGGGGGGGACCTGGGCGGACGTGGAGCTCGCTGCGAGCCCGGGGACGGAACGTCTCTCGCTCGGCGGCGACGCGGACCTCGGGGCGGCGGACGCCTGGGCGGCAAGCCTCTTTCCCCGGCCCGGGCGATTCGATCCCGAAGCGACTCTCGCGCTCTGGCTGGCGCGGGAGGGCGGGGAGGGACCCGATCGGATCGTCGTTCTCTCCGACGAGGGCCCGCCGGCAGGGCTCTCCGGGGACGGCGTTGCCTGGCTCAAGGTCGCGGAAGGGGAGGGGAAGAACTTCGCGTGGACGCGCCTCGGGTTCGAGACGACTCCCGAGGGAACGCGACGGATCCTCGCGATCGCCGCGCGCGAGGGCGAGGGCGCCGCCCCAGAGGGGCTCGTGGCCCTCGCGCGGCGGGCCGACGCGAGCCTGCTCCTTCGACGCGAGCTCACGTTCGACGAGACAGGCGAGGTCGAGCTCGTCCTCGACGAGCGGGAGCTCGGATCCGGCGCCGGAGACCGGCTGACGATCGAGCTCGCCCGGCCCGACGGTTCGGCCCTTGCCGACGCCCTGCCGGAAGACGATCGGCTCTACCTCGCCAGGAACCCGACCGTGCGGGTCGGCCTCCACGGGGACCGCCTCGCCGCGGCCGAGCGTGCACTCGAGCGATGGCACGATCTCGGGTTCGAGCGAGTGGCACCCGGTGGGCCCGCTCCCGATATCGTCCTCCTTTCGGCCCAGGACGAACCCGCGGGATGGGGCTCGGCGCGTGCCGTTCTCTTCCCCGGGTCGACGTCGCGCGGGGTCACGTTTGCCGAGGAACCCATCGAAGGAGGGTGGCTCGACCGCTCGGTCTCGCACCCGGCGCTCTCTGACACGCCCCTCGCCCTCCTTCACGTCCCGCGTGCCCATCCACTCGAGGTCTCCCCACCGGGAACCCGGCCGCTCGCCTGGGCCGGGCGAACTCCCGCGATCTGGGAGACCCCGCGCGGAGACCTGGCGTTCGGCTTCTCCCTCGACGAGGCGTCTGCCGGAGGAAGCGAGCCGCCTCCCGCGGTGCCCGCGCTCCTCTTCGGGATCCTCTCGTCGGTCCAGCGCGCGCCGGGCCATCTCGACGCCTACGCGCCCGGCGACCCAGTCCCGGGCGGGCTCCTCGCCCGCGGTGTGCCGGGGCCGAACTTCGCCGAGGGCCGGACAGGCTTCGTCGAGGGCGAGGGCGCGTGGGCCGCGACGAACGCGCTCGACCCGGATTCTGTGAAGGTCGCTCTCGCGCCGTCCTTTCCCGCGGTGCCGGGACCTCCGGAGACCGGCGCCCCCGCGAGCGAAACTCGCGAGTTCGCCCCGTGGTTGATCGGCCTCGCGTTCGGCCTTACACTCCTCCATGGGGTGCTGGTCGACAGCCCCTGGAGACCCCGATGAAGCCCCTCGCGAAGAAGCTCGTCTTCCTCGAAATCCTCGTCCTGGCTGGGATCGGGGTCGCGATTTGGTATTTCGCCCGGACGCCCGAGGAGGAGAAGCTCCGCGCCCGCGTCGAGGAGTTCGCGGGGCTCCTGGCGAAGGGGGATCGCGAGAAGGCGGTGGAGGAGCTCGTCTACGAGGGGGACCGGGACCGGGTTGGGCTCGAGGTGGCCTACGTTCGAGCCTTCTTCGCGGAGTTCGACGGGAGAGACCCGGAACCTCCGCCGGGTGGCGCGCCCCCGGAGGGATGGCCGTGGAGCGGGGACGACTTCAAGGGGAAGATCGAGCGGATGTTGATCCTCGATCGTCTCAAGAAAGAGTCCCCCTGGAAATACTCCCTCGTCCAGATCATCCGGAATCTCGAGAGCCCCGCGCTCACCGAGGAAGCGCTCGAGAAGGGTGAGGGGAAGCAGGCGACGAAGGAGCTCGGCCGGGCCTTCCTCGTTCGCTACCTGGAGGAGATCTTGCGGGGCTTCGACCGCGACAGCCTGGAAGTCTTTGAGATAGGCTCCCCGGAGGAGGACAAGGGCGAGAAGAAGGCTCTCCGCGCCCGGGTCCGGCTCGGGGACGACAAGAAGTCCCTCGGCCTGGATTTCCACCAGCGGCGCATTCACTTCCGCGGCGACTGGCTCTGGTACTACGATCCGGCCGACTGGTTCGCCGCGGACGCTCCGCCCCCTCGTTGACCTGCCCGTCGGGGGCGCGCTATACTCGGTCTTTGCTCGGCGACAGCGCCAGCCGGAAACCCTCGGATCAGCACTTCATGTCCTACTTCAAGAACATCTTCTCGGTGGGGAAGTCGATCGCCATCGGGATGATCCTCACGCTGAAGTACTGCCTGAGGCCTTCCACGGTCATCACCGTTCAGTACCCCCGCCAGATGGACGAGATCCCGGAGGCGCACCGGGGGATCCACTTCCTGGAGACCGACAAGTGCATCATGTGCGAGCTCTGCGCCCGCGCCTGCCCGGTCGACTGCATCGACATCGTGGGGACGCGGGACGGAGAGTTCGAGGGGGCCTACAAGGGCGACGGCGCCTGGATGAGCCAGTTCACGATCGACTACGGCGAGTGCCTCTTCTGCCATCTCTGCATCGAGCCCTGCCCGGCCGACTGCATCCACATGAAGCCCAAGAGGTTTCTGGAGACGGAGCCCCCCGGCTACGACGGCAAGACGGGGCGCGAGCCGGTCCGGTTCGAGTTCGACTTCTCGGCGTACCGCCGGGAGGACCTCGTGAAGAGCCTCCTCACCGATCGCGTCTTCACGAGCGAGGACAAGGGGCTCGTCGACCGGAGCCACGCCATGATCGCGGCGCTGGCCGAGGAGAAGAAGAGGAAGAAGGCCGAGAAGAAGCCGGCCAAGGCCGCCGACAAGAAGGCCGAGTGACATGAGCACGACCTCGCAACCGCCCTCTACCATGGTCTACGACCCCCTCCTCCGCGACAGCATCTTCGTCGGCCCGATCGAGGACGTCGTCAACTGGGCGATCGGGCTCTCCCGGAAGTGCAGCGTCTGGCCGATGACCTTCGGGCTCGCCTGCTGCGCCATCGAGATGATGGCGACGGGCGCGAGCAAGTTCGACATCGACCGGTTCGGCTCCGGTCCCTTCCGGCCCACGCCCCGCCAGGCCGATCTCATGATCGTCGCCGGCACCGTCACCCACAAGATGGCCCCCCGCGTCAAGCGCCTGTTCGACCAGATGCCCGAACCCAAGTACGTCCTGGCGATGGGCGCCTGCGTCCTCAAGGGCGGGCCCTACGCGAAGTACGGCTACCACGTGGTGAAAGGGGTGGACCTCATCATTCCCGTGGACGTCTATGTCCCGGGCTGCCCGCCGCGCCCCGAGGCCCTCCTGGAGGGGCTCTTCAAGATCCAGCACCTGGCGCAGCTCGAGAAGGTCACCGACCGGCACCGCCTCAAGACCCGGCCGCAGGTCTACCGCCCCTCCCTCGAAGAGATGCGCGCCCGCGGGAAGTTCGCGACCGACCCCAAGAACCTCGCCGACGACGTCCGGCCCATCCCCGCCCACAAGACGACGATCCAGGAACGGCTCAAGAGCGCCGGCCGCTCGGGCCTGATGGACGTGGTCGAGGCGAAGAAGGCGGAAGCGGCCAGGGCCGCCGAGGCCGCGAAGAGCGACCCGGCCAAGCCCGCCGAGCCACCGAAACCGGACGCCCCCGCGTAGCCGCAAGAGAACACAAAAGGAGAGAGAAGGATGGCCAGAGGTCGCCGGCGCAAGAAGCGCTTCAAGGAATGCGGGCACGTCGGGTTCGGGAAGTACTGCCACTACTGCAAGCAGGGCGGGGCGCCTGTGGCGAAGGAAGAGGCTCCCCCGGAGGCTGCCACCGACGCCGCGACCGAGGCCGCGCCGTCTGAGGCTCCCGAGCCCAAGAAGGAGAAGCGGCCGAAGTCCGCCCGCAGCGCGAAGGGTGAACCGCCGGCGGCGACGTAGCCCCGCCGGGCTAGGAGCCTGTCGCGGAAAGCCATTCGGGCTGCGCGGGGCGATTTCGCCCGATCTCTTCGTTGCTCGGGCGCGGCGTAGCAGGGCTGCGCCTGGCGCCCTCGCGCCTCGATCTCGGCCGAAATCGCTCCCGCTCGCCCTCGAAGCACTTTCCGCGACAGGCTCCTAGCGCGGCGCGCTCGTTCTCATGCTTGTCCCGGGTACGCCGCCGCGAGCCGCTCCACCTCCTCCAGAATCTCCCGGCGCCGCCGCTCCAGTCCCTCCCGGATCCGGCCGCGAAAGCGAAAGAAGACCCCGATCCCGATCGCGAGGTGTCGCGCCTCGTTCCAGTAGGCGAGCGTGAACAGGCCCGACGCCACTGTCAGGAAGAGGGAGACGGGGATCGCGGCGGGATGGAGGAACCAGCCGTAGAGCGCCGCCGCGGCGGCATGGAAGGGCACGAAGAGGAGGATCCCGGCGAGGAGCTTGTAGGTGCTCTCGTACTCGGTCTCGGGCGCGAGCGCCCGCACGACGAGGCGGTTGGCGAGATAGGGCGGGTAGTTGTGAACGAGCCCCACGAGGTAGACGGGGAACCCGGCGAGGAGCACCAGGACGTGCCGGACGAGGAACCAGGCGGCAGCGAGGGCCGAGCTC
Organism: Planctomycetota bacterium; assembly: GCA_016209595.1. Classification (GTDB taxonomy): domain Bacteria; phylum Planctomycetota; class JACQVV01; order JACQVV01; family JACQVV01; genus JACQVV01. Next base: position 5,350 of record JACQVV010000525.1, read on the forward strand.
TCCAGAGCGAGGGCTCCGGCGGGAACGCCTGTGTGGTCCAGGAGATCGTAGAACCTGTCGACCCGGCGGCGGAGCGCCCGCACGGCCGCGGGATCCTTTTCCTTGTAGTAGACGTAGCCATCCAGGAAGGCCTGCGTGAGGCGCACCTTGGCGGCGAGGTCTCCGGAGAGGACGACCGTGTCGTCCGCGCCCCGGCGGCGGAGCTCGTCGCGGTAGAGCCGCCGCACGCGGTCGATCGAACGGAGCTCCCGCCAGTCGTCGGCCTGCGGAAGGAGCGCGGCGAAGGCCTCCTTGAGACTCGCCGTAAGCGAACGCGCGGCCTCCTGGGGGTCGGCGGCGTGCGCGGCGGCCCAGGTGCGCGCGTCCGCGGGTTCTCCGACGCGGACGAGGACGCGGCTCCGGAAGGTCGCCTTCTCGTCGTAGGCGAGCGCGACGGGTACGAGGTGAACGCCGAGCGCGAAGCCGTTTCGCTCCTCGGCACCCAGCGCGATCCGGGCCGCGCCCGTCTTGAACTCCAGGAGCCGGGGCTCCGTGACGCTCGTCCCCTCGGGGAAGATCGCGATCGAGCCGCCCTTTTCCAGCGCCTCGTAGCAGCGCTCGAACGAGTCGACATTCCTCGACATGTCGGCCGCGTCCTGGCGGCGGTAGACCGGGATCACGCCGAAAGTCGAGAAGAACCGGGCGGCGATGCGGTTCTCGAACAGGGCCCCCTTGGCGAGGAAGTGGATCTTCTTCGGGTGAAACGTCCCGACGACCAGGACGTCGATCAGGGTGTTCGGATGGTTCGCGACGAAGACGAGAGGGCGGCCGAGGGGGACGCGCTCCTTTCCCTCGACCTCGATCCGGCGGAAGAAGATCCCCAGCGCGAGCCGCGCCAGGACGACCATCAGCCGGTAGAGGAGCACTTCACGCTCGTGCGGCGGCGAGCGCCCGTCCGGCGTCCCGGGAGAGGTGGCGGCCGGCCAGGTTGTAGAGGATCCCGGAGGCGGCGAGCACGACCGGCGTGAGGAGGAGCGCGCTCCCGAGCGCCTCGCCGGGCGATTTCCCCGCGGCCTGGAGTACGTCGGAGGTCTTGCCGATGAGGAACGGGGAGAGCGCGTCCCCCAGCGCGTGCGTGACCAGGATGTGGACGGAGAACGCGGTCGCGCGGATCCGGGGCTCGACGACGGAAAGGAGGATCGAGTTCGAGGGTCCCCAGTTCCAGAACAGGAAGAACTCGCAGAGGAACATCGCGACCCAGAAGACGGTGAGGCTCGATGTGAAGACCGCGAGCGCGGCGAAGGGCACGCCCGCGAGCATGCCGCAGCCGCAGACCAGCGCGTAGGCCGCGCGGTTCCGCTTCTGCCAGAAGTCGGCGAGCCAACCCCCGACGAACGTGCCCAGGAGTCCCGCCACGCAGGTGATGGCTCCGAAGCCGAAATTCGCCTTCTGGAGCATCTTGCGGAGCTCCTCATGGGACGCGGTCTCGCCCCCGAGGAAAGCGCGCGCGATGTAGGTGGGCATCCAGTGAGCGAGGCCTCCCATGACGAAGGTCATCGCCGTCATCCCGGCCGTCGTCCAGACGTAGCTCGGGATCCGGGCGATCCCCGTCACGTCCTTCCAGCGGACCTTGCCGTGCCCGTGGCCGGATCCGTTGCCGAGGCCGTCGCTCGCGCCGCGGGCGGGTTCCTTCGTGAAGAGGATCGCGAGCGCGAGAAGGAGGCCCGGAAAGCCCACGATCAGGAAGGCGGCCCGCCACCCGAAGGTGCCGCCGATCGCCCCTCCGAGGATGAAACCCAGGGCGCTGCCGATGGGGATCGCGACGTAGAACAGGGCGAGCGTGCGGCCGCGAGTCTCCTTGGTGAAGAGGTCGGCGATCAAGGTCGGCGAGATCGTGGCGTAGCTCGCCTCCCCAACCCCGACGAGGGTCCTTGTGAAGAAGAGCTGGCCGTAGCTCCTCGTGAACGCCGCGCCGGCCGTCGCGAGGCTCCAGAGTCCGATGCCGAAGGCGATGAGTCCCTTCCGGTTCCAGCGGTCGCCGAGCCAGCCGAAGAGGGGGGAGGTCAGCATGTAGACGACGAGGAAGGCCGTCATGAGGAGGCCCCCCTGGGCGTCCGTGATCTCGTAGTCCTTGTTGATGAGCTCCAGGACCGCGGAGAGCGCCCACCGGTCGATGTAGTTCACGAGGTTGATGAGGAGGAGGAGGGCAAGCGTCCAGTACGCCATCCTCCGGGTGATCGGCGGCAAGCGGGGCCTCCAGGAGCGGGGATGCATCATTCTAGGAGGCCAAGCGTTTTGTGCAACTTCGCCTCTTGCGTTTCTATCGCGGAGCATTAGATTGATCTGGGCAAATCGTGCGTTGCGAGGGTGTCGGGGGAATAGGAGGGGCGGCGCTTGACCAGGGAGAGCATGCCGTCGGCAGTTCTCGCGATCGTGGTCGCCGGCGCGATTCCGGCGGCCCTCGCCTATCTCGCACTGCGCGAGGAGCCGGAGAGCGCGGTCTCGGGGCCGATCGAGCCCGCCTTCCTTCTCGATCTGGGCGACCTCCACTTGAAGCACGGCCACCTCGAAGGCGCCCGCTTGGCCTACGCCCGGGTGCGCGAGTCGGCCAGCGAACCTGCTCTCCGGGGGCGCGCCGAGTACGGTCTCGCGCTCGTCGATCTTGCCAGAAAGGACCTCGCGGCAGCGGTCCCGCATCTCGAGAAGGCGATCGAGCTCGTGCCCGACGAGGGCCGGGCCAATCTCCGGGTCGATCTCGCCGAGGTTCTCTTCGCCCTCGGGCGCGTCGCGGAGTCGGAGGCCGTGGTGGATCTCGTCCTCTCCTCGCCGGCGCGGCCGGAGGTCCACCGGAGACTCGCGGCGCTCTACCGCGACCGGGCTAGAGGCCTCGCCAGCCGGGTGGAGGCACGGCTCGCGGCGGCGCCGGACGACCGCGGCCAGCTCGCCTTCCTGGGCGACATCTACGCGGAGATGCTCGGCGAAGCCCCGAAGGCGATCTCGGTCTACGAGCGACTTCTCGCGCTCGAGCCGGGAAACCTCGTTCTGCTCGACCGCCTGGTCGCCCTTTCCCTTCAGCTCCAGGACTTCGCGCGGGCGAGAACCCACGGCGAAGTGCTTGCCGCGCGGCTCGAACGCGACCCCCGCGCCCGGCTCGGAGTCCTCCGCCTTCTTGCCGAGCTCGCTCTCGCCGCGAAGGACCCCGACCGCGCAATCGCCCTCTTGACGGAATCTGAGTCCATCGCGGCTTCCGAAGAGAAGGACGATCTTCGCGTCCGGGCGCTGGAGATCCGAAAAGCCTCGGGAACGCTGGCCGAGGAGATCGCCCGGCTGGAGACCGAGGGCGAGCTCGACTGCCTCTGGCTCGTTTACACGCGGGTCGAGCCAGACAAGGCGAAGGCGCTTGAGGTCGCGCGGAAGATCCTCGAGAAGGACCCGGATGGGCCGCGTGCGCTTGCTGCCGTCGTGAGTGCCGCATCGGCAGCCGGGGAGGACGAGGAGGTCGCGCGGGCCGGGGCCCGGCTCCTCGAGATCGCGCCCGAGGCGTCCAAGGCCGCGATTCTTCCCTATGCGGCAGCGATGAGGAAGCTCGCGAGGCTCGAGGAGGCGGCCCGAGCGCTACGGGCTGCGGCAGAGAAGGTCCCCGGCCTCGCCCCCGCCTGCCACATCGCCATCGCCGGACTCGCCGGGCCCGAGGAGCGAGCCGCGTCGCTCGCTCGCGCGGTCGAAGCGGCCCGGGCCTCGGGGGACGCCGGGATCTGCCTGGAGACCGCGGCCGTGCTCCGCGCCGCGGGCGCCGCGGACCAGGCCCTCGCGGTCGTCGAGGCCGGCTTCGGCCTCGGGCCGACCGGGGAAACCTCCTCCGGCCTTGCATGGGAGAGGATCCTCGCCCTGGAGGCCCTCGGCCGCGCGGCCGAGGCGGAGGCCGCGTGCCGGGCTCTCGCGCGGGACCTCGAAACCGGCTCCGAGGCGCGGAGAGCCGCCGAGCGGAAGGTCCTCGAGCTCATGCAGAAGCAAGGCAAGCCGATCAAGATCGAGACGGACGGGTAGAAAACAAAGGAGACGGCCATGCTCCCCCGAACCCCGGTCCCGAGACTCCTCTGCTTCGCCGCGCTTGCCGCCCTCGTGTGGCCAGCGGCGCTCCTCGCGCAGACGGACTCCGTCCAGGTCAAGACCTCCGACGGCGCGGTCCAGCAGCCGCGCCTCGTCGTGACCACGAGCACAGCGGGCCAGCACGCCTCGATCCGCGTCCAGAACGGAATTCTCCGCCTCTCGAGCACGGCGCCGCTCGGGACGTCGGTCGCCGGGGACATGCGCTATGACAGCGGCGCGAACGAGATCCGCTACCACGACGGGACCGCCTGGCGGTCCGTGGTGACGACATCCGGAACCAACGTCGCCGTGCTTCTCCAAAGCGCGACCCCCGGAACGCAACAGACCGGCCATTCGAACATCAGCGGCACCGCGATCGCGGGAACGAGCTTCAGTACGAGCGGGACAGTGGACCTCCCCAACACGTCGAGCTCCACGGCCGGCGTCCTCCAGTTCGGCGGCTCGAGATTCCTCCACAACTACGGCACGTCGAACACCTTTGCTGGCGTGGCCGCAGGAAACTTCACGCTCACCGGTGCACAGAACGTCGGCGTGGGAACGTGGGCGCTGGCGGCGCTCGGCGCGAACGGCGAGAACACGGCCGTGGGGTGGTCAGCCCTCACGGCGAACAGCGGGGGCAGGAACGTCGCGGTCGGCCGCAACGCCCTCGTCAGCAACACGACGGCCTGGAACAACACGGCTGTCGGTACCGAAGCGCTCCGGGCGAACACCACCGGGACCAGGAACACAGCCGTCGGCACCTTCGCCGGGTACTCCATCACGACCGCGGCGGACCTCACGGCCGTGGGCTACAGTGCGCTACAGGCAACCACGGGGACAAACAACACGGCGGTCGGCAGCTCCGCCCTCTACTCCGACACGACGGGCAGCGGGAATACCGCTGTGGGCGCTTCGGCCGCATATTCGATGACGACTGGCGCCACCAATACGGCCGTCGGATCCGAAGCGCTATACTCCACGACGACCACCGGACTCGCGACCGCCGTTGGCTACCGCGCGCTTCGCCAGAATACCCAGTGGTACAACGCCGCGGTGGGTGCCGACTGCATGTACAACAATACGACCGGGTCGAGCAACGCGGCGATCGGCTGGGAAGCAATGTTCAATAATACTTCCGGCACGGGCAATGCCGTGTGTGGAACACAAGCACTCCGCTCGAATACCACGAGCAACTACAACACGGCAATGGGGAACATCGCAGCCTCGAACTCGACCGCGGGCAATGCCGTGGCGTTTGGGTACGCAGCGATGTACAACACGACGACCGGCACGAACAACAGCGCCCTCGGATTCCAGGCACTCTACACCAATGCGACTGGCGCGAACAACACGGCCGTCGGAAATGCAGCCCTGTGGAACAGCACGACCTCCAACAATACAGCGGTGGGGAACCTGGCCTCGTACTTGCAAACCTCCGGTTTCTTCAATACCAGCGTGGGATCGTACGCCCTGTACTCCACATCGACTGGAGCCGAGAACACCGCCCTTGGCTATCGGGCGCTCTACGCCAACACGACCACCGGCGGCTTGACCGCTGCCGGCGCCTACGCCCTCCAGGCGAACACCACCGGCGGAGCGAACACGGCCTTCGGTTTCTACGCGCTCTCGACCAACGTGACGGGCGCGTACAACACCGCAGTCGGCTTCGACGCCATGTGGTCGAGCACGGGGAACTACGGAACGGCCCTCGGATCGCACGCCCTGTATTCCAACACATCAGGGGGAACCAACACGGCGGTCGGGTACACGGCCCTCTACCTCAACACCACCGGAGGGAACAACACGGCGCTGGGCTCCGAGGCGGCCTACAGCAACTCGACGGCCAACGGCAACACCGCACTGGGGACGAGCGCGCTCCGCACCAACTCGACCGGCACGACCAATACCGCCGTCGGGATGGAGGCGCTCTGGTCGAACACGGCCGGCTCGAACGCGGCGGTCGGCTACCGTGCCCTCTACTCCAACAGCACGGGCGCCAATAGTACGGCGGTGGGAACCCTCGCGCTGTTCGCTACGACGACGGGCGGAGGCAACACGGCGCTCGGCGGAAACGCGGGAGGCTCGAACACCACCGGCACGAACAACACGTTCATCGGGTATCTCGCGGGGAACGCCTCCAGCACCGGGCTCACGAACGCGACGGCGATCGGCTACAACACGCAGGTCACGCAGTCGAACACCGTGATCCTCGGGAACGGAGCGACGGTCGGCATCGGTACGACGACCCCCGAGGGAACGCTCCACGTCCTCAAGGGCAGCGCGGGAGTCGCGACGGCGAACGGCAACAGCGTGGCGGTGCTGGAGAACAGCACGCACGGGTACCTCTCGATCCTAACCCCCGGGTCGGGCTCGGGCGAGAGCGGGATCCTCTTTGGAAACCCCGGAAACGCCGCGGACGGCGGTATCATCTACGACAATGGAGGCACGGACAGCCTCCAATTCCGGACGAACGGGAACGTCACGCGGATGACGATCGATTCGAGCGGGAACGTGGACACTCCCGCGATGGACATCGGGTTCCTGGCATTCAACAGCGCGAACGACACGATCCTCGTTTCCGGCTGGACGAAGGTCGAGTTCGACACGGAGATCTTCGACGTGGGGGGAGTCTTCGACAACGTCAACGACCGGTTCGTCGCTCCTGCCGCCGGGGCGTATGCCTTCGACGCCGCCGTCATGTGTAACAACATCACGTCCGGGACGCCCCGTGGGGTCTTCGTCTACAAGAATGGCGTGTGGTACATTCCCTTGACGTATTCCGAGGGGGATGCGTCCGACGTCTTTCACACGTATAGCGGGAGCTTCATCCTCCAGCTCAACGCCGGCGACTACGTGGAGCTCTTCGTGTACACCGGCAGCGACAGCAACTACTACGTCTACGGGAACGGAGGCAATCAGCAGGCCTACACCCGGTTCTCCGGGCACCGGATCTGGTAGCGCCGGGGGTCAGCGGTCCGTGGGGGCGTTCGGCGTCCGGTCACGCGCTTCGAGCCACTGCTTCGCGAGGCGACGCACCTCGAGATCGTCCTGTTGCGCCGCGAGTTCGTCGAACGCCCGCCGCCCGGAAGCCGGTGCGGTTCGCACGGGCAGGTAAGAATCGCCGCCGGGTCTTTGGACTACCAGGCTCGGGTGGTGGACACCCACGGCGCCCGACACCCGCGGCGCCTGCGCGAGGAGGAGGCGTGCCGATTGCTTGTACCGTCCGGTGCGGGTACTCTCTGCATGGAGGCGACATGGGACGCGTTCGGGCGAACATCCGCGTGAGACGGCGGGATCGCTGGACCCTGTTCGACACGGGGGCGAGGAGCACCTACATCTTGACGCGGGCGGCACGAGGACCTCACGCCCGACCTCTCTCGGAGCCGATCCTCTCGGACGCACCGGACTCCGGGGCGGGAGCGCGCGCGGCCTCGGTTCCGGAATAGCGGCTCGTCCCGGCGCTTGTAACAACGCTTGCGAGAGGGGTGTTTTCGCCGCGCAAGCCTTGTCGCAAGGCTTGAGGAGCCGTCCAGGCCCCCTTGCCGGTACTTGCAAGGCTTGCGAAGGCTGCCTGGAGGGCCTTTTCGCGACGGGCGAGCGTTGCCAGGGTTCTCCAGGCGGTCTGGACGGGTTGTCAAAGCCCGCACGGAGCGGCCACGTCCAACCAGGAAGCGCCCACAACGGTTGCCAAGGCGTCCGGACGCCATGCCTGCATCTACTGGTCACTCGCCACGGGTCACCGGCCCCGTAGCCAGTCGCGATACCCGCGGACAGCCGCCGTCTGGTCAGGGTTCGCGGCGAACCGTGCGAGGACCCCGAGATCGAGATCGGGGAGGAACTCGCTCCTCTCCCGCTCCTCGTAGGCGTCGCCGGCGAGGCGATGGACCTCGATCCGGCCTCGCCGGTAGAACCAGACCTCGGGGACGCCCAGGCCCCAGTAGACCTTGAGCTTGTCGATGAACCCGGACGTGATCGAGACCTCGAGGGCGATATCGGGAGGGATGTCGAGTCGCACCTCGTCCTCGAGAATCCGGCCGACGAGATAGCACTCGTCGGGCTCAAGACCCCTCTGGGCCTCTTTCTTGCGTCGGGTCATCTCGCCGTAGCCGTTCAAGGCGATGTCCCTCTCCAGAGCGTAGAGTTCGACGAGGCGGGCGATCGTCTTCTTGTACTTCTCGTGTCCCGGGCCCTTGACCATGAGTTCGAGCGTTCCCTCCAGGTAGACCATCTTGAGATTCGGGTGGTCCTCGCCGATGAGGTCCGAGAGGGCGACGTACTTCTCCCAGGAAACGTTATGGAGGACGATGAATTGATCTCCGTCGACCGCCGGTGGCGCGAAGCTCGGGACCTCTTGCTCTCTGGTGGTCAAGCTCTTCATGCCGGTAGTATATCGCATGCTACCCTCCCCCGGATGGCGTGTGAGGCCGAGGATCGAAAGGTTGGAGACGGGTAACCGTTCAGCCCCCCTCCAGACCGCATTGCTTCGGCCATTCTGAGGGCTTCCAGGACAAGGGGAGGGGCCTGTTCCCCTCCTCCTGAACGATGACGTGAGAACAGCCTGCTAGGGTTCTCGAGAACGGGCAGCGAGGCGTCCGGGATTCCTCTCGGGTCCCGGGAGGAGTAGACTCGGGGCCCCGTGGTCCTCCTCTTCCTCTTCATCGCGGTGCTTCTCCTTCTCCTCAACGCGTTCTTCGTGCTCGCGGAGTTCGCGGCGGTCAAGGTGCGGGCGACGCGGGTCGAGGAGCTCGTTGAGAAGGGGGACCGGCGGGCGAAGATCCTCGCCACGATCCTCCCGCGCCTGGACGACTACCTCTCGCTGTGCCAGGTGGGGATCACGTTCGCCTCGATCGGGCTTGGGTTCGTGGGGGAGCCTGCCTTCGCCCGCCTGATCGAGCCGGCCGTCCGCTGGACGGGGGTCGCCTCGGAGGCCGTGGCCCACACCATCGCGATCCTGGTCGCCTATTTCCTGGTCTCCTACCTCCACGTCGTCATCGGGGAGCAGGTTCCGAAGATGGCCGCGATCCGGCGCCCCGACGTCTCTGCGCTCTGGGTAGCGGCGCCGCTCAAGGTGTGCCGGATGTTCTTCTACGGCCCGCTCGTCCTGCTCTCGTTCTCGACGAAGTTCGTCCTGCGGCTCCTGGGCCTTGCCGAGGCAAAAGAACCGCAACACACGGAGGAGGAGCTCCGGATCCTCATGGCCCGCTCCGAGGAGACCGGGATGATCTCCTTCCAGCGACTCCTGCTCTTCGAGAACGTCTTCGACCTGGGGGACCTGCGGGTCAAGGACGCGATGCGCTCGCGCGATTCGGTCAAGGTGCTCCGGGCCGACGCGCCCTGGGAGGAGAACTTGAAGACGATCCGCGAGTGCCGCTTCTCGCGCTATCCGCTCCTCACCGGAGGCGAGACGCCGGTCGGATTCGTGCACGTCAAGGACCTCCTGTTCCTGGGGCCCGAGATGATGGCGAAGGCGAACCTCAGGAAGCTCATGCGCCCCTACTGGAGCGCGCTGGAAGATGCCCCACTCGAGCAGCTCCTGACCGAGCTCCAGCGCCACCGGCCCAACATGGCCCTCGTCTTCGACAAGGCGGGGAAGTGGACGGGCTTCCTCACGCTGGAAGACGTCATCGAGGAGATCACGGGGGCGATCGAGGACGAGTTCGAGGTCGACCCGCAGGTCTTCCTCGCCGACGTCCTGCTCCCCGAGCGGATGTTCCTGGGGCTGGAAGCCCGGAGCATCCCGGACGCGGTGCAGAAGATCCTCACCCACTTCGAGCGCGCGCTCCCGCTCCCCAGGGAGAAGGTCCAGACCGCCGTGCTCGCGCGCGAGCAGGCGATGTCGACGTACATCGGCCGCGGGGTCGCGCTCCCGCACGCGAGGCTCGACGGGATCGATCGTCCCTACGTCTTCCTGGCGCGGTGCTCGGCAGGAATCCCCGTGCCGCGGCGCGACGAGCGGACCTACCTCGTCTTCCTCATCCTCACCCCTTCCTCCGCCCCGCGAGTCCAGGCCCGGCTCCTCTCGCGGATCACGGGGCTCCTCCAGAGCGAGTACGTCGAGGAGCGCCTCCGAGAGGCCCAGTCGCCCGAGGAGCTCTACGAGGCGATCAAGGCGGGCGATCCCGTCGCGCTCGCGTAGAGAAGGCGTCGCGCCGCCGCTTGCCGCTTGTGCCGCGCGCGCCGTGTGGCGTACTCTTCCTGGCGAATCGAGGATTCGCGACTTGAAAGAGCCGGACGGCCTTCCAAACCTCCTGCGCGATTTCTCCGACGCCGTGGCCGCCCTCGCCGAGAGGATCGGTCCGGCGGTGCTCCACGTCCGCGCGATCCGGGAAGGGGAGGACGATCTCGCCAACGGGTCGGGCGTGCTGGTTTCGCCGGACGGGCTCGCGCTCACGAACTCGCACGTTGTTTCCGGCGCGGCCGCGGTCGAGGCGATCCTCGCCGACGGGCGCACGGTGCTCGCGGACCTCGTGGGCGACGACCCCGCGACCGACCTCGCGGTGCTCCAGCTTCCCTCGCGGGAGCGCTTTCCACACGCCCCGCTCGGGGACTCCAACGCGGTGCGGGTCGGGGATTTCGTGGTCGCGGTGGGCTCGCCGATGGGCCTCGCCCGGACGGTCACCGCGGGAATCGTCTCTGCGCTCGGACGTTCGATCGAGGCCCCGGCGAGCGGGCGCCGGATCGAAGGCGTGATCCAGACCGACGCACCGCTCAACCCTGGAAACTCCGGCGGGCCGCTGGTGTCCGCCGAGGCGGCCGTCGTCGGCGTGAACACCGCCATCCTCTTCCCGGCCCAGGGACTCTGCTTTGCCGTCCCCTCGAACACCGCCTCGTTCGTCCTCTCCGAGATCACCGCGCACGGTCGAGTCCGGCGGGCCTGGCTCGGCGTCTCGATCGAGGAGGTCCTCCTCCCGGCCCGGGTCGCCCAGGAACACGGAGTCGACCCGGCGCGCGCGCTCGCGGTCCGGTCGGTCGACCAGGGCGGGCCCGCGGCGCGGGGAGGGCTCGCCGCGGGCGACCTCGTCTTCGCGTTCGCCGGGAGGCAGGTCCGCTCGTTCGCCGACATGGCACGCCTTCTCGATGGGGCCGCCATCGGCGTCACATTCCCGATCGAGATCCTGCGGGGAGGCAAGCGGATGTCGCTCTCCATGAGGCCCGTGGAGCAACCGGCCGCCGCGCGCGCTTGACCTCTTCCTCGAGAGGCATGTCTCTCACAATCTGTTGACCGCGCCCTCCGGGGCATGACAGGATCCATGTGAAGGGGAGGGGAACGGCCCCCTCCCCTTCCCGATGGCCGGGAACCCGATGCCCAAGCTCGCGATCACCCTTCCGGACGGGACGACGACCGAGGTCGAGGTCGCCCTGCCCTTCTTCTCGATCGGACGGGGTCGCGAGGCGACGATCCAGGTCCGCGACCGGGCCCTCTCCAAGCGGCACGCCAAGTTCTTCCGCACGCGCTTCGGCTATCACGTCGTGGATGTCGGGAGCCGGAACGGGACCGTTGTGAACGGGACGCGCGTGACCGAGCAGCTCCTGCGCCCGGGGGACCGACTCCAGCTGGGCAAGATCAAGGTCCGATGGATCGAGGACGAGATGGCGGGCGAGACGCGCCCGCCCATGCCGCGAGAAGTAGGGGAGGGGGCCGCTGGCACCTGCCGGGCGACGGGCGACGGGCGACAGGCGACGGAATTCCCGAACCCCGAACCCCGACCCCCGTCGCCCGGAAGAGGGGGCCGTTCCCCTCCCCCTGACATGGTCGAGGTGGAAGGGTTCGAATCCGTCGACGCGGGGATTGCCCCTCCCCCGCCACCGCGGGCCCGCCCGGAGCGGGCACCGGAACCCGCGGTCGCTGCAGAGGCGGACGTCCTGGAGATCCGCGCGGTTCCCGAGGTCTGGCCGAGCGCTCCGCAGTCCTGGGCCTCCCCGGCGGCCCTGGAGCCCTTGCCCTTCTTCGAGGCCGTCCAGGAGCGACCCGCCGGGGCGGACGCGATCGACGCCGCGCTCGCGCGCATCCGCGCCGAACGAGGCGACTCGTCCCGCGCGAGGAGGTGGTGGGAGAAGGAGCTCTCGGCGCTCGTGTCCTTCGCCCGGGCGCGCGGACGTGTTCCGGCGCTCGCCGCGAGCGGGTTTGTCGTCGCGGCGTTCCTCCTTGTCACGACCTCGCGACTCGCGTCCGACCACCGCTGGGTGGAGGGAAGCGAGGAGGTCCTCCCCGGACTTGTGCCGGAGGACGAGGAGCCCGCCGCGAGCCCGCGGGGAGGCGAGGAGGAGGCTTTCCGGCGCGCCGTCCTTCTCGCGCGGAGCGAGGACGCGGACTCCGCGGCCGCCAGGGACGCGCTCGCAGCCTATCTCGCGCGATACCCTGCTAGCCCACGGCGGCCCGAGGTGGAGGCGGAGCTCGCACGCCTGGAGCGCCGAGCCCTCGCGCTCGCCGCGGCGCCGGGGGCCGAGCGGCTCGCCTATGCCGAGCGGGCGCACGCCCGGGGAGAGCTCCTCGTCGCGCTGGAGGCCTACGAACTCGCGGCTCGAACGTCCGAGGGAGAGGAGAGCCGGCAGGCCGCCCGGCGCGCCGCGGAACTCCGCGAGGCCCTGCGGGCGCGCTTCCAGGCCGACCGCCGCAGAATGGAGGAGATCGCCCGCGAAGGGAACTCCGAGGAGGCACGGCTTGAGTTCGAGCGGCTCACGGCAGAGTATCCGCTCCCCGAATTCGTGGAGGAAGCGCGCCGCGCGCTCGGGGCGGCGCTTGCCGGCGCTTCTCCCGGCA
>JACQVV010000066.1 GCA_016209595.1 Planctomycetota bacterium
ACCCCGACGAGCACCATCAGCCAGCTCAGGAGGTAGGAGGACGCCTTCTCCGAGGATGGGTGCGGGATGTAGTACTGCAGGAAGAACAGGAGCCCCATCACGAACGCGATCGCGGAGGGGATCGTGCGCTTCAGGAGTCCCATGGGCGAGTCCTAGAACGTGGTGAACCAGTGAGTCAGGCCGTCGACGCCGCTCAGGGTCAGCACGGTTCCCAACACGAGGAGCAGCATGAGCGCGGCCTTGCCGATGTCCTGCCCCTTGAGCGAGCCGAGCTGCAGGGGCTCGCGCGAGAGATACGCGCTCGCGGCGTAGAGTTCCTCTCCCATGAGCGTGTAGTCGCACGTCGCGACGAAGAAGGGGAGCTGGGTGACGCTGTCCGTGCCAGCGATCTGGATCGCCCCCGTCGAGGCGCCCGTCTCCGCGAGCAGGAGGCTCTCGGCGTAGTAGTACCCCATGTAGAGGTTCGCCGCGGGCTTCTCGCGGACCATGATGCCGTCGACCGAGGCGACGTAGCTGAACTGGTCGTTGGTGACGAAGAAGATGCTGTCTTCCTTGAAGGCGTCAGGCCGTCCGGCGTCCATGTAGGCCTCTCGCACGACTTCCTGACAGACCGGGAACACCATCGGGTCGTAGCACGGCACGAGGATCTGACTGTCGTACTGGGCGATCCGTCGGGCGAGGCGTCCGAGGATGCTGACGGACGCGATGGTGGAGACGCTCTCGAGGCCGAGCAGGCCATTGAGGTAGAGAACGGGCTTTCCCATCTCGGTGGCGCGCCCGATGGCCTCGTCGACCGCGTCGAGGCCGGGGAGCCTCCGGACGAACAGGAGATTCGGGTGCTTGCGCGCGAGGCTGATCATCACGAGGATCAGCGCGCTGAGGGCGATCGCGACCAGGAAGACGTGCATCCGGGAGCCGTTCCAGATGTTCTTCTTCGGCAGCGCGGTCGTCGAACCGACCTCCAGGCGTTCCTGCCCGCGGACGATCTCGAGCCGAAAGTGATATGGAGACACCAGACCTGGTGGGAACCAGACGGAGTCGAACTTGGAGAGATAGTCTTGGATGGTGGGGAAGGTCTTGTCGTTCTTGAGGGGCTCCTCCTCCATCTGCGGATTCGTCAAGTCCTCCCACTGCGTCAACTCTACGAAGTGCCAGCTCGAGTTCTCGCCGTCGAACCCGAAGATTTGCGGCGCATCGCTCTTGAACCACTTCTGGGAATCGAGGTCCTTGAGCAGGACCCAGGGCCCATCCTTGGACTTCGCGCCGAAGAGCTGATAGCGGACCTCCGACCCATCGCTTGGGGACTTCTGCCATGTGGCAATGAGGCCGCCGCCCGCGTCATCGGGGCGATCTTGAACCTCGAACCCCTCGGGCTTGACGAGTCCCTGGGCGAGGGCCGCCCCCGCGAGGGCGAGCCAGAGAAGCGCAATCCTCAATGCGATTCCCCTTCCTTTTTCGGCGGCCTCGTCAGCTCCCAGGCGACGATCCCGCCGACGATGAGCGCCAGGCAGACCCACGTCGCGCGGTGGGACTCCGCCGAGGCGTTCTTGACGAGATCCCTCAGCCTGTCGACGAGGAGCGACATCCTCGCCATGACCGTGTACCCGAACGCCGCGCCGAAGGAGACCATCAGGAAGGAGATTCCGATCCGACTGGCGATCCGGATCGGGCCCTTGTGCTCGATCGAGAAGAGGAAGTACGTGACGGTGCAAATCACGCCGATCAGGACGAGCACCTGACTCGCCTTCATGAACGGCGAGAGGTTTCCCCAAGTCAGGAACGGCTTGAACGTCCCCTCGATCTGCTGAAGGATGCTCCCGCTCACCGTCGGTCCGAGCCCCACGCCCGACCCATACCCGACGATGAACGCGAAGGTGTACCTCGACAACCACGCGAACTTCGGGAAGAGCCGCGCGTACACGAGGAGCCCCATCACCACCGGGAGGATGAGGGACCATTGATGTGCCTCGTTCTCGGGCGGCGTGACCAGCGGAATCCACAGCTTGGGCTTCAACGTCTGGAAGATCGCCTGAATGAAAACGTACCCAAGGGAAACCCCGAGATAGAGATGCTCGCCGAATTTGAAGAACGGATTGTCCTTGTAGAGGAAGCTGTAGATGAGGAGCGTCAGCCCCACCGCAACCCAGACCCCGATGAGCGTCCACGTGTCCATCACTTCCCCTTCTTCCGTGTGAGGAAGTACATGACGTTTCCGAAGATGACGCAGAGGATCACGAGGACGTGCGTCGTCGAGAGCGGGTCCATCGCCTTCATCGCGCGGTCCGGCTTCCCGACGAGCTGCTCGTACTCCGCTCCCCCACGCATCCCGCCCAGGAGGCCGTTCAACTGCTTCGTCTGCAGGAACGGATACCACTCGGGCGCCCCGACGGCCGTGGTCCCCGCCCCCAGTTCGTACCCGCACTTCATCTTCCCGAAGTAATACCAGGAGGCGATCCCGGGCTCGCCTGCCTGCAGTTCCACCTGGTAGGCGATGTCCTTCAGGCTCTGCACGCCCTTGAGGACCTCGAGGTCCGCGGTCGGCTTCTGATAGGCGTCCTCGCGGAACGTCGCGCGGATGCTGCTCGAGAGCGCGATCACGACGGCATACCCGCCCGTCTGGACGCCGAGCACGACGAAGTCCTTGCCGTTCTCGCGGCCATACTCCTTCGAGGTCTCGTCGAAGGCCTGCACCATCAGTCCCTTGCCGGACGGCCACAGCGACACGCCTATCACCCGCAGGTTCTTCTTGAAGGCGTGCCGCAGGATGGCCTTGGCCATCGGGAGCAACTCGGGCGCCGAAGCCGGGTCGAAGTCCATCGAGAGGAGGAGAACGCTGCGTTCGGGCAGCGACTCGATCTTGTCGTAGATGGCCTTCACCTCGGGCGTGGTCGAAACCGGCAGCGATAGCGGCCAGATGAGCGGGATGAGCGCCACGATCGCCACGAGCAGGAACAGGAACCGGCGGTCGAGGTTGGACAGCTTGTCGAACATGCTAGTCCTTCCCCCCGCCCAGGTAGGCGCGCTCGATGCCGAAGATGATCTTGAGCGACGTGGCGATGATCCCGAGCGTGAGGCCGAAGCCGATTCCGCGCTGCGCCGACATGTTCGGTACGCTCATGATCCAGACGACGCACTCCGAGAGACTCACACCGGTCCCCAGGCGCCCGACCTTGTCCCAGGCCCAGTCCCCGACCGGAGCACGCCCGAGCATCACGATGGTCCCCGTCACCAGAAGCAACGTCGCCTCGCGGGACCTGGCGCGGAACGCGCGGAAGGCCGCCGAAACGATGTAGAAGGCGAGGACGCTGAACATCGTCGCCTGAAGGGGGCGGAAGACGTTCTGATAGGCCCATCCGTACGGTGTCAGCGCGCCGTCCTCGGTGCGGTCCACTCCCTGCCACCAGAGCCCCACGCCCAGCATGCCGATCAGCCCGACGAACGCGACGATGCTGTAGCCCCAGCCGGGCGCCATCTTCCGCACTCGCCCATAGTGCATGCGAGAAACCGAAACCAGACCGAGGCCGAGAGAGAACGAGGCGATGATCTGGACCCAGGCCGCCAGGTCGCTCTTGAGCTCCGTGCTGCGCTGGGTCGGGACGTAGTACTGCCCCGCCATCAGCAACCCGAGGGCGAAACAGATGATGAGTGGAATCGTCCGTTTCGCAATCATCTACGAGAAGTCCCGCAGGAGGTCCAGGAGTCGATCCACCTTGAACAGGGCGAGCACGGTGCCCGCCGCGAGAGCCACGAGGGTGAGTAGTTTTCCCACGTCCTGCCCCCGGAGCGTGCCGACGAGGACAGGCTCGCGCGAGAGGTAGGCGCTCGCCGCGTACAGCTCCTCGCCGATCAGCGTGTAGTCGCAGGCCGTCACGAAGAAGGGAAGCTGGCTCGCGACGTCGGTCCCCGCGACCTGGATCGCGCCGGTCGTCGCGCCGACCTCCGCGAGGAGGAGCGACTCCGCGAGGAAGTACCCCATGTAGAAGATCGCCGCTGGACGCTCTCGGACCATCATTCCGTCCACGGCGGCCGTGTAGCTGAATTGGTCCTGGGTGAGGAAGAAGTTGTAGTCCTCCTTGTACGCGTCTGGGCGCCCGGCCTTCGCGTAGGCCTCCTTGACGACCTCCTGGCACACCGAGAACACGACCGGGTCACGGTGCGGAACGCGGAGCTGGGTGTCGTACTCCGCGACACGTCGGGCAACTTGTCCCAGGATGACGCTGGAGGCGATCGTCTGGATCGCATCCATGCCGTAGAGGCCCGTCATGTAGTAGAGCGGACGGCCCATCTCGGTCGCGCGGCCGATGGCCTCTTCAATCGCGTCGAGGCCCGCGATCCGTCGCAGGAACATGTTGGGGTTCGTCTTGGCGAGGTTGATGAACAGGAACACGACGCCGAAGAAGAGGATGAGGAGCACGAGGTTGTTGAGCTGTCTGGAGTCGAACCAGTTCTCCTCGGCCGCGCCGCTCACGGTCTGGCTGCCCGACCGGCCGCCGGGGAACAGGGTCGTCACGCTGAACCGATAGGTCTTTCCCTTCTCGACGCTTGCGCCTCCGACCGACTTGACCTCGAAGGCGTGGCGCTCGCGATCGCGGCTCCAGAGCCAGAACGGAAGCTTGATGTCCTCGCTCCAGGCGCTGGTGGAGTCGACCTGGATGATCTGGGCGAGCTCCTTGCCCTCTTCGGCCCCCTCGACGACGTAGAACACGCCCTCCTGGCCGTCGTACGGCATCTTATTCCAGGAGAGGAGGATGCTCGTCCCGTCGTCGCCGGGATAATCGTGGGCCTTCAAGTCCTCGACGGGCGTCGGGACCTGGGCCAGCGCGGGGAGCGCCAGGAGCAATACGCAGAGTCCCCGCGACACGGCCATGCACATCCCTCCCGGGCAACCCTCCCACGCTCTGCGAGCTTCGGAGGGCAGGTGAGTTGGGCGGATACGTCTACCCCATCCCCCTGGACGCGGCAAGGAAAAACGGGGCCTTCCCGCCCGGGACGGGGAGTCGCCCCGCTGGCGAGGCCACTCTGGTCCGGTGCGCGCTCACGCCTTGCTTGCGATTGCCCTCCGCGACCGCTACCATGCCGGACCGATTCGATGCGAGGGGTCCTCGTCGACCCCCGATCACCCCCCGGCTGCAGAGGTGGACATGACCGGCGCTCGCGGGCGGCGCGCCTGCGCACTCCTCACGCTCGCGGCCCTCCTCCTCCTCGCGAACTGCGACAAGAAGCAGCCCGCCCCGCCCGCCGACCGCGCCGAGGCGTGGAAGAACCTCGGCGTCGCCCCCTCCGAGGAGGCGTTCGACAAGGGCGTCGCCGACCTCGCGAAGGCGAAGATCGACCCGCCCGCCTCCATCCCGTTCCCCGCCCGCACCGAGTTTCCCCCAGATCTCCCGTTCGACCCCTCGAAGTGGATCCTCAACCAGCCCGGGCCCGACGTCAACGACCCCCGCGCGAAGAAGGGCGGCACCCTCCGCCTCGCCTTCGCCGAGTGGCTCCCGACCGTCCGCACCGAGGGCGCGAACTCGCGCTCCTCAGCGCTCTCCGATATCCACGGCATGATCTACGAGCCCCTCCTCGTCTACGACGTAACGATCGAAGACTACGTCCCGCGCCTCGCGACCCACTGGCAGATCGACGAGGACAAGCAGACCTTCCGCTTCCGACTCGACCCGCGCGCGAGGTGGGGCGACCCCGAGCGGACCCCCGTCACCGCCGACGACGTCCTCGCCACGTTCGAACACCTCCAGAACCCCGACCGCAAGGACCCGGGGACCTCGGAGCGCTACCAGGAGCTGATCGAGAAGGTCCGAGTCCTCGACCGGTTGACCGTCGAGGTCAAGACGAACAAGCGCGAGTGGCGCAGTTTCCTTATGATCGCCACAGCCTCGATCTACCCCGCCCGCTACATCCGGATGGACGGGGAGACCTACCTCTCCGACTGGAACTGGAAGCTCCCGCCCGGGTCCGGCCCGTACGAGCTGAGACCCGAGGACATCAAGAAGCCCGCCTCCCTCTCCATCCGTCGCCGAACCGACTGGTGGTCCGCGGGCGACGAGCGCTTTGCCGGGATGTTCAACTTCGACGAGATCCGCTGGGACGTCGTCCGCGGCGACGAGCTCCTCTACCAGAAGTTCCTCGCGGGGGAGGTCGACGTGTTCCTGAACTCCATCGCGCAGAAGTGGGTCGACGAGGTCGACAAGGCGCGGCCCGTGGCGATGGGTTGGGTGCAGAAGCGGAAGATCTACACGCTCAACCCGAACGGCTTCGGCGGGTACGTCTTCAACATGCGCGAGGCCCCGTTCGACGACCGCGACGTCCGCCTCGCCTTCGCCCACCTCGTGAACCGGGAGAAGATGTTCGCGAAGTTCTTCTTCTACCAGTACGACTACATCGACAGCTACTTCCCCGGCCAGTCGTGGGCCCGCCCCGGCGCCCAGCCGATTCGCTACGACCCCGCGGAGGCCCGCAGGCTCCTCGCGCAGGCGGGGTGGACCGAGCGCGACCGCGAGGGCTTCCTCGCGCGGAAGGACGGGACGCGCTTCCCGACGCTCGAGATCCAGTACGCGAGCCAGGGGTTCCAGCGGATCCACGCCGCGGTCAAGGAGGACCTCTGGCGCGAGGCCGGCATCAAGATGGACCTGACCCTCCTCGACGGGCCGAGCATCACGCG
>JACQVV010000532.1 GCA_016209595.1 Planctomycetota bacterium
CCGCCGAGGAGGGGCAGGCCGACGCCCTCTACCGGCGGGCCATGGAATCCTACTCGCGGGGCGACGTTCCCGGCGCGCGGGCGATCCTGCGCAAGGCCGCGGAGCGGTTCCCGAACTCTGGCACGGCGGTGCTCATCAACGACGAACTTGCCCGCCTCGACGACGCGGCCCGCCGTGCCGCCGAGCGGAAGGCCGAGCGGGAGCAAAAGGAGGCCGAAGCGCGGCAGGCGAAGATCGCGCGCCGCGGGGAGCTCCTCGAGGAGTACCTGCGCCAGCGCGCCGCCGAGGCCTCGGGGCTCCGCGACGCGGCCGCAAACGACACGAACGTCGCCCGCGCCCGGCGCGCCCTCGTCGAGTCGAACAAGGGGTTCGAGGGGCTCCTGCCGTACGTGCAGGAGCTCGAGAAGTACGACTCCGACCGCGCGGCGGTCTGGCGGGAGTGGGTGAAGCACGACCTCGTCGAGAACTTCAATTTCCTCGCCGCGATCGACCTCGGCCGCCAGAACGCCCGCCAGGCGAACTACTGGATCACCCAGGCCCTCATGCTCGACCCGGAGAACCGGCGGGCGAAAGATCTCCGCGACATCTACATCACCTACGGACTGGAGCAGGACCCGTTCCGGATGCCGGTGGGGGAACTCGCCGGCCGCATCCACCGCCGCACTGCCAACCCGTACATGGTCCGGGCGTTCCTCCGCCGAACCGGAGCCGCGGGGCTCAACTTCCTCCGGCAGGAGGGGATCCTGCCGTAGCCCTCCTGCCGGAGCCGAACTCCTCGCGGTATCGGGTCATGTCCGCATGTACGGCCTTTGCTTCCTCGAGCGCGAAGTTGCCGATCTTGGCGGTGAGGCCCGCGCCGGTGTCGTCCTCGTATTCGACGGCGATGACCGCGTAGGTCTCGCGGGTGCCTCGTGCGTTTTTCGAGACACCCAGCTCCAGCCTCCGAATCTGGTCCCATGGGATGACGAGCGGTCGCTTGTAGAGGTAGGAGGCGTACAGGAACCCGGGGGCGAGAACGACCGCAAACCGGTAGCGCCAGAGCAGGGGAGGGAGGCACAGCCCCCCGATCGCGAGAGAGATCGAGCACGCGACGAGCGTGCAGGTGGGCGGGAGGCCGCTCCCCGCGCCGCCCAGGAACGCGAGCGCCAGGCACAGAGCGCCGCCGCCCGAGAAGACGAGGAAGCTCAGCCCGTAGACGCCGAGCGCAGGGCGGTGGAGCGTCCACCCCGCCGGCCCCTCCCCTCTCTCGACCGATCGGGCAAGGCCCTTCCAGGCGCCGCGATCCGCGGGGTCGGGAACTTCCAGAGGGGCATCCATGGGTCGGGCATTCTCCAGGAGCTCCGCGGTCGGGGCAACTCCGGCGTTGAACCGCTCCCCGTTGCCTGCTAGCTTCCAGGCGAGGAGGCTGGCACGGCCGATGAAACGATCCCTGATCCTGGTCTCGTTCCTCTGTCTCGTCTCTTTCGCCGCCGGCTGCAAGACCGAAGCCGACCGGTACATCGACGCGCACCCGGACCTCCAGCCGGAGACAAAAGCCGCGCTCCGGCGAGGCGAGGTTCGCCGGGGAATGACGAGAGAGGAGGTCGAGGTTGCCCTGGGGAGGTGGAACCGAAAGGAGCAGTGGGTCGAGACGGGCTCCGAGGGGAAGCCTGTCGAAAAGGAACTGTGGTACTACGGAGGTCCGTCGGGCGTGGGTGTCGACATGGCGGGAATCGAGTTCCGGGTCCCGCTCGTTCCGATCCGGGGCGTGACCCAGGTGCTCTTCGAGGATGGAAGGGTCGTCGACTACTACATCTCGAACTGACTCTGGCCGTTCGCAGGGTCCCGTCAAAGTCGCCCGACAACCTGTAGGGCGGAGGCTTGTCCCCCGCCGTCTTCGGCCATGCCCCGGGCTTCGGCGGGGGACAAGCCCCCGCCCTACGACTTTGTCCGTCGCCCTGTGGCGGTTCGCCAGTTCCTTGACCCGTTCCCCGCGGGGGGGTAGCCTCTACGCCCTTTCATCGACCGAGAGAGAGTCACTCCCGTGCCCGAGCCCGAAACCGCCCCTCCCGCGCCCTCCGGATCGAGAAAGGACGTCCGGACCGAGGCGATCACGCGGGTGGTTGCCGACGACGTCGAGGCCGTCGAGCTCCGCCAGCCGAAGCTCGTCACGTCGGGCCGGGCGATGCTCTACTGGCGCGAGGGGACCAACCCCGGAACAACCTACGTCCTGATGGCGGGGCGGATGGCGACCGTGGGGCGCGACCCGTGCTGTTCCGTTTCGATCTTCGACAAGAGCCTTTCCCGGCAGCACTCGGTCTTCAAGGCGGAGGCGGACGGCACCTGGTCGGTCTTCGACCCGGGAAGCGCCAACGGGACCTTCGTCAACGGACAGAAGGTCCGCCAGACGAGGCTGAAGCATGGCGACCGTCTGACCCTGGGGCGGATCACGATCATCTTCCGCCAGGGCGACGCGGGCGACCCGGCCGTGGCGACCCTGGAGAACCCCCGTCTCGCGGTTCGCAAGAAGCTCGTCACGCTGTCCGAGAAGCCGGACTTTCTCGCGCAGAACCTCGAGCACCGGCTACGCCCCTGGATGCGGGACCTCAAGGTGATGCTGACCGAGGAAATCAGCGCGGATGGCGAGAAGCTGGACGCGTTCACGATCGGGCGGCTCATGCTGGAGGAGAACCCGGCGCTGCCGCTTCAGCGGATCCGGGTCCACTTCATGGACCATCCGGCGCCGGTCGATCTCTCTCCCTCCCAGGCTGCGCTCTACATCCCCGAGATCGACGCAATCCAGTATCTCGCCGGGAAGCTCGGCAAGGGAGGCGTTCCACTGGACGCCTACACCTGGGGCGAGCGGCGCGTTGTCGTGACCTCCGACCACTGGGCGTCCGGCCACCAGCTCTCGATGGGACAGGTGGGGAAGCTCGACATCCTCGCCGCCGGGAGCGGCGAACACGACCTCGCGAAGGTCCTCCCAGTCCGTTTCTCCGGGCTCGACCCCGTCGTCCCGGTGGAGTTCACGAGGCTCGCCCGGATCGTGGACGAGTTCGACAAGATCGAGTAGGAGCATCGTGACTGGACCCGGCACGGCGCGAACCGGACGATCATCGTCGCTCCGGCCATCCTGGCGCACCAGGGGGGGTCCCCTCGCGCTACAATGCCGGGATGCCATCCACCGGCCCCCATCCGATCTCCCGAGCTGGAATCGTCAGCCCACGCCGGATCTCGCTCGGGTTGGGGCTGGCGATGGGGCTGGTCTCGCTCCTGCGGATCTTCGTGGACGAGAGGGGAGTCCGGCGGTTCATCCGGGGGTGGCCAAACGCTCTTCCGCCGCCCCGCTGCCCGAAGGGACTCCGGGAGACTCTCGGAGCGATCGTCGATGCGGTCGTTCCGGCCGGTCCGGCGGGCCCCGACCTCGAGCCCGGGGCTCGCGAAGCGGGGACCGTGGAGTTCCTCCTCCGGCCGGCCTTCCCGGGGCTCGACAAGATCCCGACCCTTCCCTATCTCCTCGCCGTCGCGTTCGTGGCGGATCTTGCCGCGCTCCTCTCCTCGGGGCGGCGGTTCCGAGCCCTCCCGTCCGAAGCGCGCTCCAGGCTCTTCGGCCGGCTGCTCGGGTGGTTCCCCTCGCTCTTCCTGCCGGTCCAGATGGTGGCGAGCTTCGTCTTCGCCTCTGGCGTGATCGACCGCAGGGGGGTGGAATGGCTCGGAATCCCGGCCGAGGTCGATCTCCTTCCGCCGGGCGAGGGAACGGGCGGCTGGCGGCCCGTCTCGGCGACCTCGAAGGGAAGCCTGCCTTGAGCACGGAAAGGACGGACGTTCTCGTGATCGGGACGGGTTTCGGCGGGTCCGCGATCGCGCGCCGGCTCGCCGGCCGCGCGCGCGTGCTCGTCCTGGAAAAGGGCCGCCGCTGGGATCCCGAGAGTTTCCGGCAGAGCCTCGATCCCCGCTACCTGAACGAGGTTTTCGACCTCTATCCGGGGTGCGGCACGGGGATCGTCACGGGGAGCGGGGTCGGCGGAGGCTCGCTCATCTATTCCATGGTGTCGCTCCGGGCGCCTTCCGCGGCGTTCGACTGGACCGATCGAGCGGGGCTGCGGTTCTGGCCCGACGAGTTCTCGCGCGCTTCGCTCGACTCCTTGTACGAGAAGGTCGAGCGCGAGATCGGAGTGACGCAACTCGAGTGGGTCCGCCCGCCGGCGCCCGAGGACGCCTGGAAGACGGTCTCCGCGCGCGACATCGTCTTCGCACGGGGCCTCGCCGCGATCGGAAGGAGCTGCGACGCGCTCCCGCTCGCCCTTTCGGGCTGCCGCGACTGCGGCTTCTGCACCGTCGGGTGCCGGTTCGGCGCCAAGCAGAGCCTCGACCGCACCTACCTCGCCCGCGCGGAGGCCGAGGGCGCCGAGATCCGCCCGCGCGTCCGCGTCGAGCGGATCGGCACGGCTCCCGGAGGCGGCTACCGCGCGCGCTACATGGATCTCGACGGCGGAGATCGCCGGGTGGTCGAGGCGCCCCTCCTCGTGGTCGCCGCGGGGGCGATGGGGACCGCCGGTCTCCTCCTCGACGCGCTCCGCCACAAGACCCTCCCGCGGCTCTCCGGGCAGGCCGGGCGGAACCTCTCCCTGAACGGAGACCTCGCCCTGGGCGGCTACGTTCCGGATCACACGACGGAGGAGTTCCACGGGAAGATCGACGGTTCGATCACGTACGCGTGGTGGGACCGGGACTTCACCCTCCAGTGCGTGCGCCTTCCCATCGCCGTCCTCGCCGGGGACAGCACCCCCTTCCCCATCCCCGACGCCGAGGGGCGCCGCTGGGGGATGGCGTACAAGGAACGCATGCGCGACCTGCCGCGACACCTCCTCCCCATCGGCGTCCTGGGCCGGGACGACGCGGAGGGCGTGGTCCGTCTCGCTCCCGACGGGACGCCCTACGTCAACTTCCGTCCCTCGGCTCGCACCCGGGGCATGTGGAAGGAATCGATCGACGCCTCGCGCGAGATCGTCGAGCGCGGGCTCGGTGGGAAGCTTCTTCCCACGGCTCCGGAGACCCACGGACTCCTGGGGACCGTCCACCCGCTCGGGACGGCGCGGATCGCCGACGGCCCGCATCGCGGCGTCGTTGGGCCGGACTGCGAGGCGTTCGGCCATCCGGGCCTCTTCGTCGTGGACGGCGCGGCGGTCCCCGGACCGATCGGCGTGAATACGAGCCTCACGATCGCCGCGGTCGCCGAGCGGGCGTCCGGGTTCCTGCTCGAGCGGCTGACGGCGTAGCCGGAGCGCCCGCTAGTGAGAGCCATGCTGCTCCTCGCGGTCCTCGTCCTCGCCGGCTGCGACGGCGATGACGGCGGCGGGTCCGGACCGTCCGGGGGCCCGGACGCGCCCGGCAGGGAGGAGCGCCTGGCCGCCCAGGGGGCCGGCTATCTGGCGAAAGCGGACGGGAAGGCCGCGGCGGCGGAGTCGATGCCGGAGATGAGAGAGGCTGTGGAACTCTACGAGCGTGCGATTCTCGCTCTGGCGGAGGCCGCGGGGGAGGAGGAGGCGCGCGCGAACCTCGAGAAGGCCCACCTCGGACGGGTGGAGATGCTCTACCAGCTGCGCGACTTCCGCCCCGCCGAGGCCGCGATACGCGATGCGCTGGACGTCGTCACGGACCCCGATGTGAGAGGGCGTCTCTCTCTCGATAGGGACCGTTGCCTGGCCCAGGTCGCGGGCGAGGTGGGGGACTTCCCGGCGGAGATTCGACTTCTGGAAAAAATCGTCGCCGCGGCCCCTGACCACCGCGACTCGGCCTCGCAGCTCGCGTCCGTCCGCAGGCTCTGGTATCTCCTCCTCAAGCGGCGCCTCGCGACCGCGGAGAACCTGGAGGAGGCCTTCCGCGCCCGCCACGGGGCCGGGGCCCCCACGACCGACGTCCATCGCATCGCCTTCTCCGTCTACGACCTCGCGCGGCTCGCCCTCGCCGACAACCGGCCCGAGGAAACCTTCGAGCACTGCCGGCGGCAGATTCTGGTCCTCCGGGACCTCCAGGCCGAGATCGGGCTGGCGTTCGTCGAGAAGGGGTACCACACGGTGCTCTCCCACTTCCTCAACCTCTCCGGTGTCGCCCTCGTCGAGAAGGCCGAGTACGACAAGGCCGGTGAGGCGTTCAAGGTCGCGGCGGACGCCGACCCCGAGAACGAGATCGCGATGGCCAACGCGAAGCTCCTGGGGCTGAAGTAAGAGCCCATCCAAAAACCCTCCCGTCGCCGGGCCAGGTCCGGGTTCATGGATGTGCTCCAAGAGCTCGGCGTAGCGCGGCCGGATGTACCGGGTACGGAGCCCCAGCGCGCTCGCG
>JACQVV010000526.1 GCA_016209595.1 Planctomycetota bacterium
CCTGGGACTCGAAGAGCCGCGCCAGGTTGTTCATGGTCGTGAGCGTGTCGGGATGTTCCTCGCCCAGGACGCGGCATCTCGTCTCCAGGCACTTCGCGTAGAGAAGCTCGACCTCGCCGTAGCGACCCTGGGACTGGTAGAGCAGCGCCAGGTTGTTCATGCTCGCCAGCGTGTCGGGATGCTCCTCACCCACGACCCGGCGCATCGTCTCCAGGCACTTCACGTAGAGCGGCTCGGCCTCGCCGTAGCGGCCCCGGGAGTCGTAGAGCAGCGCCAAGTTGTTCATGCTCGCGAGCGTCGCGCGATCCTCGTCACCAAAGGAGCGTCGCGCGAGCTCGAGGGCCTCCTGGGCGAGGCTCGTCGCGCCGGCGTAGTTCCCCGCCTGGTATGCCGCGACGACACGCGAGTTGAGTTCCTTCCACGCCTGCCGCGGATCTTCGTCCTGTCCTTGTGCGCCGGGCGAGATCGACAAGAGGAGCGCGAACAAGGCGGCGGCCGTTCGACGGGACCGACGCTCCGTGCGTCCTCGAAACATGGGCTCTCTCCTCACCCTGGACCTCGATTGTCGCAGCGGGAGCCATGGTAGTCCCGCGGGAGACGCTTGGCCACGGGATTCCGCCGCGCCAGGTCTTCGGGTTTTTGGGACGTTTTGCTTCTCGACCTCTCTTGCGGCGTCGAGGGAGCTTCTTACGCGGATTCCCGGTCCGTCGTCGGGGGACAGGGCATTCGACCGGCGTGCGGATCGGTGCGTCCGTGGAACATGGGACGGCACCTCCGCTGGATCCAGGTCGGCGCTCCGGGTACTCGGCCTGCGACGGGGATGCCCCTCGGTGCGCTGCGGAAGCATGTTAGCCCCCGTGCGCGCGATCGTCACACGTCGCCCTGGGGCCGGGGGTCGCCCCGGCTAGGGCGCAGATGCTATCATTGCTAGCACTCGACAGGAGGATGCGCCCATGGCCCAGCTAGTCGTCCGCGATCTCGATGAGGAAGTCGTCCGTCGCTTGAAGGCACGGGCGGCCCGGCGGGGCCGCTCCGCGGAGGCGGAGCACCGCGAGATCCTGCGCGCCGCACTGCTCGGCGCGGGCCGGAAAGCGCGCCTCAAGGAACTCCTCCTCGCCATGCCTGACGTCGGAGAAGACGCCGACTTCGCGCGTGCCGGAGATCGCCGCCGGCGGGTGAATCTCTGATGTGGCTCGTCGACACGAACGTTCTTTCGGAGCTGCGCAAGAAGGGCCGTGGCAACCCGCACGTGTTCGCATGGTTCGCCGGGACCTCCCCGGAGAATCTCTTCCTCAGCGTGCTCGTCATCGGGGAAATCCGGTGCGGCGTCGAGCGCATCCGCCTGCGGGATCCCAGGGCCGCCAGGGCTCTGGAACAATGGCTGGGCCGGGTCGTCGCCAACTTCGCGGAGCGAATCCTCCCGATCGAGGCGCGGGTGGCCGAAGAATGGGGCAGGCTCAGCGTCGCCCGCCCGCTACCCACGGTCGACGGACTGCTCGCGGCCACGGCGAAGGTCCACGGCCTGACCCTCGTGACGCGCAACGTCAAGGATGTCCGCCGAACTGGAGTGGCGTTCAAGAACCCCTTCGTCCCGAGCGACTAGCCCCGAACGGCACGGACCCACATCGGCGGCGGGTAGGCGCGAGGAGATTGCGTCGCCTTCAGGCGTCCGAGCCCCCGACGTCCGCTTTTCGGCCACCTCAGCCCTCGAGGATTCTGCGGCGTGCCCCTGCCCACGGG
This sequence comes from Planctomycetota bacterium, assembly GCA_016209595.1. Taxonomy (GTDB): domain Bacteria; phylum Planctomycetota; class JACQVV01; order JACQVV01; family JACQVV01; genus JACQVV01. The sequence goes on from JACQVV010000526.1 coordinate 1,741, forward strand.
ATTGTCTTGCCGCGTCCGGAGTCTAGCTCTGCGAGGCGGCGGGCGATTTCCTTGGACCACCACTCCTCTGCGTCCTCGTCGACCTGCTCATCCAAGCTCTCGATGAGGGAACTCGCGAGTGCGGCGCGGGCCTCTAGGGGCAGTTTGAGCGCCTCCTCCAGGACCTTCCGAATCTGTCCGGTCGCGTCCAAATAGATATCCTATCCTGTCATGAGCTCTCGGCGCGAGAGCGCGCTGGCCTCCCCCTGGTTCGCCAAAGCCGCGCTTTCCTTCATCGCTCTACCTCCCCACGACCACGAAGCCCGCCCAGGCGGCCGGGGCCCGGCGGGTCGGGTCGTCGTCGTCCGCCAGGAACTCGCGCTGGACCTGTCCGAGCGCGAGGGCAGGCTCGACCCCGGAAAGAACAAGCTCGTAGAACCGCACCATGAATGCCCTCGTCTGGTCGTCATGGACCGGCCAGAGCGTCATGAGGACGTTTGCCGCCCCGGCGCTTCGGAACGCCGCGGCGAGGCTCGAAACCCCCTCGCCGTTCTTGACCTCGCCCACGCCGGTCTCGCAGGCCGAGAGCACCACGAGACTTGTCCCCTCGAGCGGGAGCGCGGCGACCTCCGCGGCCGTGAAGAGCCCGTCCTCGCCGCGCGCGTTGGCGCCGAGATTGGCCCCCGCGAGCGCGAGGCCCGACCGGACGAGGGGATCGACACCCGCCGCCACGCCCCGCCGGCGCGGTCCTCCCGGCCCGCGCGTCACGGGCTCGAAGCTCGGGCCGAGCTCCTCGGGCTCTGTGCGAATCGTCTCGAGGAAGAAACCGTGCGTCGCGAGGTGGAGGAAGAGCGGCGTCCGGCGCGCGAGCGCTTGCACGAGCGCGGCCTCGCTCGCCCCCTCGCCCTCGAGACTCTCGACGGGCCCCTTCCCCCGGGAGGCCAGAAGTTCCGCGACCTTTCTCGCCTCCTCCCGCGCCCCTGGCAAGGGTCCGAACCCCTCGGGGCCGCTCTTCGGGCCGTACGCCGCGCCGCCGAGGACAGCCGCCCCCGATGCCTTCCCCTCCGGCGAGTCGAGGATGAGCTCCGCCCCGCTGGAAAGCTGCCGGAGCTCGAAGATCTCCGCAAGGTACCG
>JACQVV010000536.1 GCA_016209595.1 Planctomycetota bacterium
GATCCAAGGAGTAGCTCTCTACTCCTAAATAGGAGACCACGATTCGGGAGCGGTCGAACTCGACCTCGCACTCGTTCTCGTCCTCGTACTCGAAGTCGTACTCGTTCTCGGGCTCGTTGTCGTACTCGGGTACGAGGCTCGCACCGGTGACCGAGTCGAGCAACACCGGCTTGTTTGCCCGCGGAAGTGCCCGACGCTCGCGCCGTCGGCTACATTCCGAGTCCGAGTACGAGTCCGAGCCCGAGAACGAACCCGAGGACGAGTACGAGTGCGAGTTCGAAGGGCGAAGCGACTCGCAATATCGGTCATGCACCCGCTGTCAAGGACCCGATTCGAGATGCCGGACGATGGTGTTTGACTGTCGCGTGCCACGTTCCGGCTCGGCCGTGCGTTCTGCCGGGGGCTTGACACCGGAGGCCTGCGAGGGTTGACCGGGTTGGGAAGGGGTCTATCATGTGTGTATGAAACTTGCAAATCTTGTGCTCGAGGAAGATTTGCTCCAAGAGGCGACGCGGTTCTCCGGGGAGAAGACGTACTCGCGCACGGTCATGCGGGCACTCGAGGACTTCGTTCGCAGGATCAAGGCCCGCCAGATCCTCTCGCTCGCCGGATCCGGGCTCTGGGAGGGAGACCTTTCCGCGATGCGGGACGATCGGCCCGCCCGACGTCGCCACGGCTCGTGACGCTCGTCAACACGTCCGTCTGGATCGCGGTCTTTCGCTCCCGGCGGGCGCTGGAACTTGAGAGCGTCGTTGGCTTCGACGAGGTCGTGACGTGCCTCCCCGTGATCCAGGAGGTCTTGCAGGGCTTTCGCATAGAGGGTTGCCGATGCGCGGTGATGCCCAGGACTGGTTCGCGCCCGACGGGGCTCCGATCTACGAGCTCCGCGAGGACCTCGGGCGACAAGAGAAGGACGAGCTCCACCGCGCGCGAGACCGGATCCTGGAGCGCGACGTCCTCCTCGTCCTGGGGGGCGAAGACCTCCTCGCGTGGGCGAGCTTCACGGGCCGTCTCGAGCACCCAGGCGCCGTCCCGATCTACGACATCGGCAGGCACCCAGGCGGGCAGGTCTTTGTCGCGGCCATGGACTACACGCTCGCCGAGCCGGTCTCGAAGGCGCTGGAAGAAATGTCCCGCGACGAGGTTCTCCGCGTCGTGGTCTCGGTGGCCCAGACCGTAGCCCACGCCGAGAGCCGTGGCGTCCGACATCCGGGCCTGGGTCTCGACCATGTCCTCTTGTTTCCCGACGGGCAGTGGCGAGTCGTCGGCTGGGAGCGCGCCGAGAACGTCGAGGAGCCACCGGCCCGGACGGTCCAGAAGCTCCTTCGTCGCGCGATCGTCCCGTACGGCAAGACGCCGAAGCCGCTCTGGGCGATCGTGCGGCACGAATACAAGGACGCGGGCCAGCTTGCGCGCGACCTATCGGCCTATCTCGACAGAGCCGGGGAGCTTCGTGCGACAAAGCTCCCGCTCCGCCAGCGCCTCGCGGCGTGGGGGCATCGGCATCCGGCCCTGGCCACGCTCGCGGTGGGCTCGGGCGTCGTCGTTCTCCTCGCTTCCCTTGTCCTCCTGGCCGTCACCTACTTCGTGAGGAAGGGGGACGAGGAAGAACGCCGGGCGGCCGAGGAGGCTAGGGGCGAGCGGGTCGAGGCGAATCTCCGGGAGGCCGCGGTCGAGATCGGGAACGTGAAGAAGCTAGACCTCAAGCGAATGGAGCGTCTGGTAAGGCGGCGCCGTGTCTACCACGGGACCGAGTTGCAGCCCCTTTCGGACGAGGAGATCGAACTCGACGGCGAGCTCCTGGAGCTCTCGTCGGACCGCGCGGGAAAGGCGCAGCTCGCCTCGTCCAGGCTCGACCTCGCGGAAAGGGATCTCGAGGGGAGGTCGGATCCTCGACTCGCCGAGGGGCGTTTGCTCCTGGAAAAAGGGCGTCTGGAGTATCTCTTCGCCGTCGCGGCGTACGAGGAATCGAAGACGATCTCGACTCGAACCATCGAGGAAGCGCGAAAGACGGTCGAAGTCGTGGACCTCCCGAAAGGGCACGCCTATCGGGTCGCGGCGCAGGCCCTCGCGGATACCCTGTCGAAGAACCCTCGCTGGCGGGATGCACTGTCGGATCTCGCAAGGGCTCTCCAGGCGCGAGCGACGCTTGTCCTCAGAAACCTCGGCGAGGGGGATACCGCCGCGATCTGCGAGATCCTCCACGACGGCGAAGGAAGGTGGGCTCTCGGCGAGGAAGAGGCGCTCCCGGCCGGCGAGGAACTCGATCTCCCCCTCGGTGTCTACCTCGTCCGCGTCTATCACAAGGGCAAGGAGTACCGGTTCGAGGTCCTGCTGGAGCGGGACGAGGAAGAGATCGTGAACGCCGCCCTGATCCCGGACGACCTGCCGGAGGGCTTCGTCTGGATCCCGCCCTCCGAGTTCTACCGCGGCGGCGAGGGCCTCAATCCGACCCGCTACAGGAAGGACGCGGACAGGGTGACCGAGCCCTTCGCGATCTGGAGAACCGAGGTGAGCTGGGAAGAGTCCGACGCGTGGGGCTGGGCACGGCCTCACGTGGGTATGCAGCCCGACTTTCCCCTCGTGCTTATCTCCCAACCCGATGCAGCGCGGCTTTCCGAAGGGCTCCACTTTGCCGAGTGGCATGGGTTCCTGCCGACAGAGGCGCAGTGGGAGCTCGCCGCTCGCGGCGTCGCCGGACGTACCTTCCCGTGGGGGGACAAGTACATCAAGAGCGCGGCCAACACGGCCGACTACTCAAAGGAGCCTGATTGGACGCGCGTCGGTGTGCCGGAGACCGATGTGTCCATCTACGGCGTCCAGGGCATGGCCGGAAACGTCCTCGAGTGGACTACGAGCCCATTCTCGGAGGGTTTCATGGTCGTCAAGGGCGGCTATTGCGGCGGCGGGAGTGACCAAGCGACTTCCGCCGGACGGCGTGGGCTTGCGCCAGCGTTGGCCCAGCATTCGGTCGGCGTGCGGCCAGCGTTGAGGCGCAAGCCGTAGGCTCCCGTTCACCCGCCCCCCTTGGGAAGAGCCGCGACGCGGAACCCGATGGAGGGCCCGCCTTTCAAACTCGAAGCATGCAACACCAGCCGGCCCGACAGCCGCACGACGCTCTCCGCATCTCCCCAGCTTCCGCCACGCAACACGGCTCGCTCCCCCGGAAGATCGCTAGCCGTCCACTCGCTGAGGTTCCCGGCCATGTCGAGCGAGCCAAAAGGCGAGGAGTCCGCGGAAAATGTACCGGCGGGGCCCCAATAGTCGTGCTTGCCGTTTCCCTGGACGATCGCAAGGCTCGCGTCGAAACGATCCCCCCAGACGAACGCTCGCCCGTCCGCGCCCGCTGCGGCGCGGGCCCATTCCTCCTCGGAGGGGAGCCGGTAGTCGAAGTCGGGGTCGTTCTGCGAGAGCCAGCTCGCGTAGTCTTTGGCATCGAAGCGGCTCACGCCGTAGATCGGGTGCTCGAGCCGGTCGTAGGGATTGATGAACGAGAAGTCGGCACCGAGGACGGGCTGGTTCTCATAGCCCTCGAGAACTGTCGGGGCGAGGGCGTCGCGAGTCGCTTCATTCGGGAGCGCGCGCAGGAACTCGATGTAGCGCGCGAACGTCACCTCGGTCCTGGCGAGGAAAAAGCCCTTCGCGAGGAAACAACGGTGGCGGGGCCAGGCGCCGGGGGCGTCGCCGCCTTCGAGGAACGGGCCCGGCGGGATCCAGACGAATCCCTCCGGGACTCGGGTCGGGAGCTCCACATCGATCCGCGAGGTCCGCCCTCGCTCGACGAGGACGGGAAAGAAGAATCTCGCGTCTCCGCGAGCGACCTCCAGCGAGTAGCTGCCCAGTGGGAGTTCGATCGACTCGCCACCGGGGGACACGCTTTCCTTGACGACGATGCGGCCGAAGACGGGCTTCTGCGTCGTGTCGAACTCGATGAGCTTCCCGGTCGTACCGTCGGGCAGAGGGCCGATCTCGAGCTTCCCCCAGCCCTTCAGGAGCTCGCGCGCTCGCAGCACCATCGGGTGGTCGGGGCCGAGGCGATCCGGCTTCTGGAGAGCCGCCAGGAGCTGCATGACCTGCCTATAGAAGCGGGGGCCCGCCTCGGGATCAAGCGTCGCCGTCTGCCGCAACTTCTCGATCCAGGCGCTCGTGATGAGGGCTCGCTCGGTCGCGAGGGCAAGCTCGAGCGCCCACTCGAGTTCCTGGGCATCGAGAGAATCGTTTCTTTCGCCCAAGGTCAAAAGAGAGGATCGGGCCTGGGCCGCCGCGGCCTGCCAGTCCTCGGAGGCCTTTGCCACCCAAAAGTCGGCGGAGGGGTTATGAGTAATCTTCGCGAGCTTCCCGAGGAGCTCCCGCTTTTTCTCGATCGGCTCCTCGGGCGGGGGGGGATAGACGAATACGTGCTCGAAGGGCTCCGAATAGTCGCGGAGGGCTCCGAGCCGCTGCTCGTGGGCGATCTTTGCCGCCTCGAGCGCGCGGTCGCGGCCGCTCCTCGCGTCGGCGAGGCGCCTCTCGGTCGCCCTTTTCTCCTCGCCCTCCCGGGCCTGGGTCGCGCGTGCCTCCAGCGAGTTCCGGCCGTAGACGATCCCGATGGTTGCGGCGACCGCAAGCGAAAGGACGGCCCCGATTGCGAAGAGGGCCACGTGGCTGCGCACCCAGGCCGCCGCGCGGACGGGAATCGGCGCCCGATACGCCGAGACGGGCTGGCGGGCGAGGAAGGCCTCAATGTCGCCGGCGAGGTCATCCGCGCTCGCATAACGGTTGGCGGGTCTGGGCGCCATCGCTTTCAGGCAGATCGCCTCCAGGGCGGGAGGGACCTCCCCTTCGGCGGCCCGAGACGATGGCGGTTCGAGGGCGCCCTTGGCGAGGGCGTCGAGAATGAGCGCGAGCGACTTCTGGGTGTTGGGCGGCGTGCCGGTGAGGATCTCGTAGAGGACCCCGCCCAGACCGTAGATGTCCGTGTGGGGTCCGATCAGCGCCGGATCCGAGCGTGCCTGCTCCGGCGAAAGGTAGGCTGGCGTGCCCAGGAAGTCGCCCGTCGCCGTCAGGCGCGCATCGGCGGCGCCGGCGGGTGCCGCGCCCCCTTCTTCGCGTTCATCGAGCGGTCCCAGCCGGACGAGTCCCCAGTCGACCACCCAGACCTCCCCGTGCTCTCCGAGCATGACGTTCGCGGGCTTGAGATCCCGGTGGATCATCTTCTGGCGGTGGGCGTGCGCGACGGCTCGCGCCGCATGCGCCAGGGCTCGAAGCGCGGGCTCCAGGGGGAGCAACCTGAGGGCGCTCTCAAGGGTCGTCCCCTCGACCCGCATCATGGTGTAGTAGGGGCGCCCTTCAAGATCGGTTCTCGCCGTGTAGCAGGGAAGGATGTTCGGGTGGCCGAGGTGGGCCGTGGCCCGCGCCTCGGCGAGGAAGCGGAGCTTCTGGTGGGGGGTCCCGCGCTCGAGGATCTTCAGCGCCACCGTGCGCCCGAGCAGGCGGTCGTTCACCTCGTAAACCGTCCCCATGCCGCCGCGCCCGAGGACCCCGCGCACCTCGTACCGGTCCGGGAGGCTTTCAAGCGAGCGGCCCGCGCGGAGGGACGGGGTCGCAGCAGGTCGCGCTCCCTTTTCCGTGGCCGGGCCACAAGCCGCCGTCGTGAGCCCGAAGGCGGAGCGCCTTCCCCTCGAGTCCGCGACCGTGGTCGCGAGGAACTGCCGCGCCCGCTCGCACCAGACGGGGATCACGAGCGCGAGCTCGTCCGGATGCTCCTTCGAGAGGAGGGTATCGAGCGCCTCCTCGATCTTCCCCCGCGCGGCGAGGCACTCCAGCGCGCGGCCCACGGGGTCCTCGCCCGCCGCCGCGTCGCGGGCCGCGCCAGCCGGCAGGAAGCCGAGCTCTGCCAGGAGGAGCGGGAATCGCGCCCCGACCTCGTCTCTCTCCAAGGCGAGATGCCTCGATTGCGTGGTGAAGCGATGGGCATCCTACGTGCCTTGGGCCCGCCTTTCCAGGATCTTGACCGGGGAACCGAGTATGCTGATTCCATGTCCGTCCACGACTGGACCAGGGCTCCCGCGGGGACCTTTCACCACTTCCACACGGCGTGGATCGTCGAGCTCGGGAATGCGCTGAACGGCGGAATCCTCCCGACGGAGTACTATGCGCTCGTCGAGCAGAAGGCCGGAGAGGTTGGACCGGATGTGCTGACCCTTCACTCACCGTTCCCTGCCGGCGGTCCGAGGACCGGGGGACGAGGCCTCACGGCGCTTGCAGAGGCTCCGCCCAGAGTGAGCATCACCGCGGTGGCCGACGAGGCGAGCGCCTACGCGCTGAAGCGCCGGACGCTCGCCATCCGGCACGCGTCGGGGCACGACGTCGTGGCCCTTGTCGAGATCCTCTCGCCCGGGAACAAGAACACCGGCCGCCATCTCGATCGCTTCCTCCACAAGGCGTGTTCCGCCCTGCTGAGCGGCCTCCACTTGCTGGTGGTCGATCTCTTCCCACCGGGGAAGCACGATCCGGAGGGTATCCACGGGGCGATCTGGATGAACGTTGCAGGCGGCTTGCACCAGCAGCCGGAGGGTCTTCCCCTGACGCTCGCCTCCTACTCTGGTGAACCCGTTCTTCGGGCTTATGTCGAGCCCGTCGCGGTCGGGGCGACCCTTCCCGACATGCCCCTGTTCCTGGAGCCGGATGGCTACGTCGGCGTCCCTCTCGAGGAGACCTACCGAACGGCCTTCCGGGGCCTGCCGGGCGTCTGGCGGACCGTTCTCGAGGATGGCGCCGTGTTCCCCACCGAGGCCGCAGAGGACGCCTTGCCGAGGGATTGACGCCGGCCCGTCCGGGTCGCTCGCCGGCTGGGCCGCCCATCGGCCGGCCCGCGCGAGAGGAGCGCGTCCCGCCGCTGGCCGCCGGGGCGCGAGGGCGTTAGCATGACGTCCATCAGGAGAGGGGAGGGGGCCGTCCATGGAGAACCGGGAGCGGGGCTGGTTCACCCCCGAGGGAACTCCGCGCTACGAGGTGAAGGAAGAGCTCGCCGCGCAGGGGCCGGAGCGCGCACGCGAAGCTTGCCCCGAGCGGAGCGACGGGACCCGGGACCTGGAGCGCGCATGCGCGACCCCGGACAAGGATGCCGTCTATCGGGCACGCGATGGGCTGGCCGAGCGGGATGTCCTCCTTACCCTGGGCGGGGAACCGCTGCTCGAGCGCGCGAGCCTCTCCGGTCGGCTGGAGCACCCGGCGATCGTCACCATCTATGATGTGGGGCGGCACCCCGACGGACGGGTTTTCGTTGCCGCGATGGACCACACGATCGCCCGGCCGCTTTCGGCGCTCCTGGGCGAGATGACGCGCGACGAGGTCCTCCGAGCCGTCGTGACCGTTTGCCATGCGGTCGCCCACGCCGAGGAGCGGGGAGTCCTTCATCCGCGCCTCGACCTCGACCAGGTCCTCCGCTTCCCGGACGGCCAGTTCCGCGTGGTCGGCTGGGAGGAACCTGCGGGTCGCCACGACCCGGCGGTGCGCTCCGTCCAGAAGCTCCTCCGCCGCGCGATCGTCCCTTTCGGCAAGGCGCCCCGCTCGCTGTGGTCGATCGTCCGGCACGACTACGAGGATGTCGGCCAGCTCGCGCTCGACCTCCAGGGCTACATCGACGGCGGGGACGAGCTCCAGGCGACGGAGGTTCCATGGCATCGCCGGGCGCTTGGCTGGGCGCGCCGGCATCCCGCCCTCGCGACGCTCGTGGGCGGCGCCGTGACGGTTCTCCTCGCATTCGATGTCCTGGCCGTTTCCTACGCGCGGGTGATGGGGCAGCAGGAGCTCGAGGCGCGGGAGTCCGAAAGGGAAACGGACATCGATCGTCTCGCTTCTCTCCTCGAACGTGCCGGCGGCCACGCCAGCAAGACGCAGGAGATCGACCAGGAACGCCTCGGGGTGCTACGTCGGCGGCGGGATCTCTACCACCGGATCGATTCCCTCCAGCCCAGCGAGGAGGAGGTCGTGCTCGACGGGGAGCTCGCCCTACTCTCCTCGCGACGGGATGCCGAGGCGCGACTCGCCCGTGCCGCTCTCGATCTGGCAGACGGAGTTTTGGAGGAGGTTGGGGACGCCGATCAGCGGGCGAGGGGTGATGCCTGGCGGCTGGCCATTGAGAAAGGCCGGCTGGAGCACCTCTTCGCGATCGCGGCGTTCGAGGAGGAGAAGGGGCTCTCCACCCGCACCTTGAAAGAGGCGAGGGCGACGGCCCCCGTTGCGGAAGCGCTCGCGTCACGCGATCCGGACGCGGCGATCGCGAGCCTGGAGAGGGCGGGACATCTTCACCCGAGGCACGCCTATCTGATCGCGGCCGAGGAACTGGCCCGAGTCCTCAAGGGTCATCCCGGCTGGAACGCCTCCCTTTCCCCTCTCGTCGAACGGCTCCGGGCGCGAGGGACCCTGCGGCTCGTCGGGCTTCCACGCGACGCGGTCGCCGCGATCCTTGTGGTCCGCTCCGGCGAAGAGGGGGGATGGGTCCTGGGGGACCCGCAGGATCTCCCTCCCGGCACGGACCGGGAGCTCGCCATGGGCGAGTACCTCATTCGGGTGACGCGGGGCGGACAGGAATACGCCTTCCCCGTCCTCATCGAACGCGGAGAGGCGGAGCTCGTGGACGCCGGTCTCGTTCCCGAGTCGGTCCCCGATGGTTTTGTCTGGATCCCGCCTGCCGTGTTCTACCGGGGGGGGGAAGGCTACGGGGCCACGCGCTATCGCAAGGACTTCGTCGAACATCCTTTTTGCACCGGCAGGACGGAGATCGCCTGGCGCGAGTACTCGGCCTGGACTCGCAAGGCCCTCCCGGCGGGGGTCCTGGATCATTTCCCTGCCTGCTCCATGGCACAGCAGGATGCGCAGAGGTTCTGCGAGTCGCTCGACCTTGAAGGATGGAGCGGCACGCTTCCCACGGAGGCGGAGTGGGAGCTCGCGGCGCGCGGGGTCGCGGGACGCTTGTTCCCCTGGGGGGACGAGTACCTGCCTGGCGAGGCCAACACCCTTGGGTACGATCGCATGGCCCGGTGGACGCCGGTTGGCGAGCCCGAAACGGACCGCTCGATCTATGGCGTCCTGGGTTTGGCGGGGAACGTCGCCGAGTGGACCTCGACCCCTGCCGGCGGCGGCGCGGTCGTCGTGAAGGGGGGCTGGGTCACCGACCCGGGTTCCTCGATCACGGCGGCCTCGCGGAGTACCGATCCTCCCGATCTCGCCTGCGGATCCTTCGGGTTCCGGGTCTGCCTGCGTCCGGCGCGGTAGCGCCTTCAGTCTCTCTCCGCGGCGATGGCCACGGGCCGGAAGCCGAGGAACTCGTGGCGGCAGTCCGCTGTGTGCGCCCGGGCAACGTGGCCCATGGACGGAACGAAGGGCGGCTGACCCCAGCATCGTCCCAGAATCGCGACCCCGCCGATCGAGGGGTCGGACGAGCTCCACTCGGAAAGGTTACCCTCCAGGTCGAGGATCCCGAAGGGAGACCTGTCCCCTTCGCACGTGCCCGCGGAGGCCGGTCCGCGTGGTTGACTGTTCTCGGGAACCATGGCGAACCCTGGGTCGGGTGCATCCCCCCAGGGAAAGCGGCGCCCATCGCCGCCACGATAGGCCCGTTCCCACTCCCATGTCGTGGGAAGACGATAGCCGAAGTCCCGGTCCTCTCGCGTCCGCCACTCGAGAAAAGCCTCGGCCGCGTGACGGGTGATGCCGAAAACGGGCCACGAAAGCCCTACCTCCGCGTCCACGAGCCCCAGTTCGGCCGTCACGACGGCCACGTTCGCGGCGCCCTTCCGGCGGACGGGCAGGAAGGAGGCGAGCGAGTTCTCGGTTCGAACCGCCCGCAGGAACTCCAGGTACTCCTGGAAGGTGACTTCCGTCCGGCCCAGAAAGAAGCCGCGATCCAGGTTTCGGCGGTGCCGGGGAGTCGTCCGGTCCCCGGCCTCTCCGGCGATGTACGGTCCGGGAGGGATCCAGACCAGCCCCCGGGGGACGCGTGCGGGAAGGACGACCTCGATCCGGGTCTCCCGGCCGCGTTCGACCAGTGCCGGGAACTCGAAGACGTCCTCGCCCCGCAGGACCTCGACGCGGTAGCTCCCGAGCGGGAGTTCGATCGTCGCGCCTGTTGCGGGAAGAGCCCCCAGGTCACGAAGACCGAAGGGGTTCTCGGTCGTCACGTGCTCGATGAGGGTGGCGCGCGCCGGCGGCGGCACGGGACCGACGACGAGCGTTCCCCGGGCCGACAGGAGCTCCCGCGCGCGGACGACGAGCGGGTGGCTCGCGCCGAGGCGAGCCGCGGAGCCCATCTCGTTCGCCAGCCGCACGGCGGTCCGCCAGAAGGGCGGGGCGTTCTCAGGATCGAGCCGCTCGGTTTGCCGCAACCGTTCGATCCAGGCGCTCGTGATCGCGACCCGCTCGGTGGCGAGCGCGAGCTCGAGCGACCACTCGAGCTCCTGAGCCCACAGGATCCGCGAGGCTTCCGCCCCCTCGTCGCCGAGGGCCTCGATGTCCCCCCCGGCCGCGGCGGCCGCCGCTCTCCAGGCTTCGTCCTGGCGCGAGATCTCGGAGTCGCCACAAGGGGCGAACGTTCGCGTGGCCAGAGTCTCGAGTTTCCTCCGTTCTTCCTCCCGGTCCACGGCGGCCTGCTCTTCCCGGAAGATCTCCTCGAAGGGAACGGCGTACTGGGCGAGGAGCCGGAGCCTTTCGGCGTGAGCGTTCCCGCCGCGCTCGAGCGACTCGGCGAGCCCCGCGCGCGCTCGGCGGTCGCGCCCGAGGATCCCGGCGCGACTCCTTTCGTTCCGGGTGGCGGCGGCCCTTGCCTGGCCCCGCGTACGTGCGGCCTCCAGGAACCACACGCTGGCGCCGCCGACGGCGAGCACGCCTGCCAGGGCGAGGACCCTGGTGTGGCGTCTCGCCCACGCCCGCGCGCGCACCCTCCACTTCTCGCGGAAGACGGACACCGGCTCGCCGGCCAGGAACCTCGCCAGGTCGTCCGCGAACGCGTCGGCCGTGGGGTATCGCGTGGTCGGGTCGAAGGCCATCGCCTTGAGGCAGATCGCCTCGACCTGCGGCCGGATCCGACGTCTCGGGGCGCGCTCAGAGGGCGGGACGATCTTCCCCTCCACGATCGAGGCCAGGATCTTGTGGAGCGCTTCCCCCGCGTGGGGGGGCGAGCCCGTCAGGATCTCGTAGAGAATCCCCCCCAGGCCGTAGATGTCGGTCGGCGGCCCGACCCTGTCAAGCCGTCCCTCCGCCTGCTCCGGGGAGAGATAGGCGGGCGTCCCGAGGAAGTCGCCCGTGCTCGTCATCCGTTGCTGCCGCCGGGAGATCGACGTCGTGTCTGGCTTGCCTTCGTTCCGAACGTTCCCCGCGAGGTTCCGCGTTTCGCCCGCCGCCGCGCTCGGGGCAGATGATTCCGCGCCCCGCGTTCGAACGAGCCCCCAGTCCACGACCCAGACCTCGCCGTGGCTTCCGAGCATGACGTTCGCGGGCTTGAGGTCGCGGTGGACGAACCCCTTCCGGTGGGCATGGGCGACGCCCCGGGCCGCCTGAACGAGGGCCCGGAGCGCGGGCTCGACCTTGAGCGTCGCGAGGGACTCGTGGAGCGTCTGGCCCTCGACCTTCCTCATCGTGTAGTAGAGCCGGCCCGAAGTGTCAGAGCCGACCGTGTACGACGGCAGGATGTTCGGATGCTCCAACAAGGCCGTTGCGCGGGCCTCCGCGAGGAGCCGCCGGCTGGCGATTTCGGTGCCCCGCTCCAGGAGCTTCAGGGCGACCGTGCGGTTGAGCTCCCGGTCGCAGACCTCGTAGACCGAGCCCATCCCACCCCTGCCGAGCAGGCCGACGAGCTCGTAGCGGTCGGAAAGGCCCGCCGCGACCTCGTCAAACCCCGCGGGCGGTCGAGCGGAGTGGGGCGCGTCTTCCATGTCCGGGGTCGCGCCGGCGCTCCCTGTCCCGTGTCGCGCGGGCGCTCCAGATGTGGGGTCGCGCCGGCGCTCCAGGCCCGGGGTCGCGCATGCGCGCTCCGGTCGCGTGGGGGCATTCTCTGCCATGCCTCCGGAGAGGCCGTAGGCCGATTTCGTCTCCTGCATCGCGCTGCCGCCCGCGGGCGCCCGGAAGGCCGCTGTCGCCCTCGCTTTCCGGACCGCGCGATCCACCGCGCGCTGAGCCTTCGCCGAGCGGGTCCGGGTGAGGTGCGCTTGGGCCCGCTTGCACCACTCCGGGACGCGGACGACGTCGTCGTCGGAGAGATCCCTCGCCAGGAGGCCCTCGAGTGCCTCCTCGATCTTCCCGCGCGACGCGAGCCAGGCCAGCGAATAGCCTACCGGGTCCTCGTCGGCGATCGCCTTTGCGGCGACGTCGCCGGGGAGGAAGCCGATCTCCTCCAGGATGAGGGGGAATTGCAGGTCCATGACCGGGGTCGCGCAAGCGCTCCAGGGGGACGAACCAGTATAGCGCCTGGGCCCGGCCGCCCTGGCGGGTGGTCAACCATCGGCGACGCGGGAACGTGCGATCCGGCGACAGCCGGTGATAAAATGGGGCCACGAGGGCCGGGAGCCGCGCCCAGGGAAGCAAAGAACCCAGGAGGGCTACATGGCCGAAGCGAACGGGGCGATCGAAAGGCGGATGGCGTTCCTCGAAAAGGTCTACCTCGAGGACCGGGAGCGCTGGCGGGAGACCAAGCAGCTCCTGGAGAAGAACGAGGAGCGCTGGCGGGAGACCGAGCAGCTCCAGGAGAAGAACGAGGAGCGCTGGCAAAAGAACGAGGAGCGCTGGCGGGAGATGGAGAAGAAGTACGAGGAGCGCTGGCGGGAGAACGAGAAAAAGTACGAGGGGCGCTTCCAACGGATGTTCCAGATGCTCGAACTCCACGGAAAGAACTTCGACAGCCACAACAAGAAGTTCGACATCCACGCCAAGAATCTCGAGATCCATGCCAAGGAACTCGTGCGGCTCAGGCGCTCGAACGAAGCGGTCCTCCGCTCCCTTCATCGGATCATGGAGGGCCGGTAGCCGGCTTCGGAGATCGGCGAGCCCGGAGGAATGCTGGTGGCGAATCCGGCCGGAGAATGGTTTGCTCCCGACGGGGTTCCCATCTACGAGATCCGCGAGGATCTCGGGCTCGAGGAGAACGACCACCTCTACCGTGCTCGAGACCGGATCCTCGATCGCGACGTTCTTCTCGCCATGGGAGGAGACGACCTTCTCGCGAGGGCGAGCTTTGCGGGCCGTCTCGAGCACCCCGGGGCCGTCCCGATCTACGACATCGGGAGGGACCCCGGCGGTCGGGTCTTTGTCGCCGCCATGGACTACACGCTCGCCAGGCCGCTGTCTGAGGCGCTTGGCGAGATGTCCCGCGACGAGGTTCTCCGCGTGGTGGTCTCGGTGGCCCAGACCGTAGCCCACGCCGAGAGCCGCGGCGTCCGCCATCCGGGCCTCGATCTCGACCAGGTCCTCTTGTTCCCCGACGGACAGTGGCGGGTTGTCGGCTGGGAGCGCGCCCAAAGCGTCGAAGAGCCTCCGACCCGGACGGTCCAGAAGCTCCTTCGCCGCGCGATCGTCCCGTACGGCAAGGCCCCCCAGGCCCTCTGGTCGATCGTCCGGCACGACTACAGGGATGCGGGGCAGCTCGCGCGCGACCTCGCGGCCTACCTCGACGGCGCGAGCGAGCTCCGGGCGACGAAGCTCACGCTCCGGCAGCGCCTCGCGGCCTGGGGGCACAGGCGTCCTGCCCTTGCGACCGTCCTCGCCGGGAGCGGCCTCGTGCTCGTCCTGTCTATCCTCGCGAGCGGCGCGTTCTACGTTCTCCACGAGAAGGAAGAGGCGCAGCGGGTCGAGCTCGAGGGGCAGGCCGGGGCCGAGGCGATCGAGGCAGCCCTCACCAAGGCGAGCGAGAAGATCCCGGAGGTCCAGAAGCTCGACAGGTGGCGGCTCAAGCGACTGAAGGATAGGCAGGAGCTCTACCACGCGACCGAGCAAAGGCGGCCGACGGAGGAGGAGATCGAGCTCGATGGCGAGCTCGCCCGGCTCTCGCGCGAGCGGACCGGCCTTGCCCAGGAGATCGAGGTTGCCCTGACAGCGGCCGAAGGCGACCCGCACGCTCTCGAGGTCCGCCTGGTTCTGGAGAAGGGGAGGCTCGAGTGGCTCTTTGCCGCCGCGGGCTACGAGGAGCGAAAGACTCTCTCGACCCGGACGCTCGGCCGCGCCCGAGAGACCCGCGCCGTGGGCGAGGCCCTCCTCGCTCACGATATCGCGGGGGCGCGAGAGGTGCTTTCCGGAGTCGCCGACGAGAATCCCTTCCGGCTTGCCGCCGAAGCCCTGGTGGAGACTCTCGAAGTCCATCTGGACTGGGCGCGCCAGCTCAACACGCTTGCGGCCGTCCTCGTGGGCGATGGAACGCTTGCCGTGAGCGGGATTCCCCAGGGCGCAAGCATCTCGCTCGCTCCGATCGAGCGCGACGCCGAGGAGCGCTGGCAGATCGGAGAGGAGAACGAGATCGTCGCGAACCAGGTGTACGCCCGCCCGATGGGGAACTACCTCGTCCAGGTCGTCCATCGCGGGAACGAGTTTCTGTTCGAGGTGCTCCTCGAGCGCGCGGAACTCGAGGAGATCGACGCGCGGGAGATCCCGGACGCGATCCCGGACGGCTTCGTCTGGATTCCCGCCGCCACGCTCTACGTCGGCGGAGACGGGAGGAACGCGACTCGCTATCGCCGGGCCCGAGTCGAGGCGCCCTTCTTGATCGGCCTGACCGAGGTCACGTTCCGCGAGGCGGGAGTGCAGGGAGAAGGCGCCGAGCCGGACGGACCCGTCGGGGGGATCGCCCACCTCCAGGCGCTCGAGTTCTGTCGGAGGAGCGCGTCCCCTGGCTGGACCGGCGATCTCCCCACCGAGGCCGAGTGGGAACTCGCCGCCCGGGGGGTGGCCGGGCGAGACTTCCCCTGGGGGGACAGATACTTCGCGCACGCCGCCAACACGGTCGACTACCGCGAGAATTCGTCGCGGACGGCGGCGGGGGTCCCCGAGACGGATCGATCGATCTTCGGTGTCCAGGGCATGGCTGGAAACGTCGTCGAATGGACGAAATCGGCGTTCGCCCAGGGAACCCAGCTCGTCACGGTCAAGGGGGGCTACTTCCACCATGGAGAGCAGCAGGCCATGGCGCCGGCGCGCATGGGTGCGTCAGCCGACGTCAGCGTCCACACGCTCGGTTTTCGACAAGTGCTTCGCAGGTAAGCGGACTACTCGGGATCGGCCGCGGCGCGGATGCCGATCCATGGCCTGGGCGAGTCTGCTGAGAGCGTCGTGAACCGGTAGGCGCGGCGAGCCTTCTCCTCGCCAAATCCCCAGCTCCCGCCCCGGATCGAGACCCTGTTCGACGGCAAATCCGTCGATGTCCACTCGCGGAGGCTCCCGCCAAGGTCGAGGACCTCGAAGATCGACTCGTCCCGCGGGTGAGTGCCGCAGTCGGCCGGTCGAGAACCAGTCCCCACGTTCGCGAATCCCGCGCCGAACAGATCCCCCCAGACATAGACCCGGCCGTCGGCTCCTCCCGCGGCGCGTTCCCACTCGAACTCTGTCGGGAGGCGACAACCGCGCGAGCCGAGGTATTCCTCGGCTGCCATGCGGGTCACACCGAAGGCCGGCCCGTCCGAGGAGCCAGCCTGGAACGCCGTCGAGAGATCGTCAGGCAGGACCGGCCGATAGCGCTGGCCCGACAGCTCACGCAAGAGCAGATCGATGCCGTCGCTCTTGGTGCGGTCGCTCTCGGTAAAGAGAAAGACAAGGTGTTCACTCCGCGTCACCTCGGTCCGGGCCATGAAGAAGCCTTTCTCTAGCCTCCGCCGATGCCGCGGAAAGGCGTCCTCGGCGTCGCCGCCCGCAAGAAAGTCGCCGGGCGGGATCCAGATAAAGCCTTCGCGGAGCTTCTTGGGCACGACGATATCGAGGCGCTTCGTCCTGTCGCGCTCGACGAGGACCGGGAAGTGGAAGGTCGTTTCGCCGCGCGTGACCTCGAGGTCGTAGCTCCCGAGGAGAAGCTCCAGGGTCTCCCCCCACGAATCGACCCTCTCCACGACGATTCGCCGCCCGAAGGGGTTCTCGCTCGTCACAACCTCCGCGAGCACGGCCTTGCATGTCCCGGGAAGCGCTGGGGTTTCGAGCTTCCCCGTGCCGGCGAGGATTTTTCCCGCACGGTGGTTCGTCACGCCTCTGTTGACGATCTCGATGACGAGCTTCCAGAAGGGGGCCTCGTTTTGCCGTAGACGCTCGATCCACCGGCTCTCGATGATCGCGCCCTCGGCGGCAAGCGCAGACTCGATCGCCCATTCGAGCTCCTGGAGATCGATCTCTCGCTGCCTGGGCGCGAGATCGCTCGATCCTGTCCCGGCGAGTGTGGCGAGGTGAATCCTCGCCTCGGTGGCCGCGGCGAGCCAGTCGTCCTCTGCCCGGGCGATTCTCGAATCGGTCGCGGGGAGGAAGACCCTGTCGCGGAGCTCTCCTGGAGTCTCGTTCCCCGTGTAGATCTTCTCGAACGGGCGCGCGTAGTCCTCAAGGGCGCCGAGGCGCGCGGCGTGAGCCTTGCGTGCATCCGCGAGAGCCGCCTCGAGGCCCTTCTCGGCGTTGTCGCGCCGGTCGTTCTCTTCGCTGGTCTTCTGGCTCTCCCTGGAGCTCGCGGCCGCGGCCTCCAGGCGTGCCCTGCCGCCGAGGACCGCGGCGGCCCCGAGCGCGGCGAGGGCGAGAACCGCGGCCAGGGCGCAGGCCACGAGGTGTCGCCGGACCCAGGCCGCGGCGCGGGCCGGGAGGGGCGCCGCGTAGGCCGAGACGGGCTGGCGGGCGAGGTAGGCTTCGAGGTCGTCCGCCAGGTCGTCGGCGCTTGCATAGCGTCTGGCGCGTGCCGGTGCCATCGCTCTCAGGCAGGTCGCCTCAAGGGCGGGAGGGATCTCCCTCTCCGGGGCACGCGAGGATGGCCGTTCCACGGCCCCTCTTGCGAGGGCCTCGAAGATCTGCGCGAGCGACTTCTGGTTGTTCGGCGGAGTGCGGGTGAGGATCTCGTAGAGGATCGCGCCCAGACCGTAGACATCCGTGTGGGGTCCAATCCGCCCCGGATCGGACCGTGCCTGCTCGGGCGAGAGATAGGCGGGCGTGCCCAGGACGTCGCCGGTCGCCGTGAGGCGCCCATCCGCGTGGCCAAAGGGTGCCACGCCCCCTGGGCCGGGTTCATCGAGCGGTCCCGATCGGACGAGCCCCCAGTCGACCACCCAGACCTCGCCGTGCTCTCCGAGCATGATGTTGGCGGGCTTGAGGTCCCGGTGGATCATCTTTTGGCGGTGGGCGTGCGCGACGGCGCGCGCCGCATGGGCCAGGGCGCGGAGCGCGGGCTCCAGCGGGAGCGGTGTAGCTTCGCGAAGGGCCCTCTCCAGGGTCCTCCCCTCGACCCGCATCATGGTGTAGTAGGGACGTCCTTCTGAATCGGTTCTCGCCGTGTAGCAGGGGAGGATGTTCGGGTGGCCGAGGAGCGCCGTGGCCCGCGCCTCGGAGAAGAAGCGGCGCTTCTGCTGGGGGGTTCCGTGCTCGAGGATCTTCAGCGCCACCGTGCGGCCCAGCAGGGAGTCGTGAACCTCGTAGACGGTCCCCATGCCGCCGCGCCCGAGGACGCCCTTCACCTCGTAGCGGTCCGGGAGGGCGGCGAGGGAGCCACCTGGCCTGTCAGCGGGGGTTGTCGCTGGCTGTGCTCCCTCTTCCCCGCCCAGATCGGTAGCCGCCCTCGTGAGCCCGAACGCAGAGTGCCTCCCCTTCCTGTCCGCTGCCGTGACCGCGAGGAACTGTCGCGCCCTCTCGCACCAGATCGGCGCGCGAAGGGCGATCTGGTCCGGGAGGTTCGTCGCGAGAAGCGCTTCGAGGGCCTCCTCGATCTTCCCCTGGGCGGCGAGGAGGCCCATGGCGTACCCCACCGGATCCTCGCTCGCCGCCGCTTCCCGGGCGGCGCCGGCCGGCAGGAACCCCATCTCTTCCAGGAGCAGCGGGAATCGCGAATCCATGGCGGGCCGCCAGTATAGCCCCCCAAACGTTGCATTGTTTTAGACTCACGTTCGATGAGCCAGGTTGCGCGAGGGTGGTTCACGCCCGAGGGGAAGCCGCGGTACGAGATCCGGCGGCGACCGGTGGTAGAATTGGGCTGCGAGGAAGATCCGATGGCCAGAGCGAAGGGATCGGTCGAGAAGCGCTTGGGGCTCCTCGAGAAGGCGGACCGGAAGAACCGCGAGCGCTGGAAGAAGATCGAGGAGAAGATTCGCCAGATGCTCCGGATGCTCGAGAGCCACGGCAAGAAGGTCGAGAGACACGGAGAGCAGCTTGCCGCGGACCGGCGATCCCGCAGCAAGGCCCGGCGCGCCCTTGGCCGCCTCCTCAAGCGCCAGTGGCCTGGCAAGAAGAATAGCGGGACCGCGTAGAGCCAAGAGCGCTTGCGCGACCCCGGACAAGGGAGGGTTTCATGGCCGGAGCGAACGGACCAGCGGACAGGCGGATCGCGTTCCTCGAGAAGGTCTACCTCGAGGACCGGGAGCGCTGGCAGAAGAACGACGGGCGCTGGCGGGAGACAGAGAAAAAGAACGAGGAGCGCTGGCAGAAGAACGAGGAGCGCTGGCGAGAAAACGAGAAGAAGAGCGAGGAGCGCTGGAAGCAGAACGAGGAGCGCTGGAAGCAGAACTGCAAGACGGTCCACGAAATGCTCCATCTTCTATTGAGACAGGGCGAGAAGCTCGACGCGGCCCTGCGCGTCCTTCATCGCATCCAGGAGGGCCGGTAGCCGGCACACGGGGCGAGAGATGCCCGGAGGAACTCCCATGGCGAGCCCCGCGCGAGGCTGGTTCACCCCCGAGGGGAAGCCGCGGTACGAGGTCCGGGAGGCGCTCGGCTCGGCAGAAGGGGACGACTTCCATCGGGCGTGGGACCGGATGTCGGAACGCGAGGTCCTGCTCGTCGTGGGCGGCGAATCGCTCCTCGCGCGGGCGAACCTCGCGGGGCGCCTGGAGCACCCGGCGGCGGTCACGGTCTACGACGTAGGCCGCGATCCCGAGGGGAAGGTCTTCCTTGCCGCGATGGACCACACCGTGGCACGGCCGCTCTCGAAGTGCCTCTCCGAGATGACCCGCGACGAGGTCCTCCGCGCGGTCGTGACGGTCGCCCACGCCGCGGCCCACGCCGAGGGGCGCGGCGTCCTTCATCCGCGTCTCGACCTCGACCAGGTCCTGCTCTTCCCGGACGGCCACTTCCGGGTGATCGGCTGGGACGAGCCGGGGGAGCGCCACGACTCCGCCGCCCGCGGTGTCCAAAAACTCCTCCGGCGAGCGATCGTCCCCTACGGCAAGGCCCCGAAGCCCCTCTGGTCGATCGTCCGGCACGAGTACAAGGACGCGGGGCAGCTCGCGCGCGACCTCGGGGCCTACCTCGACGGCGCGAGCACGCTCCGCGCGACGAAGCTCCCGCTCCGGCAGCGCCTCGCCGCGTGGGGGCACCGGCGGCCTGCCCTTGCAACGGTCCTCGCCGGGAGCGGTCTCGTCCTGGTTCTCATCCTTCTGGGGAGCGCCGCGTTCTACCTTCTCCACAAGAGAGAGGAGGCCCAGCGGGGCGAGATCGAGGACCGGGCCGAGGCCCAGGCGATCGAGGCGGCGCTCCTCGATGCGAGGGAGAAACTGCCGGAGCTCGAGAAGATCGACCTCGAGCGGCTCACGCGCCTCATGGACAGGGAGAAGCTCTACCACGACACCGAGCAAAGGCGCCCGACAGACGAGGAGATCTCGCTCGACGGCGAGCTCGCAAGACTCTCGCGGGAGCGAACCGGTCTCGCCCAGACAGTCGAGGTCGCCTTGCAAGGGGCGGGCCATGACCCGCGGGTCCTCGATTTCCGCCTCGCGATCGAGAAGGGTCGGCTCGAATGGCTCTTCGCCTACGCGGGCTACGAGGAGCGAAAGACACTCTCGACCCGGACGCTCGACCGCGCGCGCGAGACCCGGCCCGTCGGCGAGGCGCTCCTGGCTTGCGACATCTCGCGCGCCCGGAAGGCGCTTAGAGGAGTGGCCGAGAAGAACCCGTTCCGACTTGCCGCCGAGGCCCTCGTGGAGACGCTCGGGGCGAACCCTGGCTGGGCGAGCGAGCTCTCGGAGCTCGCTGCCATTCTCGAAGGCGACGGGGAGCTCGCCGTGACGCGGCTTCCCGATGGCGCGAGCGTTTCGCTCGCCCCGATCGAGCGGGACGCCGAGGAGCGCTGGAAGATCGGCGAGGAGCGCCACATTTCCGGCAGGGAGTCGCAGGTCCTGGCGATGGGGAACTACCTCGTCAAGGTCGCGTACCGGGGAAACGACTTTCTCTTCGAGGTGCTCCTCGAGCGCGCCGAATTCGAGGAGATCGACGCGAGGGAGATCCCGGACGGGATCCCCAAGGGCTTCGTCTGGATCCCGGCCGCGACGACGCTCTACATCGGCGGCAACGGCCGGAACGCGACGCGGTATCGCCGGACTCGCGTCGAGCGAGCCTTCTTGATCGGCCGGACCGAGGTGACGTTTCGCGAGTTCGGGAGCCAGCTCGAAGGGTCCCACTCTGACTGGCCAGTCGTGAACGTGACCCAGCGACAGGCGCTCGAGTTCTGCCTGAAGACCGCGCCTGCCGGCTGGACAGGCGACCTCCCGAGCGAGACCGAGTGGGAGCTCGCCGCCCGGGGCGTCGCGGGCCGGGAATTCCCGTGGGGGGACAAGTATCTCCCGAAGGCCGCGAACACGCTCGACTTCCAGGAAGTTCCACGCTGGACGAGCGCGGGTGTTCCCGAGACCGATCGATCGATATTCGGCGTCTCGGGGCTTGCGGGGAACGTCCTTGAATGGACGAGCTCGCCGTTCGTCGACGGGAGCAATCTGCTCGGGATAAAAGGGGGTTACCCTGTCGATGGAGAGCCCCAAGCCCGGGTGTCGGCGCGCCTCGCGAGAGAACCGGCTTCCCCGGGTCTGTCGCATGGCTTTCGGGAAGTCCTTCGCAAGTAGGGCGGCTACTGCCCATCGGCGACCGCGCGGCATCCAACGTAATCCCGCGGGCTTGCTGGATCCAGGGTGGTGAGGCGGTACGCCCGGCGCGCCTTGTCTTCGCCGACCACCCCGTACCCGCCTCGAATCGCGGCCATGTTCGGCGGGAGATCCGTCGATGTCCACTCCGAGACGCTCCCCGCGAGATCGAGGACGCCGAAGATCGACTCGTCCCGCGGGTGGGCGCCCGTGTTCGCGGGGGGGAACTCTTCCTGGACGTTCGCGAACTCCTTGTCGAATTCGTCTCCCCAGGCGTAGACCCGACCGTCGGCCCCTCCGGCCGCGCGTTCCCACTCGAACTCCGTCGGGAGGCGGGCGTTCCGCGAGGCGAGATATCGCTCCGCGGCCATCCGGGTTACGCCGAGGACGGGCGTGGCGATGCGAACGCTCGGGAAGGCGATAGACAGACCGTCCGACAGGACTGGCTTCGTGCCCTCGTTTGTGTCCACGACAGGTAGGAGACCGCTCCGGTCCGGGGTCTCTTGCAGGAACCCGATGTACTCGCCGAACGTGACCTCGGTCCGGGCCAGGAAGAAGCCCTTCTCGAGCTTCCGGCGATGTCGCGGGAAAGCGTCCTGGGCGTCGCCGCCGGCGAGGAACTCTCCGGGCGGGATCCAGACGAAGCCTTCCCGAACGCTCCCGGGCAAGACGATCTCGAGGCACTTCGTCCGGTCGCGCTCGACCAGAACCGGGAAGTGGAATGTCTCGCCTGTCCGCGTGACCACGAGGTCGTAACTCCCGAGCCTAAGGTCTTCGCTGAGCTCGACCTCCCGCCTCCCAAAGGGGTTCTGTGCCGTGACGATCTCGAAGAGCGCAGCCTTGCAGCCCGGCGGGATGGGACCCATAAGGAGCCTTCCCGTCCCGGCAAGCACGTGCTCGGCCCGCTCGCTCGTCACGCCCTTCTCCACGAGTTCGAGCACGGGTTTCCAGAAGGGGGCCTCGTTCTGCCGCAGCCGCTCGATCCACCGGCTCTCGATGATCGCTGCCTCGTGCGCAAGCGCGACCTCGATCGCCCAGTCGAGCTCCTGGCCGTCGAGCTCTTGCGAGCGCGGGGCGCCGAGCGTCTCGAGGTGGATCCGCGCCTCGGTCGCGGCCGCCTGCCAGCCGTCCTCGGCCCGGGCAATCTCCGGGTCCGTTGCGGCGAGGAAGGTCCTGTCAATGAGCTCGGCCGGCTGCTCGTCGCCCGTGTAGACCTTCTCGAAGGGGGCGGCATAGATCTTGAGCGCGTCGAGGCGCCTCGCCTGTGCACCCTGCGCCCGCGCGAGAGCGGCAGCGAGGCCCTTCTCGGCGTTCTCGTGGCGCTCTTTTTCCTCCCGGGCCTTCTCGTTCTCCCGGGCGCTCGCGGCCGCGGTCTCGAGGCGCGCCCTTCCGCCGATGACCGCCGCCGCGCCCAGAGCCCCGAGAAAGGCGACGGCCGCGAGGGCAGAGGCCATGACATGCCGGCGAACGAAGGCGGCCGCGCGGACGGGAATCGGCGCGCGATAGGCCGAGATGGGCTGGCGGGCGAGAAAAGCCGCGAGATCGTCGGCGAAGGCGTCCGCGGAAGGGTAGCGGTTCGGCGGCTTCTGTGCGAGCGCCTTCATGGCGATCGCGGCGAGCGGTCGCGGGACAGTGTCGTCGGGAGGGGCCGGGGGGCCGAGCGACATCTGGTGGATGACCTCGCCCGAGGTCTGGCCGCCGTAGGGGCGTTCCTCGGTAAGGAGCTCGTAGAGGACCGCGCCCAGGCCGTGGACATCCGCGGGAGGGCCGACGTGCGCCTTGCCCGCCTCGGCCTGCTCGGGGGCCATGTAGCCCGGCGTGCCGATCGTGACGCCGGCGCGGGTGAGGGCCTCCGGTCCTGTTTCGTCCTCGATGTGAGTATCCACGAGGCTCTCGCCCTTGGCCGCCACGAGTCCCCAGTCGAGGACCCAGACCTCGCCGTGCTCCCCCAGCATGATGTTCCCGGGTTTGATATCGCGGTGGAGGATTCCCTGGCGGTGGGCGTGGGCGACGCCGCGGGCGGCCTTCTCGAGGGCGCGGACGCAGGTCTCGAGGGATTCGGAC
>JACQVV010000064.1 GCA_016209595.1 Planctomycetota bacterium
GGACGAGGACGGCCGCTTCTACTTCCTGGAGATGAACACGCGCCTCCAGGTGGAGCATGCGGTGACGGAGCTCGTGACGGGCCTCGATCTCGTCGCCGAGCAGATCCGGATCGCGGCGGGCGGGGCGATCTCCCTTCCCGACCGCGCGATCGAACCCCGGGGAGCGGCGGTCGAGTGCCGGATCTACGCCGAGGACCCGTACCAGGGGTTTATCCCGTGCCCGGGTCGGATCGAGGACCTGCGGGAGCCCGCGGGACCGTACGTGCGCCTGGATTCTGGGGTCGCCAAGGGGATGGAGGTCACGACGTACTACGACCCGATGATCGCGAAGCTCGCGGTGTGGGGCCGGACCCGCGAGGAGGCGCTCGACCGGATGCGGCGGGCGCTCTCCGAGTATCTGGTGGTTGGGATCCAGACCAACATCCCGTTCCATTTCTACTGCCTGTCGAACGAGCGCTTTCGGGCCGGGGAGTACTCGATCCGGTTCATCGAAGAGGAGTACGACCCGTCCCGCCTGGAGAAGCCGGATCGGAACGCCGCTGCGGCGATCGCCTGCGTGCTCGCGCGGCTGGGGGTCCGCTCTGGGCCCCAACCTCCCCGCCAGGAGGCGAGCGGCTGGAAGATGTCCGGGCGGCTGGCGAGGGGGAGACGGTGAAGTATCTCGCCGACTGCGAGGGCGAGACCTTCGAGGTCGAGCTCGTCGAGGACGACGGCCGTTTCTACGTCGTCCGCGGCGGCGAGCGGCTGCCTGTCGAACTCCTCGACGGGGGCGCGCCCATCCGGCGCATCCGGATCGGGGAGAGCGAGTGGGTCTTCGGAGCCCGGGAGAACGGGGACCGGTTCCACGTCCTCCTGGGCGGGATCGACTACAGCGTGCGCGTCCAGGACGCCCGGGTTGCCGCGCTCTCCTCGGTCCGGCCCGCCGGGACGGGTACGGGCGGGCACGGGGAGGTCCGCGCCCCGATTCCCGGGCGGGTCGTCCGGCTCCTCGCCGAGACGGGCTCGCGGGTGGAGAGGAACCAGCCGGTCGCGGTCCTGGACGCGATGAAGCTCGAGAACGAGATCGTGGCGCCCGCCGGCGGGCGAGTCACCGAGGTCCTGGTAGAGATCGGCCGTGCCGTGGAGAAGGGACAGGTACTCATGAGGATCGAGCCGTGAGCGAACCCGACCGGAGCGCGGATGCGCGACCCCGGACAGGGATGCGCCTCAATCACGTCGGGATCGCAGTTGAATCGCTCGCGGTGGCCTCGCGGTTCTGGGCGGAGGCGATGGGCCTCGCGGGAGGGGAGACGGAGCTCGTGGAGGGAGAGGGCATCCGGGTCCGGAAGTTCCCGGTTCCCGGGGGGCCCGCGATCGAGCTCATGGAGGAAGCAGCCGGAGAGGGGGGCGTGATCGCGAAGTTCCTCGCGAAGCGCGGCCCCGGCGTCCATCATCTCTCGTTCGAGGTGGACGACCTCGATCGGACGATCGCGCGGTTCCGCGCCCTGGGCTACCGCACGACCAGCGAGCAACCGCGCGCGGGCGCCGGCGGGGCCCGCGTGACGTTCTTGCATCCCAAGGACGCGCACGGGGTTCTCGTGGAGCTCCTCGAGCGCCCGAGGGAGAGCCCCTGAAACGAGACCGCGATGGGGTTGGACGCGGATATTCTGCCCGGCACGGGGGGAGATCGAACACCGAACTTTGAACTCTGAACTTCCAACTTCGAAGTTCAAAGTTCGACGTTCGAAGTTCGACGTTCCGAGATGGACGACTAACCTAGCCTCCCGTCGCCTTGGAATCCGACCCTCGGGCGTTTACCTCTTCAACGGCATCCTCGCCCACTCGGTGTCACCGAACTCCGCGCGGAGGCGGTCCTGCATCGCGCGGGACCGGTCCTTCCAGCCGTTGGCGTCGTTGGCGAGGAGGTCGAAGCTGCACGCCGCGTAGTAGAGGGCTTGCGGCATCTCGACCGCGGCGTGCGGGTAGAGCACGACCACGCGGAGCGCGGCACGGAGCGCGGGCTTGTACTGCTTCTCGTCGAAGAGGCAGACCGCGAGCCCGTTGTACGCGCCGGCGAGGACGGCGGTGTCGAAGTAGTAGGATTCGCCCTCCGTCTCCAGCCAGGTCCCGCTCCCCTCGCTGCGAATCCGATACTCCGCGTCCTGGGTGCGCTGGATCCTCTTGATCTCGGTGTCCTCGTTTTCGAGGCTCTTGACGAGTCCATCGCAGGCTTCCCGCGCGGCGGCCCTTTTCGCGGCGTCGGCGAGAGCGCACCGCGCGAAACCCAGGCGCGCCTTGTAGTGGATTTCCTTGGAGGCCGACCGGGTTTCCTCCGAGAGCTTCTTGTACGCTTGCCCGGCCTTGTCGAGCTTCCCCGCATCCTTGGCCGCCTGGGCTTGCGTCTCGTCGATCTGACAGAGGGAGAGGTTCGCCTGGAAGCCCCATTCCTTCTTCAGGTTGTCCTTCTTGACCTTGTCGACCAGGGTCTTGAGGACGCCACGCGCCTCCTCGATCCGGCCCCCAGCCAGGTGGATCTCGGCCAGCGCCAGGTGCGCCGCGGCGAGGTGAATCGTGTCGGAGAACTTCGTGAGGAGCTCCTGATAGGCTTCCGAGGCCTTGCCGGAGGCTCCGAGCGCCAGCTGGCACCGTGCGATGTAGAAGAGGCAATACTGGTCCACCCATCCATTCCGGGTGGGGTCCTTCGTGGCCCGCTTGAAGGCCGAGGCCGCCTGGGTGTAGTTCCCCTTGGCGTAGTAGGCCTCGGCCGATTCGTAGTCGGGGGGCTTGACCGTGAAGACGATCTCCGACACGTCTTCCATGTCCTCGTCTTGTTCCTGCTCCATGGGCGGACGCACGTAGAACACCTTCTTGTAGGTGACGCTGCGCACCTCGACTTCCATCAGGTGGTCGCTCGATCCCTCCTTGAGATGGATCTCGTCGGCCAGCGCCGGCGTCGCGAGGAGAGCCAGGACGAGGAGGATGACGGAGAGGGAGCCGCCGGCGCCCGCCCGGCGGAAGGGTTCTGGGATGGGCTTGAAGTCGCGTCGCATGGGTCCCTGGTCCTCCTTGGTTCGGGCGGTGATACTAGCAGCGTGTCCCGGCCGTTACAACGGATCCGCGCCGGGCCCTCTCTCTATCGAAACGATCCCGGAAGCCCGCTGGTTCGGGAGAACCCGGCTGCGTTTTCTCTGGAAGTTGCTTCTTGCCAGGGGCCTCTGTGCTTCCTATAATGCCGCGTTACCTCTGGAGAGCGAGCAGGAGAAAGACGGCCATGGCTGTGGACCCCAAGGAACTCCTCTTCCGGCACGGGGAGAAGCTGGCATTTGGCGGGAGTCTGCTGGTCTTCCTTGTCTTCGTGGGATGGAGCGCGTTCCCCGACTCCCGGATCGGAGATCTGGACAAAAGAGAGCGGAGCGCGCGCGACACGATCGAGAGTCTGAAGCGCAAGGGGAGCGAAGACGCCAAGGCGGTTCCCCGGACAGCTCCCCCGATCGAGGCCGAGACCGCGCGCCGCTGGCTTCCCGTGCCGCACCACGCGCTCGATTCCCGGTGGGCGTTCTACAACGTGCCGAACATCACGATCCGCGTCGAGGCTCCCCCGCAGGAGCACGTGATCCTGCCGCCGACCGCCCTCAAGGCGACCCCTTCCCAGAGCAAGGTGGACCTCTCCTGGACCGCTCCCCCGGAGAGCATCGACGACCCGGGCGAGTCCGATCCGGAGAAGAGGAAGAAGACGGTCGCCCAGGTATGGGGGTACGCGGTCTACCGGTGGAGCGGGGACGACCAGAAGGCAGGCAAGAAGGGACGGAGCCCCGCCACCCTCCACCGGGTCATGACCGGAGGCGGGACCCCGGGCGGCGTGGTGAGTTTCGCCGATGAGGGGCCGGAGGCGCGGCTCGAGCCCAACATGACCTACTACTACGTGGTCACGACGCTCTCCGACAACACGAGCGCCGGGGGCGGCCAGACGTTCCCGCCGCAGGACGGAACCGAGCTCCAGGAATCGAAGGGCGCGACGAGCGAGGTCTCGGTCCAGATTCCGGACAACGTCGAGATCAAGCTCCTCACCGTCCTCGACTTCGGCCAGGTGCAGAAGCCGTCGATCGAGGTCAGGAAGAACATCGCGGGCACCTGGTGGATCTACAAGGACTCGTTCAGCGTCGGGAACACGGTCGGCCTGGAGGGCGTCTACGCGTTCGAGGACGGGGACCCGCAGAAGAAGAGCCCCACCAAGCTCGACATGCGCACGAAGTACAAGCTCATCGAGGTCGCGTTCGACTCCGTACCCCGCATGCAGACGCGGATTCAGACGAAGTTCCGGTTCACGGAGGGCGGCGCGGCGGGGGAGGACTGGGCGTTCGACGACGCGGATCTCAAGACGAGGCACCCCGGGATCGATCCCGGTTCCATCCAGCGCGTGAAGTCGATGACCACGGATGGCTGGGAGCAACAGTCGGTCGAGGTGCCGATGAAGAACGCCGCTACGGGCGAACCGATGATGGACAAGAAGTGGAAGATCAGGGTCGAGAACGTGGACGCCAAGGAGGGCCAGAAGAAGGAGTTCTGGTTCGTCCAGGGCGAGTAGTCTCAAAACCAGGCTGTAGGCTGGAGGCTGGAGGCTGGAGAAACGGCCGAGGGCGCGCCGCTTTTTCCCCTCTGTTTTTCCTCCAGCCTCTAGCCTCCAGCCTGCCTCCCAGTCTCCAGCCTGCCACCTACCCGATCTTCTCGAAGCCGCCGCCGTTCTTGATGGAGCGGTGGCTCGCTTCCAGCACCCGGATGACCTCCAAGCCGTTCGCGCCGTCGGTGAGAGGCTTCTTCCCGGTCTGGATGCACTCCAGGAAGTGGGCCGACTCGAACTTCAAGGGCTCGACTTCCTCGATGTACGGCGTGACCTTCTCGCCGTAACGGTACGAGAACTTGAACTCGGCGTAGGTGTCGTAGTGCTTGGGGGCGGAGACGCCTTTGTCGTAGATGTCGACCTTCTCCGTGTCGCGGATGTCGTCGTAGACGAGCATCTTCTTGTCCCCGACGAAGATCGCCTGGCGAACCTTCTTGGGGTCGAGCCAGGAGAAGTGGAGAAAGGCGATCATGCCGTCGTCAAACCGGAGCGTCATCATCGCCACGTCTTCGACCCCGGGATGGACGTTGGCCCGCCCGTGCACCGACACGGCGACGGGACGCGCGGGCAGGAGGTAGAGCAGGATCGAGACGTCGTGCGGCGCGAGGTCCCAGACGACGTTGTAGTCGGTCTGAAAGAGGCCGAGATTCAAGCGCTGCATGCTGACGTAGTGGATCCGCCCCAGCACTCCGCCCGCGATCGTGCGCTGGATCATGCGCACGGCCGATGCGTAGAGGAAGGTATGGCCGACCATGAGGATCTTCCCGGCCCGGTCGGCGGCTTCGATCAGGCGGAGCGCGTCCTCGACCGATGCCGTCATGGGCTTCTCGACCAGGACGTGCTTCCCGGCCCGGAACGCGTCGAGCGCAATCCGCGCGTGGGTCGAGACGGGGGTGGCGACCACGACCGCATCGACCGCCGGGTCGCGGAGCACCTCCTGGTAGTCCCGTACGGGGCGGGTCGCGGGGTAGAGCCTGCCGACATGGGCGAGCCGCTCCTCGGACAGGTCGCAGGCGTAAAGCACCCGCGAGGAGGGGTTCGCCGACAGGTTCCGGACGTGATTGGGGCCCCAGTAGCCGCAGCCGATCACCCCGACGCCGATCATTCCAGTCTTCAGCCTTCCGTCTTCAGCCTTCAGTGCGCGACCCTCAGCCTACCGCCGATCCTCGTTTTTCTGAAGCCTGAAGGCTGAAACCCGAAGTCTGGTCAGTATCCGGCTTTCTCGAAGAAAGCCACCGGGATCGTCCAGAAGAGGATCTTGAGGTCCAGCGCCAGCGACCAGTTCTCCAGGTAGTAGAGGTCGAGGAGGACCATCTCCTGGAAGGAAAGGCGGTTTCGTCCGCTCACCTGCCAAAGCCCCGTGATCCCCGGGATCGCCTCGAGCCGTTTCTTGTGCCACTCCCGGTACATCTCGACCTCGTATGGGATCGGGGGGCGGGGTCCGACGAGGCTCATGTCCCCCGAGAGGACGTTGAGGAGCTGCGGGAGCTCGTCGAGCGAATACCGGCGCAGGAAGCGACCGACTCCGGTCACCCGCGGGTCCTCGACGATCTTGTTCACGGGCGCTTGCGTGCGGGCACAAGTCTCGGCAACGTTCTCCCCGTTGATGTAGGCCCGGACGAAGTCCTTGTGCGAGTCGGGAACCGCGTCGGTCCTCATGGTGCGGAACTTCAGGAAATCGAATTCCCGCCCCTCCTTCCCTATCCGCTTCTGGACGAAGAAGACCGGCCCCCTGGAAGTGAGCTTGATGAGGAACGCAATCGTGAAGAGCACGGGCGAGAGGAGAACGAGGCCCATTCCGGAGCCGGCGAGGTCGATCCCGCGCTTCGCGATCCGTGCCAGCCGGTCGAGCGGCCGGCGGCGGAGCCGCACGAGGGGAATGGTGCCGAGGTACTCGGTGTCGATCCGGGGATAGACGGGCTCGAACAACCCGCTCACCACCCGGATCCCGACATCGAGCCTCCGGCAGCGGGAGAGGATCCCCAGGATGTCGTCGGGCGAGAGCGAGAGGTCGGCCAGGAAGATCTCCTCGATCGCCCTCTCGCGCACGACGCGCTCCAGGTCGGCAAGCGTCCCGAGCACGGGGAGGCCGCCCACCTCGCTCGCGGACGCCTTTCCCGAAAGGTCCACCAGCCCGGCGATTTCGATCCCGTCGCGGTAGCCGTTGCGCGAGAAGCGCCCGAGAACTTCGAGGGCGCACTCGCCGGTTCCCAGGACGAGCGCGGGCCGACGGGACCGGACCCTCCGGACGAGGGGAGGGAAGACCACGCAGCGGGCCAGGACCTCGCCCGTCACGAGGAAGAGCCAGGCCGCCGCGATCACCGACCGGCGCTCCACGAAGGCCTGCGTCTTGGTCATGAAGGTGAGCGAGAGCAGGAAGACCATCGCGAGCGTCACGGACTTCAGGATCGCGCCCGACTGCGCCAGCCGCGAGAGCATTGCGGGGCGGTAGAGGCCGCTCGAACGGTAGACGTACAGGAGCAGGATCGTGACGACGACGAGCGTCCAGAGGTGGTCGATTCCAAGCTCGACCACGGGCGGGCTGAACAGTCCGCTCCGCATCCGGAGCCAGAACGCGGCGATGAGCGAGACCTGGATGAGGAAGACATCCGTCGCGGCGAGCGCGATCTGCAGGGGCAGGAAGCTCCGCCCCCGGGTTGGATGGGTCCGTGCGATTCGCGGGTTGGGGAGCACGGCGAGGAGGCCTCGCTTCATGGTCGGATCCGTGCGCCTTTGTGGCTCAGGGCAAAAGTCGCGTAATTCTACCCAAGCGATGCCGATGTGCAATCGAGAAATGGAAACGCCCCCGTTCCGCCCGCCCCGAGCCACGCCGCTATCGCCTGGCGAGTCGCCGGCGCGTTGCACGGGTCGCCGGGCAGAATCGCCGAAAGGTGAGCGCCGAGGAAAGCGAGATCCGCGCTCGTGTCGACGTCGTACCAGGGTGCCAGGAGCTCCGTTTCGAGACCGGCCGCCGCCGCGCTCTCGAGCGTCCGGGCGAGGACGTTCGTACCCCCCCACTCGACGTCCTGGAAGAGTTGCTCGCGGAACGTCCGGAGCCCGATGAGGTAGTAGCCTCCGTCGGTCGTCGGGCCGATCGCGGCGTCGCGGCGGGCGAGGATCTCGAAAGCCTGGGTCACCCGGCTCGCCGGGAGGGTCGGACTGTCGCTGCCCAGGACCACAACCTCTCTCGCGCCGGAATCGAAGGCGTCGAGGAACGCGCTGGCGAGCCGCTCCCCGAGGTCTTTGCCGCGCTGGGAGGACGCAAGCCATCCGGGAGGGACAGGGAACGCGCTCCCACCCTCGCTCCAGGCGATCGCGCGCTCGACCCCCCGAAGAGATTCCAGACCGGCGAGCGTGTCCTGGAGGAAGGCGGCGTAGAACGATGCCGCGGCCTCCTTGCCGATCGCGGCCGCCAGGCGGGACTTGACCCGACCTGGGATCGGGGGCCTCGCGAAGACTATAAGCAGGCGCCGGGAGGGGTTGACAGTCGCCACGTGGACGGAGAAAGTTACAGGTTCTTTCCCGACCGTCAATCCCTCCAGAGTCCCGGAGATCCGACATGAGACCCGACCCGCGATTCGTCGTGTGCCTTGTCGCGACAGCCCTCGCTCTCGCCGCCTGCAACTCGTCACAGACGAACGGCGCCGGCCGTGCCAAGACCTACGAAGAGGCGATGGAGCTCGGCCGGCGGGCGATGGAGGAGGGGAACGCTCTCATGGCGGCCGACGACTTCGCCGCTGCCCGCAAGTTCCAGGACACGCCCGAGGCCCGCCACTGGGAATACCGGGCGCGCGGGCAAGCCGCAGAGGAGAAGGAGGCCTGGGTCGAGGCGATCGAGAACTACCGGCAGGCGCTCGCGGCGAAACCCGACCGCCAGCTCGAGTCGAGGAGCGCCCGCCTCGAAGCGTCGGTCGCCGAAAAGGAACCGGCGCCCCGCATCACCGTGGAGCAGCCACCCTCCGGCGCGGTCGTGGAGACGACGCCGATCCAGGTCGTGGGGAAGGTCGTCCCGGGCGAGGGAGCGAAGGTGAAGATCGGGGGCCAGGAAGTCGCCGTCGTGGACGGGACGTTCCGGGCGACCGTGAACCTGAAGGACGGGGAAAACCGTCTCACCGTCGCCGCGGAGCGGTTCGGGAAGACGGCGCAGGAGTCGGTCGTGGTCACCCTGAAGGCGAAGGGTCCGCCGCTCGCGATCTTTGCCCCCGCGGAAGGGGCGTGGGTGAGCACGAACGAGATCTCGGTCGAGGGGAAGGTGGGCGAGCCGGATCTGGAGGTCCTGGTCGCCGGTGTCGCCGCGAGCGTGGCGCCGGACGGCACCTTCCGCGCGACGGTGCCCCTTCCCTCCGAGGGGCCCAACGACCTCCTCGTCGAGGCGAGGAAGGCGGGAGCCGAGGGCGCGAAGCGCCAGCTACGCGTGAACCGTGACACGACGCCGCCCATCGTCACGATCGTTTCGCCCGCGCCCGGGACGATCGTGGAAGGAGACTCCGTCCAGGTCGTGGTCGAGGTGAACGACGGGGGAGATCTCGCGCGGGTCGAGATCGCCGAGCGCGAGGCGAAGGTCACCCGTGGGCGGGCGAGCCTCGACCTGGCGGTCACCACGGACCTCTTCACGATCCGGGTCCGCGCTCTCGACCGCGCCGGTCATGAGTCGATCGCGGAGGTCGCCGTGCTCCGCAAGCCGGTCCCCCGAGGCTGGTCCTACGTCGGGCCCAACGCGCGGGGCTATCACGAGGTGACCAACCCGAAGGACGGGGGCGTGTACATCTTCATCCCGGCCGGACCCTTCGCCCGAGGATCCGAGGAAGGCGAGGGAGACGACAACGAGCGGCCCCGGAGGCAGGTCGCGCTCTCGGGCTACCTCATCGCCAAGAGCCCGGTCACCTGGGGGCAGTACGCGGCCTTCTGCAAGGAGAGCGGCACCGCGCTCCCGACCCGTCCGGCGTGGGCCGGGGACGACCATCCCGTCGTGGGCGTGACCTGGATGGAAGCCGCCGCGTACGCCCAGTGGGCGGGCTGCCGCCTTCCGACCGAGGCTCAGTGGGAGAAGGCCGCAGGGTGGGACCCGAGCCCGGGTTCCACGCGGAAGTTCCCCTGGGGCGAGACTCCGGCCGCAGACGGAGGGGCCTTCCACGCGAACCTGGAAGGCGACGGGGACGGACACGCCCAGACCGCGCCCGTCGCGGCCTTCGAGGAAGGCGCGAGCCCCTGCGGGGCCCTCCAGATGGCAGGCAACGTGTGGGAGTGGTGCCAGGACTGGTACGGCACCGACTACTACATGACGGCGCGGGACGAAGATCCGCTCGGGCCGGAGAACGGCGTGGATCGCGTCATCCGCGGAGGTGCCTGGAATTCCGAAAACGAGTGGGATCTGCGGGTTGCGGCGCGACGCGGCTTCCAGCCTGAGACTCGCGACGACAACCTGGGCTTCCGGCTGGCCAAACCTCTCTCGGAGTTCTGAAGACCCGCTCGCCGCACCGCTTTCCAGGACGGGCCAGGGCGCACTACCCTCCTCGGCTGGAACGCTTTGCGGCGCCCCATTTCCCGGGCGACGGTTGACAGCCTGACGGGACGCGGCTAGACTACGGTTTCGCCAGAACCCGCAGAAGGCGTGTCCACAGTGGGTCATGAGTGCCCACTGTTTTTTTTGGCTGGACGGATTTCGGAGAGAGCATTCCATGAAGCCGGAAGAAATCCTGAGGATCGTGGACACGATCCACCGGGCCAAGGACATCGACAAGGAAGTGATTTTCGAGGGCGTCGAATCCGCGCTCCTCTCCGCGGCCAAGAAGAGGTTCGGGATCGACCGGGACATCGAGGTCGAGATCGATCGCGAGACGGGGGAGATCCACGCCTTCGACGCCTCCGGCGAGGAGATCGACCCGAACGAGTTCGGGCGCATCGCCGCCCAGTCCGCGAAGCAGATCATCTTCCAGAAGATCCGCGAGGCGGAACGGGACGTGATCTACCAGGAGTATATCCGCCGGAAGAAGGACATCGTCCTGGGGAACATCCGTCGGTTCGAGGGGCAGAACATCATCGTGAACCTCGGGAAAACCGACGGGATCCTCCCCAAGAAGGAGCAGGTCCGGGGCGAACGCTACCACGTGGGCGACCGGATCCGGGCCTACGTGCTCGACGTCAAGAAGGTGGGGACGAAGGTCAAGATCCTCCTCTCGCGGAGCCATCCGAACTTCATCAAGCGGCTCTTCGAGCTCGAGGTGCCGGAGATCGGGCAGAACATCATCGAGATCCACGCCCTGGTGCGCGAGGCGGGCTACCGGACCAAGGTCGCCGTGAGCAGCAGCGACAACCGCGTGGACTGCGTCGGGGCCTGCGTCGGCGTGCGCGGCAGCCGGATCAAGAACATCATCGAGGAGCTCGGCGGGGAGAAGATCGACATCATCCGCTGGGACTCGAACTACGGAGAGCTCATCAAGAACGCCCTGAAGCCCGCCGAGGTGAAGGAGGTCACTCCGAGCGACGTCGACAAGCGGGCCACGGTCCTGGTGGAGGAGGACCAGCTGTCGCTCGCGATCGGCAAGAAGGGGCAGAACGTGCGCCTTGCCTCGCGGCTCTGCGGCTGGGACATCGACATCGTCACGGCCACTCAGAAGGAGGAGCAGAAGGCCAAGGAGATCGCCTTCCTGGAGAGTCTTCCGGGCCTCGACCGCCAGATGGCGGAGAAGTTCTGGTACCTGGGCCTGCGGACTCCCGAGGCGATCCTCTCCAAGGGAGTCGAGACGCTCACCCAGTTCGAGGGGATCGACGAGGGGCGCGCACGGACGATCGTGGACTTCATCGCCGACCATATCGCCAAGACCGAGGTCGCGCCGCCGGCCCCGATCGAAGTGCGCTGGAGCCAGGAGGCGGATGAGGCGGGGGCGATCGAGGAGGACTCGTCCGGCGAGACATCGGACGAGGACTGGATCAAGGCCGGCTCCGACGAGGAGGCGCCTGCCAGCGAGGCGCCTGCCAGCGGGGAGCCGGTTTCAGGATGATCCCGTGCGGGCGGCCGCGGGGGTTAGAACTGTATCTTTTGAGTTCCGGAGGAGGATAGCGGTTGGGCTCTAAGGTCTACTCCCTGGCGGACGAACTCTCTTTGAAGTTCGGCGAGCTTCTCGATCTCGCGCGCCAGGAGGACATCAAGGTCTTCAGTCACATGTCGACCCTCACCTCGGAGCAGGTCGAGCACCTCCGGAACGTGGCCGAGAAGCGCGCCATCGACATCCAGCGGGAGAAAGAGGTCGAGAAGCGCCTCGAGGAGGGCGATCGGCGCGAAGCGCAGGAGAAGCGGAAGATCGAGGAGCTCGTGGCCGTGGCAGAGAAGGCGATCGGCACGCGCCGGATCGAGGAACCGGCGGCGGCGGCCGCGGCGACGGCGGTCGCTCCCCCCGCGGCCTCGCCGCCGCCTACCGCCGCCAAGAAGGAAACCCCGAAAAAGGAGAAGGAGAAGAAGACCGAGCGGGCGAAGGACCGGGTCCGGCGGGAGGAGAAGGAGGCCGAGGAGAGACTGGCCCAACAGGAGGCACTCGCGCAGAAGAAGGCCGCGAGCGAGCTCGCCCCCGGCGTCGAGAAGGAGGTCGAGATCACGCTGCCGGTGACGGTGAAGGATCTCTCCCAGGCCCTGGGGATCAAGGCCGGAGCGATCATCCAGGCGCTCATGAAGAACCAGCAGGCGATGGTCACGATCAACCACAGTCTTTCCGAGGACCTGATCGAGACGGTCGCGCTGGAATTCGAGCGCCAGATCAAGATCAAGAAGAAGGAAGACGTCCACGACATCGTCCGCGAGGTGGAAACGCGCGCGATGGCGCGGCCGGCGACCCAGCAGCAGCCGCGCCCGCCGGTCGTCGCGTTCCTCGGCCACGTCGACCACGGCAAGACCTCGCTTCTCGACCGGATCCGCGACACCAACGTGGTGGCCGGCGAGGCAGGAGGCATCACCCAGAAGATCGGAGCGTGGTCGATCGAGACCCCCAAAGGAAAGATCACGTTCATCGACACGCCCGGCCACCAGGCATTCACCGAGATGCGCTCGCGCGGCGCCCGGGCAACGGACATCGTGGTGCTCGTGGTGGCGGCGGACGACGGGGTGATGCCCCAGACGGTCGAGGCAATCAGCCACGCGCGCGCGGCGGAAGTGCCGATCGTGGTGGCCTTGAACAAGATCGACAAGCCCAACGCCAGCCCCGACAAGGTCAAGGGGCAGCTCGCCCAGGCGGATCTCGCCCCCGACGACTGGGGCGGGAAGACCCCGGTCGTTCCCTGCTCCGCGCTCACGGGAGAAGGCGTGGACGACCTCCTGGAGATGATCCACCTCGTGTCGGAGATGGGGGAGTTCAAGGCCGACGCGAACTCGCCCGCACAGGGCGTCGTCCTGGAGGCCGAGATCTCCGAGGGGAAGGGCGTGATGGCGACGCTCCTCATCCGCGAGGGGACGCTGGAAAAAGGGGACGCGATCCTCTGCGACGTCGCCTTCGGCCGGATCCGCTCGATGTACGACCACCGGGACAAGAAGCTCGAGAAGGCGGGTCCCTCGATGGCCGTGCGGGTGACCGGCCTCGACATCGTGCCCATGGCCGGCGAGAAGTTCTACGTCTTCGAGGACCCCAAGAAGGCGCGCGAGGTGGCTCAGGCGCGCCAGCAGCGCGCCCGCACCGAGACGCTCGCGGCGAAGCAGACCGTTCGGCTCGACGACATCTTCGGCCGGATCCAGGAAGGCCAGATGAAGGGGGTCGCGCTCGTCGTGAAGTGCGACTATCAGGGTTCGGTCGAGGTCCTCAAGAAGGAGCTCGGCCAGCTCGCGCACAAGGAAGTCAAGGTGGACGTGAAGCACGCGGCGGTCGGGGGGATCAACGAATCGGACGTGCTGCTCGCCGAGACCTCGGGCGGCATCATCCTGGGCTTCAACGTCGTCCCCGACGATCGGGCGAAGAAGCTCGCGGAACAGAAGCGGGTCGAGGTCCGCTTCTACAACGTCATCTACGAGCTCCTGGACGACGTGAAGCTGGCCATGGAGGGGCTCCTTGCTCCCGAGGAGAAGGAGGAAGTCCTCGGCCACTGCGACATCCGCCAGGTCTTCAGCGCGTCGAAGCTGGGGAAGATCGCCGGCTGCTACGTCACGGACGGGATGTTCGACCGCAAGGCGGACGTACGCCTCATCCGCGACAACGTCGTCATCTACACCGGAAAGATTGCGTCGCTACGCCGGATCAAGGACGATGTGAAGGAGGTCGAGAAGGGGTTCGAGTGCGGCCTCCGGATCGAGGGGTACGACGACATCAAGCCCGGGGATCGCGTCGAATGCTTCCGGATCGTCAAGATCGCGCGGAAGCTGGAGTAGGCCCTGCGGCTTGCGGGGCCTGCTACGGCGGCCGCGGTTTAGGCTACACGTGAACTTCGAACGCTGAACTTCGAACGCTGAACTCCGAACTTCGAACTTCAGAATTCGTTCGGCGTTGGGCGTTCGACGTTGGGCGTTCGCTTTGTAGTCCAAACCACGGTTTCGGTAGTAACATACCCGTCGGGCCGCCCAACCGCCGGGGCGAGGACTTCCATCGCGTTCCCACATCTCCGATACGCCTGACATGCCGGTAGGCTCGCTTCTGGTCCGCCTGGTCGTCCACCAGGCCCAGTCTCTGAAGGACAAGCGACGGGTGGTACGTTCGCTCCTCGACCGGGTACAGAACCGGTACAACATCTCGATCGTCGAGATGGAGGGAAGGGACTCCCGACAGGAGTCGATGCTCGAGGCGGCGATGGTGCGATCGACCAGCCGCCAGGTGGAAAGCGATCTCTCCCAGGTCGTGAACTTCCTCCGCACGAGCCCCGAGGCGGTCGTCGTGGACTACTCCATCGAGCACCTCGCGTGAGTCCGGCCCGCTTCCGACGAGTGGCGGTCGTGGTCCTCGACTCCGTCGGCGTGGGAGGCGCCCCCGACGCGGCTCTCTTCGGCGACGAGAGGGCCGACACGTTGGGCCACATTCACGAGACCGTGGGTCTCGATGTCCCCAACCTCGTCCGGCTGGGCCTGGGCCGGCTCGTGGGATTCTCCGGCGAGGCCGCCCCGGTAGGCGCCTGGGGCCGGATGAGGGAGCGTTCGGCCGGAAAGGACACGATGACCGGGCACTTCGAGATCGCCGGGGTGATCTCGGCGTCGGCGTACCCGACATACCCCGAGGGCTTTCCCCCGGACCTGATCGCCCGTTACGCGAAGAAGATCGGCCGAGGAATCCTGGGGAACAAGCCCGCGAGCGGGACCGAGATCCTGGACGAGCTGGGACCCGAGCACGTCGAGACGGGGAAGCCCATCGTCTACACGTCGGCCGATTCTGTCTTCCAGATCGCCGCGAACGTCGAGGTCGTGCCCCTGGAGGAGCTCTACCGCTGGTGCGAGGCCGCCCGCGAGCTTCTCGCGCCGCCCCACGCGGTCGCGCGGGTGATCGCTCGCCCCTTCGCCGGCCGCCCCGGGGCCTTCGAGCGGACGAAGGACCGCAAGGACTACGCCCTCCCGCCGCCCGGCCCCACGATCCTCGACCACCTGGCGGCCGCGGGGTACGAGACCGTCGCGGTAGGGAAGATCGGGGACATCTTCAGCGAGCGAGGGATCACCCGGAGCATCCACGCCAAGGGGAACGAGGCCTGCACCGGCGCCACGCTCGACGCCCTCGCGAGCTCCTTCGAGGGAATGATCTTCACCAACCTCGTCGATTTCGACATGCTCTACGGTCACCGCCGGGACGCGCGCGGATACCGGGACTGCCTGGAAGCCTTCGACCGCCGCCTCCCCGAGCTCCTCGCTGCCTGCCGGGAGGACGATCTCCTCGTCGTGACGGCCGACCACGGGAACGACCCGACGTACCGGGGGACCGACCACACGCGGGAGGAGGTTCCCCTCCTCGTGTACCACCGGCGGATCCGCCCTCGCGACCTCGGCACCCGCTCGACCTTCGCCGACGTCGCGGCCACGGTGGACGAGGTCTTCGGCCTGGGCAAGGTCGCATGCGGCGAAAGCTTTCTGCCGCTGGTCTGATGGTTCCCATCCCGTCCCGATACTGGATCCCTCGTGGTTTCATGGGGCTTGGGGTCTACTGGGACTACCTCTTCTACGACGACGACGAGCGACTCGCCGGCTACATCCGCCGGTTCCTGGACTAGATGCCTTGACTGGCGCCTACGTTGACAGATGAGTCAAGTCTCGGAAGAACCCAAACCTGGACCTAGACCTGGACCTGGACCTGGACCTGGACCTAGACCTGGACCTAGACCTGGACTTGGACCGGCCTTGGTCGAAGTCCACGTCCAAGTCCACGTCCACGTCCACGTCCAAGTCGAAGAAAGAC
>JACQVV010000065.1 GCA_016209595.1 Planctomycetota bacterium
CTGTGGCCTCCCAGCGTCCTCGCGAGAGCCCCCTCCGGCAGGGACCAGAGCTTGATCGTGTTGTCCCGGCTCCCCGACACCAGGAACCTCCCGTCCGGGCTCACGGCGAGAGCTACGACGCTGTTCGCGTGGCCTTCCAGGGTCTTCGCGAGAGCCCCCTCCGGGAGGGACCAGAGCTTGATCGTGTTGTCCCAGCTCCCCGACGCCAGGAGCTTCCTATCCGGACTCACGGCGAGACCCGAGACGGGCCCCGTGTGGCCTTCGAGCGTCCTCGCGAGAGCCCCCTCCGGCAGGGACCAGAGCTTGATCGTCCTGTCGTCGCTCCCCGAGGCGAGGACCTTCCCATCCGGGCTTACGGCGAGAGCGTGCACCCAGTTTCCGTGGCCTTCGAGCGTCCTCGCGAGAGCCCCCTCCGGCAGGGACCAGAACTTGATGGTGTTGTCGTCGCTCCCCGACGCCAGGAACTTCCCATCAGGGGTCATCGCCAGCGCGGACACCGTATCCTTGTGCGCGAAGACGTTGTCGCACCCCTTGAGTCTCGGCTTCTCTTCCCCTTCCTGGGCTCCCGCCTCGGGGGCCCGCGCCGCCGCGGCCCCGAGGGCGGCGGCGCCCGCGGCGAGGAAGCCGCGGCGCGAGAGCGCCCAGCGCGACCCGGAACGCTCGACGGCGTAGACCTGGGGCTCTTCGGAACCGGGTGCGGGCAGCGCGTCGTCGGTTTCGTGGGTCATGGCGACTCGTCTCCTTTCCTGTTGCGCCAAAGCTCGTAGAAAACCAGATCGAAGCGTCCCACACGCATCTCCCCTGCGACGCGGTGATCGTACCGCTCGAGAATGGCCCTGCACATCGTCTCTTCCGGCGAATCCGGGCCATGCGTGAGGCCATGATAGAGGAAGACCCGCGAAGATCTCCTCGAAACGAGGTAGAGGGACCATTCTTCTTTGTCGAGAACGAGCCACGAAGCGACCCCGCTCCTGCCGTGGGCGATGGGTATGGACGGATGGGTCGAGAGGAACAGGGCGTCTTCGGGCGAATCCCGGAATGTCCGGGCGACGAACTCGTGCTCGGCCTGAAAGGGAGCCGTCTTCGGATCCACCGTGCGCATCTGGGGGAGGTAGAGGGCGACGAGGAGCGCGAAGAGACAGAAGGACCGGCAGCTCTTCCCGAACCCCCTTCCGGGGGTCGGGCGTCGGGGTTCGGGGTTCGGATCTGCGAACACGTGGACGTGGTTCCTCCCGAACCCCGTTCCCCGACCCCCGAACCCCGAAATGATTTTCTCCCAGCCCCGACCGGCGAGAAGCGCAAAGGGGGCCAGGCACACGAGCGAGTATCGCTCCTCGGTGTGGAAGTAGTAGGAACCGAGATAGTAGAAGAGGAAGACACCCCAGAAGAGGAGAAACCACAGCGCGATCACGAGCCTGGATCTGGGCTCGCCGCTTGCCAGGAGTCCCACCAGGGCGAGGATCGTGCAGGGGACGG
This sequence comes from Planctomycetota bacterium, assembly GCA_016209595.1. Lineage (GTDB taxonomy): Bacteria > Planctomycetota > JACQVV01 > JACQVV01 > JACQVV01 > JACQVV01. Next base: position 1,477 of record JACQVV010000065.1, read on the forward strand.
GGAAGCGCTCGATATCCACGAAGAACCGCGCGTTCGTGCGGAGATTGGGAAGGAACTGAGCGGCCTCGAAGCCGATCCCCTCTCCCATCGCCGGGTCGTATTCGACTGATACCGAGAGCGTGTGAAGGACGTGCCCCGAGAGCAAGAGAGCAAGGAGGAGGGTCGCGCCCCAGAACCTCGCCGACCGGAACTCGCCCGGGCGGCGGAGCGTCACGACGGCGAGTGCCACGGGCAGCAGGAAAAGCGACTCCATCCGGAACTGGAGGCTGGCGGCGAGCGCACTTGCCGCGAGGACGTAGGTGCGCCATGATGGAAACTCCGCCGCGAGAGCAACCGCGGCGATGGCCAGTGCGCCAAACGCCGCCGCGGAGGGTTCGACGGACGCGCTGTGGGCCCAGTAGTTGTTCTGGGGGAGGATGGCGTAGACGATTGCCGCGTAGAGCCACGAGCGCCCTTCTCGAAAGAAGAGTGCTCCCACGAGGCCCACGGCCGCGATCCCCGCCACCGACAGGAGGACATTTGTGGTGAAAGCGACGCCTTCGCCAGCACCAAACAGGCGGTAGGCGAGCGCAAGGCACACGGGGAAGGCGCTCGGCCATTTCTCGTACCGGCCGCCCATCAAGGTGAGCCGCCCCTCTTCGTAGATGCCGGCGTGGGCGGCCCGCGCGTCGCCGCGAAAGGCGATCGAGAGCCCCATCTCCTCGTAGACGTGCTCGTCGTTGAAGACCCGGTGGGCGGCCGGCACCACGAAGAGCCGGAGGATCCCCGCCCCGGCCAGCACGAGCCCCAATGCGATGATGGGCCGCGATCCCGCCCGGCGAGCGATCTTCGCAAGCTCCAGCCGGCACAGGACCAGCGCCACGAGCAGGATCACGAAACCGACCGCGACCATCGCCGGTGCCCACGTTGACAGGGCGTTCTCCAGATCCTCGCGCGGCACAACGCGCCAGACGGTTCCGATGACGGCGACCCACAAGAGGACGAGCCCGAGGGCGACAATGCGCCACGGTCTTCCCTCTAGCATGACTCCGCCAGCGGCAGATCGGGCCTCTCGCCGCGCCATACCCCGTTCCCTGCCGCGATGTACCACGCCAGGAGCTCGCGCGTGATGTCGCGGTTCACCTGGCACCGGCCGCGGTTCTCGTCGGCCGACGCGAGGCATCGGCTCGCGCAGTCACCTGCGCAATGCCACCGCGCAAAGCAACCCTCGCATGCCTCCCGGCGCCGGCGAAGCGATTCGGTGAAGGCGGCGATCTTGCCCCTGTCGATCTCGGGCCCGGCGCTCGACATCCGGCCGGCGAGAAAGGCGGGAAGGAGCGGATGGCGCCGGTCGTGGGCCTCGAAGCATGTGACGAGATCGCCCTCGGGGGTCGCGACGAGCGCGTCCTCGGCCGCGCGGCAGAACGACGCGCCGATCACCCATGGACGCGCGCCGGAGTAGAACAGCGTGCGGCCACTGGCCGCGGCGATCTGGAACGCCTCGAGGAACGCCCTCGTGAACGTCTCACCCTCCTCGCCCGTCGGACCGGCGTATTCGCCGCGCTTCGTGGAGTAGCACGGCTCGACCTGTATGATCCTGCAACCCGTCTGGTCGATCAGGAATGCGACGCTCTCCGCAAGGCGACCGAACGAGGCCGGCGTGGTCGTGAGCCGGATGCCGTACCGGAAAGACGCCTGGTCGAGCGCCCGGAGCGTTTTCATGACGGACTCGAACGAGCCGCCTCCCCCGGCGCGCGGCCGCTGCGCATCCTGCACGGCGGCCACGCCATCCATCGACACGCTCAGGGCATCGAAGTGCTGGAGGATGAACTCGCGCTTCTGGTCGCTCCAGACTCCGTTCGTGGCCATCGCAATGTGGCACGGCACATCCTTCGCCCGCGCGTGCTCCACGGCGACCGTCATCGTTTCCCAGGCGATGGTCGGCTCCCCTCCGCCGTGGAAGGCGAGCTCGAAATGGTCCTGGCCGGCGGCGCGGGCATTGTCGCAGGCGGTGTCGATCACGGCTTTCGCCATCGGGACCGTCATGGCGAGCCGCGGATCCTCCCCGCCTCGCGCATAGCAATAGACGCATCGCAGATTGCAATCGCTCGTCATGAGCAGGACCGCGATCGTCGGGCGGTGCGGCGCCGAGGAAGCGCGGAGAGCCGGAGCCGCCGGATCGGGCCGCCAGAAACCGATTTCTTGCAAAAAAAGGTCCGGCTCCCCGTCTCCAGCCGTCCGCCTCCCTGCCACGCGCTCCTCGACATGGCGCGCCATGGCGGCGTTCCCCAGGAATGCCAAAGAGATGAGGGGGCGATAGATTATGAACTGCCCCTCGAACGGGATGATGTGGAGCTCCATGGTCAGCGCGCCTCGGCTGCCGCCTCGAGGAGGAAGGCCAGCGCGAGCTCGCGCTGGACCTGACATCGGAAACCCGGTGGACAGTCGGCCCGGGCGACGACCGGACAGACGTCGGGGCAGTCTCGCGCGCACGAGTACGCGGCCAGACACTCTTGACATCGGTCCGGAATCCGGCCCGCGCGCCCGCGGTGGGCGGCGATCGCCTCCATGTCGAGCAGCCATTCGCCGGTCGCCGGGTCCCATCTCCCGACCGCGGGAGGGAGATCCGCGCCCTCACCAGCGCCATTACGCAAAAAACACCCAGCGACCGACCCGTCCGAGGCGAGCTGCAGCACGTCGCGGAGGACATTGCAGTAGGGACCATGCACCTCGTCCAGGCGGACCCCGGAAAGGCTGAGTTCGCACCCCAGCTCGCGCGCCTTGGCCCGCGCGGCGAGAAAATTCTCGGCGAACCACGCCCCATCGTCCGGCGAAAAACCGTTCACGCGGTAGACAGGCTCGAACCGGATCCGGGTTGCTCCGAGCCGGTCGTGGAGATAGGCCACGATCTCCGCCTGGCGCTCGACAGTCTCGGGCGTGATCGTCGAACGCACGGTCAGCCGCCCCCCCGCTTCGGCCAGGACATGCGCCGTGCCCTCGACCGCCGCGGACGAGCTTCCGCCACCCGGAAAAGGCCGCTGTCGATCCTGGATGTCCGGCGGCCCGTCACAGGAGACCCCAACCATATCGAACTCTCGCGCCAACCACCGGGCCCTGTCCGCGGGAATGACCCCGCTGGTCGCGATGTACCCAAACCACCCGAGGCCGGCCATGGCAGCCTGGCGCCGCGTGAGAGCCACGAGTCGCTGGAGCATCTCCCAGCGGAGCGTCGGCTCTCCGGCGCCCGCGACCACCAGATGGAACCGCTTTCCCGACTTTGCCGCCGTCCGCTCGGCCACCCATCGCGCGGCGGAGTCGAGGGCACGTTCGTCGAGGGATTGCCGCGCCGCTCTCCCTCGCGGCGAGGAGAAGCAATACGCGCAGGCCAGGTTGCAGGAGAACTCGAGAGAGACCGTGAGACACTCCGGCGCGAACGGAGCTTCGACGCGGGCCCGCCACGAGCTCACCGCGTTCTGGGCGGAGCTCCGGAGATCGCGGGCTACCCTGCCGAGTGCCGAGGAAGCGTCGCGGCTCTCCCTCTCGCAAAGAAGGGCCGCCTCGACCGCGCGAGCCTCGCTCCGGGACACGACGGCCAGATGGCCTGGCGCGTAGAGGATCGTGCGCTCCCCATCGATCGCGTAGATCGGTAGCGGAGTGTGGAGGCGCCTCACGGCCACTAGCGAGGGCTCCTCGCCTTCCAGTGGCGGATCGCCTCGAGCGCCCGCTCGTGATCGAAACCATGGATCTGATGCTCCGGCGAGTGACACGCCATGCAGTCGGACGCCTCCAGGGATCCGGCCGTGCGTACGGACGAAGGATTCTCCGCGTGCCGCTCGCCTTCCCGGTGGCAGCTCGCGCACGTCACCCCCTCGTCGGACGAGGATACCGCTTTCGGGGAGAGGACTCCCGTCCGGCGGAAGCTCTCGCTATGACACGGAAGACAGTCGGGGACCAGTCGGTCCTTCCGGGCGAGCGTGGCGAGGGCAGAAGCGTGGCGCGAGGAACGCCATGCCCTGAGCTCGTCCGCATGGCACCGGCCGCACGATGAAGGGGAGGGCGGTGGCTCCTCGCTCGGACGCGCCGCCCCCGCGAGGAGGCGCCGTTTCTCATCTTCGTAGTAGCGGCTCGTCACTTCGAGGACGTCGCGGCGCTCCGCCGCCTCGGGGCCGATCGGTACGCGCCGCGCGGCGACCACGCGAAGCGCGAGGTCTGGCGACTCCCGCGCGAAGTCGACCGACGTCACGTACATCCCCCGATCGCCCACCGGCGCAAGGACGATTCCGCCGACGCGGATCTCCTCGCCTATCTCGGCGCTCTGGCGGGAGCCCAGGATCACGATCGGGACGGTTTCGTCTACCAGCGCACGAGCGATCCCGACGTCCGCGACGACCCCGAGACGGGAGAGGACCGCGACCGCGGCCGGGCGAGTATCCAGAGCCTCGCGGACGAGACGGGTGGCGGAGTCCGGCGCGGTCGATTCCGGGAGGGAGAGGACGGCAAAGCGCCCTCCGCTCGTCGGGAGCCCCAGCGAGGCGTCCCCCGGCGCCGTCGCAATTCCCCGGCCTGCCAGGGCGTCTCGCCAAGGCGCTCCCTCCGCCAGGAGGTCGCGACTGGAGAATCCGCATACCGAGTATCCGATGAGATCAAAGATTTCGGCGAAGTAGGGCGCCTTCTCGAATCGGTCGAGCGCGCCGCCGCCGTCCACGAGCACGACCTCGTCCGCTCCTCGGGAAAGCCCGTCAACCACGGTCGCGAGACGCGAGAGACCCCCGAGCTGCCCCGGCTCGCAGCCGCACGGGCCGAAGAACCCCACGAAGTCCGTCGTGTAGAGGAGGCGGAGCGCCGGCCTCGTGCCCACCGGGCCAGCTTCTCCCATCGCCTCGCCGCCGGGTGCTGGCCCGCGCACGGTCACCGGAAGCCGCACAAGGACTCGACCCGGCATGGCGACCTCCAGGATCACCTCGGCGTGGCTCTCCCCGCCGGGCGCGCTCGGGGCGGCGGCGACCTCGATCGACCAGAGCCTCCGCTCCGGCTCGCTCCGCTCTCCCGTCACGCGAGCCTCGAGCCATGGCGCGGTCGCGGCAAGGCCCGTCAGGCGCGCCGCCAGCGGAGCCGAGAGAGTCGCCCGGTTGGCTGGAAGAGCTTCCCCGCCGCGGGAGATGAAGAGATGCTCGGGGTAGACCCCCACCGAGAGAGGCACGCGCACCTCGAGGGTCAGGATCGCGCTTGGCCAGTATGGATCCCCAGTCGCGATGACGACGCGATGTCTCGCCTGCCCGGCTTGCTTTGCCCGGATATTCACGGTCAGGCGAGTCTCCCCGCCGGCGGGGACCGCCGGGTCGCCGCCGAAGGCCGTCGAACACTCGCAGCTGACTTGGGTCACCCGAAGAGACATCGGGCTTTCGCCGTCGTTCGCGACATGGAATACGTGCTCTACGACGTCCCCGGGCCCGCTGGCACTCACGACCGCATGGAACTCGTCGACCCTGAGCGCCGCCGCCCGGGGCTCCTTTTCACGTATCGACAGCACTCGGCCAGCGTAACGGCGCGAAATCTCACTCCACTCCAGCGTCTCGAGTCCGTCCTTGTCGAGCCTCTGTATCGAACGAGGTCCGCGGAGCAGGTAGACAGCGTAGCCCGCTCCCCCGGTTTCGGCCGCGATCAGCGGGCCGGGGATCGCGGCGAGGTCGTCGAGCGACGCGTCCCTCGCAATGAGTTCGAGACCAAGGAAAGCCCCCGCGGCTTGGACCTCCTCGATAGACGGTTCCGGCCCCGGACATGCGGGAATCGCCTTCTCGAACCCCGCCGGATCGAGTTCGCGGCCCGTCGCCTCGGCGAGGAGGATGAGCGCGGCAATCCCCGGATTGGGCGCAGCCCGCCGCTCGCCTTCGTCCGACCGGCTCTGACCAAGCCACCACTGGCACGAAAGGGCGGCGGCGAGAACCAACCCCGCCCAGAATCCGATCCGCCAGCCCTGTCGCACCGCGATCCTCCTATCGTCTGTTTGGATGGACGGCCGCCTCGAAGAGAAAGGGCGCGTCCCGGAGCCGCTCTCTTGCCGCGGCGAGGCAGCCGCCGGCGCACTCCTTCGCCGCCCGCAGCGCGCATTGGGCGCAATCTCGAAAGATGCCGACCGTCCGGATCCCCTGCGTGCGCTCGCAGAGGATCTCGCGGATTGAAGCCGCGTCCACGTCCTCGGAAAGCGCGATTTTCGAAAAGGCCGCGAGCGGATAGCAGGGTACCGCGGATCCATCGGGCAGGATATCGGGTATCACCCCGCAGCGCGTGCCGATCGTCGGCGGGCCGCCAGCTAGCGATTCAAGGAAGCCAGCCGGGAACATGCAGGGAACAAAGCCGCAATCGAACTCGATCGACACTCCCTCGGCCGCGGCGCTGGACGCGAACCCGGCGATCCTCTCGCCCACGAGAGCATAGCGTTTGGGGCGGAGGTGGACATTCGCCCCCCCAGCGGATGGGTGCGCCAGACCCAGCCGCACGCATCGGGAAAGGTCGTACTCCACGATGAGCGGCACGAGGAAATCGAGGTCGGGGGCGGGCGTGTGGATGTTGAAGCCGAGCACGATCCTCCGGCCCAGCCGCCGGAGTACCGGCACCGGACCGGGGGGTGAATGGACGTTGAGCAGTACTGCGACCCGGTCGGCGGGAGCGTCCGCCAGGCGCCGGAGCGCGGCCTCGGGCATGAGGCCGTTCGAGAAGACGAGGAGCCTGAAACCCTGCTCGAGCGCCTCGCCGACGAACCAGTCGAAGTCGGGATGGAGCGTTGGCTCGCCGCCCAGGATCCGGGCCTGGTCCAATCTTGAGCGCCTGAGGAACGCGAGCGCCGCCAGGAACGTGGCACGGTCCATGTCCATTTCTCGCGAGAGCGTCCCGTCGCGCCCGGGGCGGGCGAAGCAATAGGGACAATCACGATTGCAGCGGAGCGTGATCGAGATATTAGCCATCGCCTCCGCCGCTCTCGACGACCCAGCCTTCCCGGACCCAGGTCTGGATCGTATCGAAGGTCCACTTCCGTGCCGCCTGCGTTTCTAAGCGCGCGATCGCCGCGACCATGCGGATCGTGGCTTCGAGCGGCCGCCGGCGGCAGAGGAGGTCCCAAAGCGCGGCTTCTGGATAGCCCAAGTGGAGGATCTTCCCGTCGCCGTCCCGGACGAGAGTCAAGCCGGAGTGCTCGACCGACCACGCCACTCCGGACAGAGATCTGTAGCTCGGCGCATGGTCAGTCATGTTCATCCCACATGTCGAGACGATCCGATGCGTGGAGCGCCAGGCGCTCGAGCGCCCTCGGGTCGCCAAGGAGGCCTTCCACATCCTCGCGGCGGCCGAGTCGATCGAGCAGGCGGCACGCCGTTATGATGCGCGTCTGAATGCAGAAGTCGTCGTAGGCGCCGGGGCACCCGGGGTACGACTGGTTCACGTGGCAGCCCCCCGCGCAATGCCATCTCGCCAGGCAATTCCGGCATCGATCGTGGCCGGCCGACAGCCGGCGAACCGCTTCCACGGCCTCGGGGTCGAGATCGATCCCTCTGACAGCGTTAGACGTGCCCAGGTCGAGATCCATGCCTCGACGGATCCACTCCTCTGCGAGCAGGTAGCAGGCGCTTACCCGGCCGTCGGGCGAGATGATGGCCGTATCGCGCCCCACCGGGCAGAAGCTGTGCCGGAGAACGTCGATCGATGCCGCGGCGTACACCGGCGTCACGCCCGCGGATGAAGCGGCCCAGGACGCGCGGATACAGTTCTCGGCGAAATCCCAGGGGTCCGGCGGCCGGAGGCCCGCTCTCTCGGAGAGAGGCGTGGGCTGGAGCGGTTCGAACGCGATACTATCTGGCTGAAACGTCTCGCAGAACCAGCGTGCGATCGAAGCCATGTCGCTGGCCGTCTCCTGGGTGACGCACATCCGGATGGAGAGATGGACTGGCGCGCGGGCGAGGAGGGCTGCGGTCCTCGCGACCGCGTGATAGCTCCCCGTGGCCTTCCCGGGACGGTGCCGGTCGTGCACCTCTTGCGGACCGTCGAAGGAGAGGACGACCGTGTCGAAGTAGTCGCCCAGAAACTGGCACCGGTTCTCGTCGAAGACGCCGTTCGTGGCGATCTCGAACCTCGGGCAAAGTCCGAGGTCAGCGGCCCGGGCGCGCGCGCGATGCACCGCCACGTCGACCACTTCGGGAGCCGAGAGCGGCTCCCCGCCGAAGAAGTGGATATCGAGCGTGGACCTTCCCCGTTCCGAGACCAGGCTTGCCATCCAGTCTACGGCGGCGACGGCCAGGGACAGGTCCATGCTCCCGAGGCCAGCCGCTGCCGCGCCAAACCCGCAGTAGCGGCAGGCGAGATTGCAGGAGCGAGTCGTGACAAGGCCGAGGAACTCGGGATTCAGGTCTCCTTCGGGCGGGCGTGGCGCCGGATCGGGGTTGGAAAGAGATAGAGAGAGCTCTTCCAGCGCATCCCGCGCGAGTCGCGCCACGGCGGCGCGGTTCGCGAGCAACGTGACGTGGTAGAGGGGAGCGTGGACGAGCCATCGCTCGCCGATGGGCACCGCGAAAACGCTCTCCATCGATGTGGCAGAGGTCATCGGGGCCCATACTCGATCGTGTTGGCGGGGACGCACACCCGCCGCTCGACCAGGCGCAGGAAGAGCTCCTTGGTGTAGAGGAACGCCTGCTCGTGATCCCAGGACATGGCGGATGCGACCTGCCTGGCAACTTCTCCGATCGTGGTCCGGCCGTTGAAACCGTTGAAAGCGACCGTGTTTGCGAGCTCGTCGTCGAAAAGGACAATCGTCTCGGCGCTTCCCTGCCGGCGCGCGCCTATGTGGCGGTCCTCTACCATGATCTCGACGCCGGGAATCACCTGGGCGATGATCCTGGCGAGATCGTCGTCGGAGAGCCGCCAGAGGTCCGCGAGCGGTAGTTGCGGTATCCCGCGAAGCTCATCGACGAAGGCGACGGCCTCCCGCGCGAGGACTTCAAAAAACCTGCGCCTCTCCACGAACACCCTCCCAGGGAAGATGTCGAAGAAATCATCTTGCCGGTCTCCGCCGCCGCCCGCAAGGGGCAGTAGTTCGCCAACATCCTGGACGGCCGCGCGTGCGGTTCTCGCACTGAGCGCGACCCCGGTTCTTGCCGCTCCCGCTCCCACTCCCGAGAAACGGCCGTTTCTCAGGAGGGGGTGGGGGAGGGGGCTGTTCCCCTCCCCCTGAGGCGACATCGATCTCCCCATGGCCGGCATCAAGAACTCGATCAACGTCGCCACGGCATTCGGGATCGCCGTCTTCGAGATCTGGCGGCGCTGGGGAGGCGAGGCGGCCTTCGTCTAGGAAGCCATCTTCGCCTGAGAAGCCACCCAGGCAGGGCTCCGGACAAAGTCGTTGGGCGGGGGCTTGGCCCCCGCCGAAGCCCGGGGCATGCCCGACGCCGGCGGGGGACATGCCCCCGCCC
>JACQVV010000538.1 GCA_016209595.1 Planctomycetota bacterium
CTTCCTGCGCGGCCTGGGGGGAGTCCTCGCCCGTCCCGATGTCCGGTCCCTCGGCGGTCGAGCCTTGCCAAAGAAGGACAGCGATCAGCGCCGCGGCCATGACAGCGACGACGCCGAGAAGGGCCGCGCGGTTCATCGGTCGAGGTTCCTGAGCATCGCCGTGGTTCCCTCGGTCCGAACTCCCTCCACCTGGCGGTCGTTCAGCCGCTTCGGTCCGCTCACGGCGTCTTGTTCGTGGATGGGCCCGTTCTCCTCGGGGGCGTTCATGAGGTTCGTGAAGTCCGGAGGCGTCATGAATTGACCGAGATGCCCTGGCGAGTCTCTCAGCACGTGGACCCCCTCGTGCGCCCAGGTCCGGAACGACGTCGCGTGGGCGTCGTGGGCCACGACGATCGAGTTGGCCAGCACGGACCTACCGGCGACGGGGAAGTCGGTGATGGGGTAGCTTCCGCCGGGGATCCCCGGCATGGGCTTGTCTTGCCCGCGATCCTGCGGCCGATAGATCTTGTTTACCACGATGATGTCGAGCGTCGATAGATCGCGGTCGCCCAGGCTGTCGATCAGGTTCCGCGTCTCGTCGGTGACCGTACCAGCAAGGAAATCGTCGTCATAGGCGCCGCCCCCCTTCTTGCCAGCGTCCATCAGGTCCACGTACGTGTCTTGCACTCCGTTTTCGTTCGTGTCGCCCTCACCGTCCGGCCGATGGGGCCCCTCGGAGCCCGGGGTCTCTACGATCCGGATGCCGTAGAAGAGGTGGATGCGGGGCCAGGCAACCCTGACGCCGCCGGGGCAAGGTGTGGGCCCGGTCCTCTGCTCGAGCAAGTGCGCTTCCAGCTCATCGAGGCCCTTGTTCGAACTCGGCGGGAACTCAGCCAAGTCGGGATCGACCAGGACCACGCAGGCCTGGGCGAGCTGGCGGTTCGCCTGTTCGAGGTCCTGGAGCACCTGCGCCGCCGTGGTGACGGGGGGCTGGACGATCCGGGGGCTTCCGTCGTCCGCGATCGGGGGGTCTACCCCGGGCGCGGGAGGGACGCGAAAAGGCAGAGGCTCCCGCTCCGACGCGTCAAACCTCCCGTCGCCATTCCGGTCGCAGGCGTCCCAGCGGCCGTTGCCGAAGCCCACAAGGCGCTTTCCGACCGCGATCCCCTCGTCCACGTACGGCTCGGCCACCCGGACGATGGTGACCCGGGTCTTGACCCGGATCCTCTCCTTCCCTTCGCGGTCGCAGACGGGGACGCTGCCAATCGAGCGTGACTCGAAGAGGACATGGAGGTTGTCGTAGACGCGCCCGTTGATCGTCCGATCGTCGGGCCCGCCGTCCGCTCCGTCGCCGGCAGCCTGGGCGTCATCCACGTCGCCCGCCACTATGATCCAGTTCCGGAGCTCTGCCCCGACGACTTTCCCCAGCGCGGCAAGCGCCTCGTAGATGCCGGGCTCTGTACGCGCGAGCACGATGCCGTCGATCTGATCGACCTTGAGGGCTACGCGCCAGGTCTCGAGGGAGACCGTGATGGAGTCGGGCTCGGGATCGAGCGGAGGCACGAACGTGACGCGCAACGTGAACTGCGCGTCGTTCGAGGACGGGAAGCCGGGCAAGAGCGGCGGGTCGGGACGATCGACCGACTCGAACGCACCCTGCCAGCGCGAGACCTCGACCGCCGTGAGCTCTTGTTGGCCCGGATCGAGGAACTGGACCGTGACGCGCTGGGACCACGCGGCCCCGTGGGCCAGGAGGGTCATGGTCATGGAGAAGATCGCGACACGCCGCGGGAAAAGCCGGGAGCGCCGCCCGCTGGAGCTACCCCCTAGAACTCCCCGGCGCGGGGGGGGGGGAGGTCGACCGCTTCGATCATGGGAGGCCCTCCTCGAAAGGTCGTACAGAATCCTCGCACAAGCCGGGGTCAGGCGCAAGCCCCGAGGGCGCGGTGAGAAACTAGCCCCGCGTGGGGTCGAACAGCCGGTCGCGCATCTCGGTGAGGCGGCGGATCCGTTCCGGTCAGTAGGAAGAAGAGCACCGCGCCCAGCGAGTAGAGGTCGCTCCGCTCGTCGACCACGCTCGAGTCGCCGGAGGCCTGCTCCGGGCTCATGAACTGCGGGGTCCCCAGGATCGTGCCCGCCGTCGTGAGCTCGGTTGCGTCGGCCCGGCCCTTCACCAGGCCGAAGTCGACGAGCATCGGGTTCCCCTCCTTGTCCAGGAGGATGTTCGAGGGCTTGATGTCCCGGTGCACGACCCCCTCGCGGTGGGCGTGGGCGAGCGCGCTCGCGAGGGGAAGGACGATCCGGAATCCCTCGGCCGCCGGGAGCGGCCCCCGGCGCGCCACGAGCTGGGAGAGCGAGCCCCCGTCGATCAGGGGCATCGTGAAGAAGCGGAAGCCGTCGGCCTCCCCGTAGTCGAAGACCGGGATGATGTTGGGGTGGGCGAGCCGCGCCGTCTGACTCGCCTCCCGTTCGAAGCGCACGCCCAGCTCCCGCACGGCGGCGGCGCCCATTCCCGGTGACGAATGGAGGACCTTGAGCGCGACCACGCGGCCCAGGCGGGGCTCGCGCGCTCGATAGACCGTGCCCATTCCCCCGCGGCCGATCTCCTCGAGGATCTCGTACTCGCCGATCTTCCTGGGGAGGCGCTGGGTCTCTTCTTCCCGGGCCATCGGCTGCATCCTACCGCCGAGGGCGGCCGGCGGATAGGATCTCGACGTTCCGAGACCCGGACCAAGAAACTGTAGCCCCAGCAGCCCGTGGATAAAATGCTTCGCAGGCGAGCGCGAGCGATTTCGGCCGAGATCGAGGAGCGAACCGCAGTCCCTTCGCTTCGCTCAGGGCAAGCTTGCCCCGAGGGAGCAGGCGAGCTTGCCCCGAGGGAGCGAAGCGACCGAGGGGAGGATTCGCGACGAAGAGATCGGCCGGAAAGAGCAGGTCGAGGGAAGACGATTGACAGTGGCGCCTCCCGCCGGCAGGATCCTCAGCCTGGGGCAGCAGCCACTCCGATCGTTCGACGGGCAGCCTTTCTCGGGACGGCTCCATCCTCTCGATCTTCGAGGGGTGGCTTCGTCCCGGACAGCTTTACCCTTCGAGAGTTCGAAGGGTGGCCTGGTCCAGGACAGCTCCACCCCTCGAATGTTCGCGGGGTGGCTCATTGCGAGACAGCTCCCCCCTTCGACCGTTCGAAGTGTGGGTTGGTATCAAACGGCGGGTCCACGGGGCGGGCGGGATTCGGGAATTCAGAAGGAGCGTGCTGCGATGGACAAGTACATCGACAACGGCGAGACACAGATCTACGGCCCGAAGCTGCGCAAGAACCTCGATTCAGAATTCGTGAAATCATCCGCCGAAGTGCGTCGCTTCCTCCGCTACTTGACGAGGCTCCAGGCGAACGCCGACAAGACGATGGCGAGCGCGATGGGGAAGTCGCGCGTGGCGACGTCCGACCTGCGGACCGCCGCGATCGAGAAGAGCCCGGCGGCCGAGAAGGCCCGGAAGCTCTTGACCGGACTCCATAAGCACCTGTCCTCGAAGCAAGACATCGAGGAATGGGACGGCGACATGAAGCTCTTCTTCCCGAAGGGGCTCACCGGCGTCGGCCAATCCGCGTCGGATCTCAAGAGCGCCTTGCGCGTCGCCCGGGAGGGCCTGGGCGAGGACGGCTCGGTTCCTGACGCCAAGAAGTTCATCGGGCTCCTGGGCGGCGCCGCGGCCCGGCTCAAGGAGGAGTCGGAGAAGACCGGCGAGGCGATGAAGACCGCCCAGCGCGGACTGTCGGAGCAGTCGGCCGAGAAGAAGAGCTGGATCCTTCGCTATCGGGGGATCGCGCTCATCGTGGAGGGAGTTCTTACCATCGAGGGCCGCGCGAAACGCCTCGCGTCGGTCGTCCCGCACCTCGCCGTCCCGTCGGGGAAGAAGAAAGGAGCGACGAAGAAGGGGAGCGGGACGACGACGGGCGGGACGGGGTAAGACGGCGGGCTGAAGCCTGAAGCCCGGGAGCTTCCCCGCTCACTCTTCCCGCGCGAGGCGGCCGTTGTCTTTCAGGAACTCGAGCTCGGCGGCGGAGAGGGGTCCTCCGAGGCGGCGGATGGCATCGAGGTAGACGGCTTGTTCGGACCAGGCGCCGCCGCCCGTGAGCCTGCCCTTGCGGGCGTCGTAGATCGCGCGCACGGGGCCGGCGAGCTGGGTCATCCGGTCGTGGACCATCCATTCGAGCGCCCAGAGGTCGGAGCGGAAGTCGTCCCCGCTGATCCAGACCTGCTCGACGAGCGACATTAGGCGCTGGTCGCGGTCCGGGGCGTGCAGGAACTCGAAGCGCTCGAGGGCAGCCCTCGCCTCGAGCTGGGCGGCGGGGGAAAAGGAACCGTCGCGGGCGAGTTCGAGGGGAAAGAAACCGTCGCGGACCATTTCGAGCACCGGCCTGGAATCCGGGTCGCCGATCGCTCCGAGCGCGGCGGCGATGGCTTGCGCATGCGCCATCATGCGCTCCTGACCCGAGAGCAGGCGGTCCTCCAGGATTCGTGCGAGAAAGGGCTCGTGGGTGAGGCCAGCGGCCTCGACCGCGGCGCCGAACGCGGGCCCTCCATGCTCGCCGCGGGGACTCCCGGGCTCGGCAAGAGCGAGCGCGACCGCATCGATCCCCTCGTCGTCGCCGATCCGGGCCGCGGCTTGCAGCGCCCAGGCCCGGGCCCGCGGGGGGCCCGCGCGCGCGATCTCCAGAACGACCGGCGGTGTGGATTCGATTCCCAGCATCGCCGCGAGTTCGTAGTAGGTGAGCGCGAGCATGGCCGTCTTTTCCTCACCATGGCCCCCCTCCTCCAAGAGGGCCTGGACGACATGCGCAGCCTCGCCGGCTCGCGGTTCGAGCCGGGTGAAGACGTTGGACGAGGAGCCGTCCCCCCGGAGTATGTCTCCCCGCAGAATCAATGCCTCGATCTGGGGCCGGAGCGGAGGGCGCTCGCGTGCGCTTCCTCGGCCTCCTGCCGTGGCCTCCGGCGCGGGCGAGGGGTCAGGTGGCGGGACCGGGCTCGCCCACGGCAGACGCGCCTCCTCCCCGCCGCCGCCATCCGAGGATGGGGCTCTCTCGAACCACTCGGCCGGCCCGACCGTCCGCGACAGGAGGGCCCAGAGTGCGCCCATGGCGAGGACGGACGCCAGAACTATCAGCCACGCCCGAAGACGGGAACGCACCGGTTTCTAGTGCAGTCGGCCGTGGATCGCGAGGTAATCGATCTCCGTCGCGGAGAGCTCGGCTCCCAGGCGATAGAGGGTGTCGAGCCAGCGGTCGTGGAACGGCTCGTTCGGGTACTCGATCACCCAACCCTCGTCCCTCCCAGGCCGGAGCTCTCGCTCCCGAACGAGCGCCGGGGTGTCCAGGCGGCGCTTCTCTTCCTCGTAGATCTGCCGCATGGGGCCGGCGAGGTGGCCCAGGTCAAGCCGCGCGATCCGCTCCACGGCCCACCAGCGCACCTCCTCGCTCTTTACCCCACCCAGATTCGGCACGGCCCCCTGGCTCCGCACGAGCTCGAGGAGCCGCTCGTCGCGGTCGGGCGCGGCCATGGCCTCGATCTTTGTCAGGGCCTCGGAGGCGCTCTTATAGTACGTCCCGTGCATGTTCCTCGACTGGATCGACTCCACCACCTCTTCCGGATCGCGGCCCTCTTTCTCGGCGAAGGGTCGCACCACGGCAGCGCTCCCCGGATCGCCGATGTCTCCCAGCACGTCGACCTGTGGCGGCACCCCCCGTTTCTCGGCAAGGCGCTCGAGGGCCCGGGCGAGGCGCGGCGACTGGGCGCTGCCAGCGGACGTCAGGGCGGCCTGGAGCAATTGATACTGCAAGGGGTCGTTCCGGTCGATCGACTCGAGGATCTGGATCAGCGTGTCGACGGCGACATCGTCGCCGATGACCCCGAGAGTGTGGATTGCAGAGGTGCGCGTGGCGTCACGCCAGTCCCAGTCCCCGCCGAGCCTGCGATCGCCCCGGTAGGGGCCGTGGAGGGCGAGCTCAACCACCACGGCAGGCGTGCGGTCGGCGTGCTGGAGGGAGGCGAGCCCTGAATACCAGCCCAGCAGTTCGTACCTCCGCTCCTCATTTTTTTCCTCGGCGAGGAGCTGCTCGACCATGGGGAGCAGCCGCGCGGCCTGGCGCGCGGCCTCGCGGCTACTCTCCTCGTTGTAGCTCTCGTAGTGCCTCAGCACGGGGTCCAGCCCATCCAACCACTTTCGCCTCTCTCGGAGCTTCTCCGGATCCGGGCCGATCTCGGGCGCCTCGACGAGCTCGCGCCCGGGCGGCATGACGGGCAGGCCGGCGAGGTACTCGTCGATCGCGCTTCCGGCGCCGGTCTCCTTCGGTGGGGCATCGGATTGGACGGCGCCCTGCGCCGCTTGTTCGTCCACCCCGCCGCCAGGCTGGCCAACGGCCTCTTCCTGCGCGGCCTGGGGGGAGTCCTCGCCCGTCCCGATGTCCGGTCCCTCGGCGGTCGAGCCTTGCCAAAGAAGGACAGCGATCAGCGCCGCGGCCATGACAGCGACGACGCCGAGAAGGGCCGCGCGGTTCATCGGTC
>JACQVV010000539.1 GCA_016209595.1 Planctomycetota bacterium
GAAATCGGCGCGCGAGCCGCAGTACGACTTGGAGGAGTCGTCGAGGCGAGCAAGCCGAAGCGAGCGACAGCGAGCGGTTTACGCCCGCCAACGCCCCGCAGATCGGACGAGACGTGAGAAATGCGGGCTAGGGCGAAGCAACGAAGCAGACGGGCCGCCGCCGCCCGCCCGGCGACGGGAGGGTTCTTGGATGGGCGCTAGGCCGTGACCTCGTACGACGGGCTCCGGGCCACGGTCATGGGCCTGGGACTTTTCGGCGGCGGTGTCGGAGCGGCGCGCTTCTTGGCCGAACGAGGGGCGAAGGTGACGGTCACCGACCTCAAGTCCGCCGGGGTCCTCGCCCGCTCGATCGAGGAACTCGCCGGCCTCCCCCTGCGCTTCGTGCTGGGCCGTCATGACGAGGCCGACTTCGCGTCGGCCGACCTCGTCGTCGTGAATCCCGGAGTCCCGCCCGACTCGCCGTACCTCGCGATCTCGCGAGACGCGGGGGCGGTCCACGAGACCGAGATCCACCTCTTCCTGTCCCACTGCCGCGCGACGGTCCTGGGCGTCACCGGCTCGATCGGGAAGACCACGACCACGAGCCTCCTCGCGGCCATGCTCCGGGCGGGAGGCCGGACGACCTGGCTCGGCGGGAACATCGGCGTCTCCCTGCTGGGGGACCTCGACCGGATCGAGCCCGGCCACCGCGTCGTCCTGGAGCTCTCGAGCTTCCAGCTCGAGGCGCTGGGACGGTACGAAATGAGTCCGCGAGTGGCGGCGGTGACGAACTTCGTCCCCAACCACCTCGACCACCACAAGACGCTCGCGGCCTACGCGCGCGCGAAGAGCGAGATCGTGCGCTACCAGAACGAAGGGGACCACGCCGTGCTGAACGCGGACGACCCGGTCGTCGCCGCCTGGACGAGCGAGACCCGCGCTCGGGTCCGCTGGTTCTCGCTCGCCGGGCCGCGGGAGCCGGGCCTCTGGGCTGATGGCGACTCGGTTCGCCGCGCGGGGCCGGGCGGAGAGGCGGTCTTTCGCGCGGGCGAGCTCCGTCTCCGCGGGCGGTTCAACCTGGCCAACGCGATGGCCGCAGCCGCCGCCGCCCTCGCGGACGGCGTGGAGGATCCCGCGATCCGCGCGGCGGTCCGCGACTTCCCTCCGGTCGAGCACCGGCTCGAGCACGTGGGCGAGGCCCTCGGAGCGACCTGGTACAACGACTCCAAGGCCACGACCCCCGAGTCGACCCAGGCGGCGCTCTCGGCGCTCGACGGGCCGATCGTCCTCATCGCGGGGGGGCACGACAAGGGGCTCGACCTCGACCCGCTCGCCCGCGACATCCTCTCGCGCGCGGCCGCGCTCGTCGCCGTCGGTCCGATGGGTCCCCGCCTCGAGGAGGCCGTGCGCCGCGTCGCGAGGCCGGGGGAGCTCGATGCGATCGAGATCGCACGCGCCCCGCGCCTCGCGGAGGCGGTGGGCGAGGCGAGGCGCCTGGCGCGACCGGGGGGAGTCGTCCTCCTCTCCCCCGCGACATCGAGCTACGACGAGTTCTCCAACTTCGAGGAGCGCGGTCGCGCGTTCAAGGCGCGCGTGCGCGATCTAGGAGCCCACCCGTAACCCCCCGCCCGCCTTGCGACCGCGAGAGTCGAATGATAGACTTTGCCGGCTCGAACCTTGAGATTTCGAGCCGTCGGAGAGTCCGAGCATGATCCTGTGCGAATCTTGCAGTCAGAACCCGGCCACCGTCCACCTCACCGAGATCTCCGAAACGGAGCGCAAGGAGCGCCATCTCTGCGAGGCGTGCGCGCAGAAGGAGAACATCGCGGTGAAGCACGCCTTCGCCGCCAGCCCCCAGGTCCTCGTCGAACCGAAGATCCACAAGGTGCTGAAGGAGTTCGCCTCGCTCGCCTGCCCCCAGTGCGGGCTCTCCTACGCCGAGTTCCGCGCGCGGGGCCGGCTCGGCTGTCCGAACGACTACTCCTTCTTCCAGCGGGCCCTCGATCCGCTGCTGGAGAAGATCCACGGACGCGTCGAACACGCGGGGAAGATTCCTCGGAGGCTCGCCCCCTCCATGGAGTTCGACAAGGAGTTCAAGGGTCTCCAGGCCGAGATGAAGCGCGCCGTGGCCGCGGAGGAGTATGAAAAGGCCGCGGAGCTCCGCGACCGGATTCGCGAGCTGGAGGGCAAGAAGCGTGGAGATCGATGATCTGATCGCGCAGCCCGGCGAGTGGCTCTCCGGCGAGGGTCCCGAATCCGACATCGTCATCAGCACGCGGCTCCGTCTCGCCCGGAACATCAAAGGTTTCCCCTTCGTCTCCCGAGCGACCCGCGAGCACAAGTCGAAGATCCTCGCCCACATCACCGGCCGGCTCCGCAAGTCCGCGCTCGGGAAGCAACTCGTCTTCTTCAACCTCCACGAGGCCGAGGCGGTCGACCGCTTGTTCCTCGTGGAGCGCCACCTCATCTCCAAGGAGCACGCCAACTCCGAGGGGGAGCGTTCCGTCGCTTTCGAGCCGGCGGAGGTCCGGAGCATCATGATCAACGAGGAGGACCACCTCCGGATCCAAGTATTGAAATCGGGGTTCGCCACGACCGAGGCCTACGAGGAGGTGAGCGGGCTCGACGACCTCATCGAGTCGCAGCTCGACTACGCCTTCAGTCCGCGCTACGGATACCTCACCGCCTGTCCCACCAACGCGGGGACCGGGATGAGGGTCTCGATCATGTTCCATCTGCCCGCCCTCGTGATGACCCGGCAGATCGAGAAGGTCTTCCAGGCCGTCTCGAAGATCCACCTCGCCGTCCGAGGGCTCTTCGGCGAGGGAACTCAGGCCTCGGGCGACTTCTATCAGATCTCGAACCAGGTGACGCTGGGCGTCTCCGAGAACGAGATCCTCGACAAGGTCCGCAAGGTCGTCCCGAAGATCATCGAGTACGAGCGGAACATCCGGGAAACGATCTCGCACGAGTCGAAGAAGACGATCGAGGACCGGGTCTGGCGCGCGCTGGGCACCCTCCAGAGCGCCCGCTCCATCCAGAGCGAGGAGACCCTGAACCTCCTCTCGCAGGTCCGGCTGGGCGTCAACATGAAACTCATCAGCAACCTGCCCATCCAGACCGTGAACGAGCTCTTCATCCAGAGCCAGCCCGCCCACATCCAGAAGCTGGAGGGGAAGATCCTCGAAGAGGAGGAGCGCGACATAGCCCGTGCCGCGTTTCTGAGGAAGCGGTTGAACTAGCTTCCTGGTCGCTAGTTCACTTCGAAGCCCAGCCGTCTCGACCGGAGCTTCACCCGCACGGTCTTCCCCGCTCCGACCCGGCCGCCGAGGATCATCTCCGCGAGGGGCTCCTCCACCTCGCGCTGCACGACGCGGCGGATCTCGCGAGCGCCGTACTCCGGGGCGTAGCTCACCTCGGCAAGGTGCTTCTGCGCGGGGGGCGTAACCTCGAAGCCGATCCCGCGCCCTCCCAGGTTTGCACGGAGCTCGCCGAGCACGAGGCCCACGATCTCCACGCAGGCGGGCAGGTCGAGCGGGTTGAACAGGATGACCTCGTCGAGCCGGTTCAGGAACTCCGGCCGGAAGATCTCCTTCAGCGCCGAAACGGTCTCCAGAAAGCGCTCGCGCCGATCGGGGGAGCCGACGTCCATGAAGCCGATCCGCTGGGAGAGCGCCTCGACGCGGTCCGCGCCGAGGTTCGAGGTCAGGACGACGAGCGCACGGTGGAACGGGATCGGCGTCCCCTTCCCGTCGGTCACGACGCCCTCCTCCAGGAGCTGGAGCAGCAGGTTGTGGACCTGCGGGTCGGCCTTCTCGACCTCGTCGAAGACGATGACCGCCTCGCCGAGGCGCCGCATCCCCTCGGTGAGAAGGCCTCCCTCGCCGTAGCCGACGTAGCCGGGAGGGGCGCCGATGAGTTTCGAGTACTCGTGTCGCAGGGCGTACTCGGAGCAATCGATGCGCAGAAGATGGCCGACGTCGCCCCAGACCGCTCGCGCCAGCGCTCGCGCGAGCTCGGTCTTCCCGACGCCCGTCTGGCCGACAAAGAGGAACGACCCCACGGGGCGGCTCGAGCGGCGGAGCCCCGCAGCGGCGCCGCGCAGCGCCCGCACCACGGCGCGGATCGGCTCGTTCTGCCCGATCACCCGGCTCCGCAGGTTCTCCTCCAGACCCCCGGCGCCGATCCGGTCGAGTCCGCTCCGCGGGGAACCGACGGCCTCGCTCTCGATCAGGTGAAGCTCGCTCGTCCCCTCCGCCCGGTCGGTCACCGGGAGGACGACCTTCTTGATGTCGAGCCCCGGGTTGCACTCGACGCACGCCTGGTAGAGCGCCTCCTCGAGCTCGCGTTCCCGCGAGTGCGCACGGGTCGGGTCCGCCGGCGCGTCCTGCCTGTAGTCCACGAGGCACGCCGACATCACGAGCTGGTAGTATTCCTCCTTCCCGAGCGGGCGGTGGATCTGGAGCAGGCTCCCGATCTCCGCTGGCGGGAAGATCCGGATCTTGACGAACCGATCGAGCGGCTCGACGTACTTGAGAACGACGTTGGACTGGACCCGAATCAACCCGTCGTACCCTCCTGCCACGAGCGGACCCGTGACGGCGGCCAACAGAGTATGCCGCCCACTTGACGAAATGTCAAAGATGGCCACGACTTTCGTCGTTCTCTCCGTCTCGGCGCTCCTCGCCGCGTGCGACGGTTCGGACGAGGAGAGCCAGGACGGAGAGGAAGGCGCCCGGGCCGCGATCCTGTCCGCGGCGGAAGAGTACCTCCGCGACCTCGCGAGCGGTAGGGCCCCCATCGGGGCGGCGCCCTCCGCGCACGCGGCTGGCGGACGCTTCGCGGCGGGAGGTGGGAATCTTTCGGTGGAGTCGATCGACGTCGAAGCACTCGGCAAGGAGCGCGCCGTGGTCGAGGCGTCCCTCTTGTTCGCCCTCGCGGGGACGGACGGCGAACTCCGCCACTGCCAGAAGGTCCGTATCGAGCTCTCGCGCGCGGACGGGCGGTGGAGCGTCGCTGGAGCGAGCTCCGACACCCCGCCCATCCGCCCGGCGACCACGACCGACAAGGCCGTGCCGGAATCGGCGAGCGGGACAATGGACTTCAGGACCGCTCTCCCGGCGTTCGTCTTGCGGATCGAGGGTGGCGACCGCTCCCCGGCCGCGTCTCGCCTCACTTCGGGACTCCCCGACGCCCTTTCGGCGGCGTTCGCCCGGGCCGCTCCCGGGGCGCGTCTTGCCTCGGGCGAGGACCGCGCAGCCTTCGTACCCCTCGCGGTCAAGATCGAGGCCGCCGAGGTCCTCGCGGGATTCCCCGTCTACGCGGAGGCGAGGTTCAAGGTGCGGCTCTCGTTCGAGGCGCCGCTCGCGCGCCCCGGGGGCTCCTGGTCGCTTTCGTATCGCTGGGAACACACGGCTCGCTCGATCGGCGCCGGCGACCCGGCTCGCGAGGAGGAGATCCTCTACGACTCCGCCCGTGCGGATCTCTCGCTTCGCTTCGCAGAAGCCCTCGCGGAGGCCCGGTCCGAGCTCGACCTCCGCCCCCGGAGCGCGGTCCGTGCCGCCCACGGACCGGACGATCCATCCCAGCTCATGTCGGAGGCGCCCTCGGGAGCGCCCCGGAAACGGCCGGACGGAACATTCCTCGTACGGACCCTGGCCCAGACGATCCAGGCCTTCGATTCCGAAGGGGAGCTCCTCTGGCAAGCCGGCGAGCCGGTCCTCCCCAAGGCGCCGCTCGATCCGCTCGCCTACCCCGACTTCACGCGCGTCCCACCCACGCTCTCTCCCGACGGGTCCGTCTGGCACCCGATCGCCCAACCCAGCCCCCCGCACGTTTCGAGCCTCGCGTGGGTCTCCGCGGACGGGAGAGAGGTCCGGAAGATTCCCGTCGAGGAGGGGATCCTCTGCTCCTCGGTCCTCCTCCTCTCGGGCGGGGAGCTCGCGCTCGTGTTCCTCGGGCCGCAGGAAGGCGAGGACGAATCGAGCCGGCGGTTCCATCTTGGCCGCTTCTCTTCCGAGGGGAAGCTCCTCGGCTCGGTCCCGCTTCCCTGGACCGCGGCGTCGCCCGCCCCCTTCGAGCTCCTTGGGGCGCCTGGAGGGGAGGTCTTCGTCCTCGGGAACGGGCGGATCTTGGTCGCCGGCCCGGGAGAGACTCTCTCGCCCCCGCTTGAAGTCGCGGGGATGGAGCCCTTCGCGAACCGCGGAATCGCGATGGGGCCGGGGATGATCTACGCGGAGGGGAACCGGCTCCTCGCTCTCGCGCCCGGCAGCCCCGCGTCCCCGGTGCACGAGGCGGCGGCCGTCGTCGATTGGATCGCCCCCGGCGCCGATCTTCGGATCTACGTCGGGTGCGAGACCCGGGTGACCGCGCTCTCCGCCGAGGGGGCCGTTCTGTGGAGCGTCGATCTCCCCGCCGCCGTCCGCCTCCCGCCCGCAGAGGGTCTGGGGAGGCTCTACCTGGGCACTCGCGAGCTCTTCCTCGCGCTCTCCCCGGCGGACGGCTCGGTCCTCTGGAGGAGCCCCTACCGTGGGATGGGCTCCCCGTGGCCGCCGCTCGTCCTGTCGGGCGAGGCTCGCCCCGCGGTCGTCGTCGTCGGCTACGTCCGCTCGATCCTCGACCCGGAGGGCCGGACGGAGTAGAAATTACCGCGAGAGAGGAGGTCTCGGATGGCCGGGGAAGGCGAGAAGATCACCGTCCTGTGCTCCTGCGGCAAGAAGTACCGGGTCGGCGCGGAAAGGATCGGCAAGAAGTTCGCCTGCAAGGACTGCGGGGCCACGATCCGCGTGACGGCCGAGGCGGGGAAGCTCGAGGAGACGTTTCCCGAGGAAGAATCGCCGCCGAAGAAGGCGCCCAAGAAGGGGACGGATCGCAAGGCGAAGCCGGCGGCCGGTCGCCGCCGGGAAGCTGGCGATGCCAGGGACGAGGAGGCCCGCGGAGCGAAGCGCGCCGAGCGGCTCCGGGACCGACGGCGCGAGGCGAAAAAGACGAGCCCCGCGGCGGCGGTCGTTGTCCTCATCCTGGGACTCGCTGTCGGCGCGGGAGCCGCGATCGCGGCGATCGCGTTCCTCGGCGAAACGAGCGCGGAAGAGAAGTGATGGAGACGGCGGATCCCCTCGACCGGAAACGCGGAGAGCTCGACGAGATCGACGACCGGATCCTCGAGCTCCTCAACCGCCGCATCGACCGGGTGCTCGAGATCGGGCGTCTCAAGGCCGCCAGCGGCCTCCCGGTCTACGACCCCGAACGCGAGAAACGAATCCTGGCGCGCCTCCTGGCGGTCAACCCCGGCCCGCTCGACGCGCCCGCCGTCGCCCGGATCTTCGAGCGGGTGATCGACGAGAGCCGCCGGATCGAGAGGGGCTCGACGCTCGTTGCGCGGCGAAACGACCATCCTAGAGCCTGAAGCCTGAAGCCTGGCAGGAGCCCCCCATGATCATCGTGATGAAAGAGAACGCGACCGACGAGCAGAAGGAGCGCGTCAAGAAGAGGCTCACCGAGCTCGGCTTCGACATCCACCAGTCGACCGGCGTCCTCAAGACGATCTTCGGCGCGGTCGGCCAGGTGACCGGATGGCTCGTCGAGGAGATGCAGGCGCTGGAAGGGATCGACCAGGCCTTCCGGGTCTCCGACCCGTTCAAGCTGGCGGGCCGTTCCTTCCATCCCGACCCGACCGTGATCCGCGTCGGGAAGGCGGAGGTGGGCGGGAACCGCGTCGTCGTGATGGCGGGCCCCTGCTCCGTGGAGGACCGCGAGGGGATGCGCCGGATCGCGCGCTCCGCCGCGGCGGGCGGCGCGACGGTGCTGCGCGGCGGGGCCTTCAAGCCCCGCTCCTCCCCGTACGCGTTCCAGGGGCTGGGCAAGGAGGGCCTGGAGATCCTCGCCGCCGTCGCGGCGGAGTCGGGACTCGCGACCGTGAGCGAGGTCATGGACACTCGCGACGTGGATCTCGTCTGCCGTTACGTCGACGTCCTCCAGATCGGCGCCCGCAACATGCAGAACACGCCGCTCCTCAAGGAGGTCGGCCGGACGGCCAAGCCCGTCCTCCTCAAGCGCGGTCTCTCGGCCACGATCGAGGAGTGGATCATGGCGGCCGAGTACGTGATGAGCGAGGGGAACTACCAGGTGATGATGTGCGAGCGCGGGATCCGCACCTACGAGACCTCGACCCGGAACACGCTCGACATCTCCGCGATCCCGATCGTCCACGAGAAGACCCATCTCCCCGTGGTCGCCGATCCCTCCCACGCCGTAGGGCGCCGCGACAAGGTGATCGTGATGGCTCGCGCGGCCGTCGCGGCCGGCGCCGACGCCCTCCTCGTCGAGATCCACCACAATCCCGAGGTCGCGGTCTCGGACGGACCCCAGACGCTCTTCCTGGAACAGTTCGCGCAGATGATGGCGGAGATCCGCCCCGTGGCGAGGGCGATCGGGCGGGACGCGTGACGAGGGACCCGATCTCGCACGTCCTCGTCGTCGGCACCGGGCTCGTCGGAGGGTCGCTCGCCGGCAGGATCAAGGCCGCCCGGCCGGGCACGACGGTCGCCGGCTGCGACCGCTCGCGGCGGGCGGGAGCGGCGCTGCGGGGGAAGGGCTACCTCGACCACTTCGCGCCGATCTCGCGTCTCGCGGCGGAAGTCGAATCGGCGGAGCTCGTCTTCCTCGCTTTGCCACCAGCGGCGATCGTCGAGTCTCTTGCGCCGGTGGCCCGCGCCGCCCGGAAGGGAACGATCGTCACCGACGTGGCGAGCGTGAAAGGCGCGGTCCTCGCCGAGGCCCGGCGGGCCTTCCGCGGCTCCGGCGCCCACTTCGTCGGAGGCCATCCGCTCGCCGGTTCCGAGCGCTCCGGGGCGGCCCACGCCGACCACAGGCTGCTCAAGGGCGCGACCTGGTGCGTCGTGCCGCCGGCCGGAGCTCCGGCGCGGGCGGTCCGGCGGCTCGAACGCTTTCTCGATTCGTGCGGCTTCCGAACACTCCGGGTGGACGCCCGGACCCACGACCGGATCCTCGCCGTCACGAGCCACCTCCCGAACCTCCTCGCCTTCGCCCTTGCCGAGCTCTCGGGCCGCCTCGCCCTTCGAGCGCCCCTCGCCCCTCGCCTGGCCGGGCGAAGCCACCGCGACGCGACCCGTGTCGCCGCCTCCGATCCGCGGCTCTGGGCCGAGATCCTGGCGATGAACAGCAGAGAGGTCCTCCGGGCGATCGACGGGGTGGCGTGCTCGCTCGCGGCCGCGCGCACGAAGATCGCGGCCGGCCGGAGCCTGGAGTTCCTCCGCTCCGCGTCCCGGCGCCACCGGGACTGGCTGATGAGCGCGCCGTGACGACCGACCTCGTGGTCCGTCCCGCCCGGCTCTCGGGGAGCATCCGCGTCCCCGGCGACAAGTCGATCGCCCACCGCGCGCTGCTCCTCGCGGCGATCGCCCGAGGGGAATCCCGAATCCGTGGGCTCCCCCAGGGCGAGGACGTAGCGGCGACGCTCGGGGTGATCCAGGGGCTCGGCGTCGCGGTGATGGACGGCGGCTCCGAGAAGATCGTCGAGGGCCGGGGCTTCGCGGGTCTTCTCCAGCCGGGAGCTCCGCTCGACTGCGGGAACTCGGGGACTACGATCCGCCTGGCGGCGGGACTCGCCGCCGGCCGACCCTTCGAGACGGTCCTCACCGCCGGCGAGCAGCTCTCCCGCCGCCCGATGGACCGGATCCTCGCGCCCCTCGCGAGGATGGGCGCCCGGGTCGAGTCCCGGGACGGGAAGCCTCCGCTCCGGATCCATGGCGGCAAGCTCCGTGGGATCGAGTACGAGCTCCCGGTCGCGAGCGCTCAGGTGAAGTCATGCCTCCTCCTCGCGGGACTCGCGGCCGAGGGCACGACCAGCGTCACGGAGCCCTCGCCCACGCGCGATCACACGGAACGGCTGCTCGCGGCCATGGGAGCGTCCATCGAGACCCTCGCCCGCACGATCCGCGTCCGAGCTCCCGGTGCGGCCCTGTCGGGGCTCGACATGGATGTCCCCGGCGACTTCTCCTCCGCAGCCTTCTTCCTCGCCGCGGCGCTGGTCGCGGGGGAGGGGGAGATCCGTGCCCTCGGCGTCGGCACGAACTCCACGCGGACCGGCTTCCTGAAAATCCTCGCGCGGATGGGCGCCACCGTCGAGGTCGCTCGGCCGGGCACGTCCGGGGGCGAACCGGTGGCCGACCTCGTGGCACGACCCGCGGCTCTCGTGGGCGCGGAAATCTCGGGAGAGCTCGTCCCGCTCGCCATAGACGAGCTCCCCCTTGTGGCGGTCCTCGGCGCCTTCGCCCGCGGCCGGACGATTCTCCGCGACGCCGCGGAGCTCCGGGTCAAGGAGAGCGACCGGATCGAGGGGGTGGTCGCGGGACTCGCCGCCATGGGAGCGCGAATCGAGGAGCGCCCCGATGGCTTCGAGGTCGAGGGCCCTTGCGAGCTCCGGGGGACGACGGTCGACGCGGGGGGCGATCACAGGATCGCGATGTCGCTCGCCATCGCCGCTCTCGCGGCGAGGGGCGAGACGGTGATCCGCGGCGCCGACTCGGTCGCCAAGAGCTACCCCACTTTCTTCGCGGACCTGGAGCGGCTCCGTGCCTAGCTTCGAGGTCCGGATCCCGGGAGTGACGCGCTCCTACCGGGTCGCCGTCGAGCGGGGCTTGATCGACCGCGCCGGACCCGAGATCCAGGCCCTCTCGCCGGGGCCGGTCGCCGTCGTCACCGACGAGAACGTCGCCCGGCTCCACCTCGGGCGACTCCGCGCCTCGCTTCCGGAGCCCCCGCGTGTCGAGGTCGTCCTTCCTCCGGGCGAGAGGACGAAGTCGCTCGAGCGCGCCGCCGAGGTCGTGGACTCACTCGTCGACGCAGGCCTCGACCGGGGAACGGTCCTCGTCGCGCTGGGGGGCGGCGTGGTCGGAGACCTCGCTGGCTTCGCCGCGTCGCTCTACCTCCGAGGAATCCGCTGGGTCATGGTTCCGACGACCCTCCTCGCCCAGGTCGACAGCTCGGTCGGTGGGAAGGTCGGCGTGAACCTCCCCCGCGGGAAGAACCTGCTCGGCGCTTTCCACCAGCCCTCGCTCGTCCTGGCAGACCCCGCGGCGCTCGAAACGCTCCCGGATCGCGAGCTCGCCGCCGGGATGGCCGAGGTCGTGAAGACCGCGCTCATCGGTTCCCGGCTCCTCTTCGAGCGACTCCAGGCCGAGATCGGGAGGCTCCTTTCGCCCGGCGGGGCTGCCGGAGCCGCGGAGGTCGTCCTCGAGTGCTGCCAGATCAAGGCGAGAGTCGTCGAGGCGGACGAGCGGGAGTCCGGGCTCCGGCGCATCCTCAACTTCGGCCACACCCTCGGCCACGCCATCGAAGCGGCGACCGGCTTCTCGGCCTTCCGGCACGGGGAGGCGGTGGCGCTCGGTATGCGCGCCGCTCTCGTCCTCTCCCGGGACCGTGGGGGCCTCCCGCCTGGCGACTTCGTCCGGGCGCTCGAGCTCGTCCACCGCATCCCCGTCCCCGACTTCCCGATCCCCCGCGACCGGGATCTCCTCGCGGAGATGATTCGCCGGGACAAGAAAGTCGAAGCGGGAACGGTCCAGGCCGTCGTCCTGGAAGGGATCGGCCGGGCGAAGACCGTCCAGGTCCCCGTGGAGGCAATCGTGGAAGGCATGCTCAGCCTATGAGCTTCTGGACCGCGTTCCTCGTCGCGTTCATTCCGCTCTTCGTCGCCCTGGACGCCGTCGGGGTCCTCCCTTTCTACGTCACGCTCGTGGGCGATCTCCCGCCGCTCGGGAGGCGGCGGGTCCTCTCCCAGGCGGTCGCGACGGCCGGCGCGGCCGGCGTCGGCTTCCTCTTCCTCGGGAAAGCCGTCTTCGCCTTCCTCGGAATCACCGTCGCCGACTTCAAGGTGGCGGGGGGCCTCATCCTCCTCGTCTTCGCGGTGACCGATCTTCTCTTCCCTCAGAAGCAGCAGCGCCGGCCATGTCAGGGGGAGGGGAACGGCCCCCTCCCCCTTCCTACCGACACGATGGGCGTCGTGCCCATCGGCATGCCGCTCCTCGTCGGGCCTGCCGTGCTCACCACCCTCGTCATGCAGGCGGATGTCGCCGGCCTCGCCCCCACGCTCGCCGCCTTCGCCGCCAACCTCGTGATCGCGGTCGCCGTCTTCCTCGCATCGGGCGCCATCGTCCGCGCGATCGGAACGGGCGGCGCGCAGGCGATCTCCAAGATCGCGAGCCTCCTCCTCGCCGCGATCGGCGTCATGATGATCCGCGTCGGCGTCCTCGAGATCCTCGGGCGAGAGTAGAATCGGCGCGAGATACGGTCATGACAGGCACGCTTCTTAAGAAGGTCTTCCACCCCTCGGGATTCGAGCGAGGGGATCTTGCCGCGTTCGCCCACGCGCTGCGGATCGCCGTCGCGGCCGAGGGGGAGCTCACGGTCCTCCACGTGGAAGAGCCACCCGGGGACGTCCCCTGGACCGACTTCCCGGGGGTCCGCGACACCCTCTCCGCCTGGGAGGCCCGTGGGGCCGAGTCTCCCGGGGCCGCGGGCTCGCTCGGCCCCGGAGCCGGCCATCTCCAGGTGACCAAGATCCAGGCGCGCGGCCGGGGTCCCGCCCGGACGATCGCGCACCACGTGTCGATCGCTCGCCCCGACCTCGTCGTCCTCTCGACGCACCAGAGACAAGGGCTCTCGCGATGGCTCCACGGCTCCGTCGCGGAACCCGTCGCCCGGGAGTCGGGCGCCATGACCCTCTTCGTGCCGATGCGCGTCCAGGGCTTCGTGTCGACCGAGACGGGCGCGGTGCGCCTGGAGAACGTCCTCGTCCCCGTCGACCACGCCCCCCCGCCTCAGCAGGCCGCGGATGCCGCCTGTCTCCTCGCGGCGACCCTCGGAAGTCCGGCCGTGCGCTTCACGCTCCTCCACGTAGGCCGGGAAGAGGATTCTCCCCCCCTGAGCCAGCCCGATCGTGCCGGCTGGACCTGGCAAGCTCGGGCTCGCCGGGGCGAGATCGTCGAGACGATCCTCTCCGTCGCCGAGGAGGAGGACGTGGATCTCATCGCGATGGCGACCCGCGGCCACGACGGCTTCCTCGACGCGCTCCGCGGGAGCACGACCGAACGGGTCCTCCGCGGGGCTCGCTGCCCGCTCCTCGCCGTGCCCGCGCGTGGATGACGTTCCACCCCCCAGTCCCCCCTGACAGGGACCGGGGCTCCTACCGCACCTCCACCCGGGGTCCCTCGATCCAGGCGGTCTCCCCCTCGCGATACATATGGGAGACGAGCGCCCGGATCGCGCCTTCTCCCCGCCGGACGAAGAGGCAGTCCGCAGAGACGCGCTCCGAGCGCACGGGCAGATCCACCCACTGGGGGCCCGTCCCGGTGCGCCCCAGACGCATCGTCGGGGGGAGGTAGAGCCGGCAGATCGTCTCGGGCGCGCTCTTGCCGAAGTCGAGCTCGACCCGGGCCACCCTCCCGACCGCGAGGGCGCCCTCCTCCGGGGCTGGCCCTGCCGGAACGAGCGTGACACGGACATCGGAGCGGACGGTCGCCCGGGGTCTCTCGATCGTCTCTTCCCGGTCGCGGCGGACGAGGATCCTCCCGGAGAGGCACCGGACCCGGCTCGCCCGGATCGGCGGCATGAGAATCGTCTCGCCACTGGTCTCATCGCCGCGAGCACCGGGCTCCCCGGGCGTGGGTTGCGTACGATAGCGCCGGGTCGTCCGCCGGATGGGCGGCACCTCGACGGGGCGACCATCCACTTCGATCCGGGCCTGCCCGGCCAGCGTTTTTAAGTACTTAAAAAGATCCCCGAGGAGCGCGAGAAGCGCGGTCGTGTCCGTCGTTGTGTAGAGCCGCCCGTCGAGGAGCCGGTCGGAGAGCGTGAGGAGCGCGGCATCCGCCATGGGATGGCGCGCTCTCACGAGGGCCCGGGCGACCTTGGCGGTCGTCTCCAGGCTCCCGGCCCAGGAATTGCCGCTCCAGGCGAGCCCGCCGGATGGACTTGCCACGCCCCACCCGGCGAGCCGGTCGAGCGCCGGTCCGGCCGCCGGGGCGGGCATCCCGAGGACCGCGGCCGCGGCCGATTCGGGAGTCGCCAGGGCGTCGTCTCGGAACCGAGGATCGACCCCGAGGAGCTCGTTGTCCGCGTGGCCTCGTTCGAGGAGCGCCCGAGCGGTGCCGCGGGCGAGCGCGTCGAGCTCCCCGAACTCAGGCAAGCCGAGGTAGGGAGCGAGGTTCTTCAGGACCTGAGCGGAGACGCGCGCGTCCTCGGGCCCGTCCGGCCAGAGCGACCAGAGCCCCGTGTTCTTGTCTTTTTCTTCTGAAGCCTGAAGCCTGAAGCCTGAAACCTGGCAGGAGCGAACGTGCTCCTCGAGCCGGCGAGAGAGCGACCGGATGCGCGCCTCGACCTCGGCCCGGTGCCCGTTCCAGGCCGCCGAGCCGGGGCCGGTCCAGAGGAGCGCGAGCGAGTGGAGACGGCTCGTGAGCTGCTCGCTGCACGCATGGGGATACCGCGAGAGGACATCGGCGAGCTCGTCGCGGAAGAAGCGCGGGTCCGGGTAGACGACCACGGGCTCCCCTTCCATCTCGTCGCCCGGAGAGAGCAGCCGGAACTCGGTCCGAACCACCCTCCTTCGCCCCCCGGGATCGACCCGCCTGGGGAACGAGAGGCGCTCCCCCTCGCGCTCGAGCCGCCAGTCGAACTCGCCCGGTTGGTCGAGCCGGAAGCGGACCGTCCCCTCGCCGTCGACCGTTCGCTCGACGAGGGCCCGCCCGCGCGAGTCGACGACCGAGAGGCGCGCCGGGGACCGCGCCCGGTAGCGGACGTCCACCTCCGCCGCCTCGTCGGGGAAGAGGAACTCCGGCACGGCGCCGGTGACGTACTCGTCGCCTCCGATCTCGACTTCGCTCCTGTCCACGCGCCAGCCGGCCGGCCCGCACTGGTAGAGGGTGCACTCGATCTCGCCCGGGATCTCGGGGGCGTCGAGCGAGATCTCGACCGGCCCGCCGAGCTCGAGCAGCCGGGCGGCAAGGACCCGGAAATCGTCCTGGCGGGGGGCGGTCCGGACGGCCGGCGGGTGTTCGCGCTCGCCCGGCGAATCGTCCGGGAGCTCCTCCAGGAGGCGCTCCAGGTCGGGCATGAGTTCGAGATCGTCCTCCAGGGCGTCCCCAAGGCTAGGCGAATCGCTCCCGTCTTCATCAGGATCCAGGCTGCATTCGGGTGGCTCGAGGAGACAGTTGGAGCGGATGTTCTCGAAGAGCGCGGCCGCGAGCTCCCCCTGGAGCGGAGTCGAGGGCAGCCCCTTCTGTCGCACCACGAGGAACGCTTCCGAGCCGGCGCTGCCGTCCACCTCGATCCGGATCGGCCGGCCGGGCGCCGCGCGCCGCGGCGCGCGGACGATGGCGCGCTCTTCGTTCCAGAGGAAGAAGACGCCCCACCCCTCGAAGACCTGGTGTGCGTCGAAAGGCGCGCCCTCCAGGTTCCAGTCGGCGGCGACGAGGTAGAGGCAATAGGGAGGAGACGCCGAGAGCGGGATGCGCTCCCCGCGACGGACGCCCGTGTAGACCGCGTTGTCGACCCGTCCCAGCGCCCCGGGATGATGGACCTGGAGGTAGAGGCGCGGGATGTCGGCCGACGCCACGAGCTCTCCTTTCTCTCCGATCATCGCCGCCGGCTGGATCGGGGCATCCGTCTCCGACTCCTCGAGCAGCGCGATCCCGTGGCATTCCTCCAGCCCGCGCGCCGTGGCGAGCGAGAGTCGCCGCCGAGCGCCGAAGTTCTGCGCGAGGATCTCGTCCCGATATCCGGGATCCGTGTCGAAGAACCGCACCGAAGCCTCGTCCCCGCCGGGCGTCCGAAGGCGCGCGGAGAAGGGCCCGACCCATTCGGGCGTCCGGAAGGCCGCCGAGACCCGCCCTCGCCGGACGAAAAGGTCGATCCGGAAGATTTCGACGTCGTCCTGCTCGTCGAGGACGGCGAGCTCGACCGGCCCCTCGTACGGTTCCCCCGCGAGCCAGGAGAGCGCGAGACGGAACGCCAGCATCTCGTCCTCGCGCCAGGAGTCGAGCACCGCGGCCCGTAGCGTCGAAGTGTCGGCCGCCGCGACGCGGAAGGCGTGCCCATGCACCCGGTTCCGCCCGGTCGGATCGGGGAGGGAGAGATGAACGGAGTAGGCGCCCTCTGCGAGAGGGGGGAGCGTGACGAGCGCGTTTCCCCGGCGCGTGAGCTCCACTGCAAGGCTCGCAAATGCCGCTCCCGAGGCGCGGAGCTCCAGCGATCCGCGCGCGCGCGCCGCTCCGGGCGCCGCGATCAGGAGGTGGACCGGATCGTCCGGCCCGTAGAGGTCCGCGGAGGTCGTGACGACCGCGGGCCGCAGGTGGGCGCAGTCCAGCGGCAAGAACTCCAGCCGGCCGCAGCCGGTCCGCCGAGTGAAGAGAAGTTCGCGCGGCCGCGACCCGCAACGGTAGCACTCGTACTCGGGGCAGGACCCGGTCCCGGGATCGAGCCGCGCCCCGCAGAAGCGACAGTGCCTGTCGTAGTAGCCTTGCATCCGGGTCCTGCACGGAAATCTAAGGCCGGGACGACTGCGCTCCTGGAGTTTACTCGAAGGGAGCGCGCGATTCCAAGCGGCGGAAAATCCCCCGAACCAGTGGCCAGTGTTTTTTCACTGGCCACTGACCACTGGCCACTGATCACTGATTTCTTGACCCGCCCCCGCCGCGGCGTATGCTCCTCTCGATGCCCCCTTCCGCTGGACTGGGACGCTCCGTCCGCGACCTTGTCGCCGACCTCGAGTCGTCGAAGGACCTCGGACCCAACCTCGTCGCCCGGAGGGTCGTCCCCGCGCGCCCGGCCGAGCTCGCCGATTGGCCCCAGGGAGTCGCGCCGGAGGTTCTCGCGGTCCTCGCTCGCCGGGGGCTGGACCGCCCCTTCTCGCACCAGGCGGAGGCAATCCGGCTCGCGCTCGCGGGGAAGGACACGGTCGTGGTCACGGCGACCGCGAGCGGGAAGACCCTTTGCTACAACGTCCCGGTCCTCACGGCGCTCGCGACCGACCCAGCCGCCCGGGC
>JACQVV010000535.1 GCA_016209595.1 Planctomycetota bacterium
GAACAGACGACAGGCAAGTCGGGCCGGCCGGCCTGCTACCCTTCGAGCGCCTTCTCGAGATCCTCCGGGGTCTCGGAGAAGGGGAAGCAGGCGAAGTCGCGGCAGACGCATGCCCCCGCGCGGCCCGGCGGGTGGGACTTTCCGGCGAGGAGGGGGACGGTCCGCTCGGCCACCTCCGGTTCGCCGTCGTCCGTCTCTCCCGCCACGACGAGGTGGGGGTCGTAGCGGCGGGCGAGGACGCCCCGGAAGCCGGCGAGGGACGCGTCGTCGGGACCGGCCAGGACGACCTCCCTCGGCGGGGCGAGGTGGAAGTCGAGGGCCGAGAGGAGGTACGAGAACGCCGCCGGCGCCTGCTCCATGCCCGCGAGGAACGCGAGAAAGGTCCGCTCGGCCTTCTCGGCGAGGTCTTTCCTGCCGGAGAGACGGGCCAGCCGCGCGAGCGCATGGGCCGCGGCGGAGTTGCCGGAGGGGATCGCGTTCTCGTAGGGGTGTTTCGAGCGGACGATGAGGTCTCGCCGGCCGGCCGCGGTATAGAAGAAGCCGCCGTCCTGGTCGTCCCAGAAGAGCGCGTTCGTCTCATCCGCGAGCGAGAGCGCCCGCTCGATCCACGCGGGATCGAAAGTGGCCTCGTAGAGGACGACCAGCGCCTCCAGGACGAAGGCATGGTCCTCGAGGAACCCGTCGATCTTCGCCTTCCCGTCGCGCCACGTGCGGGAGAGCCGGCCGCCCGCTCGCATCTCGGAGAGGACGAACGAGAGCGCGCGTCCGGCGGTCTCCCGGTAGCGGGGATCGCCCGTGGCCTGGAACCCGCGGGCGAAGGCCCCGGCCATGAGCCCCGTCCAGCCCGCTAGAACTTTCTCGTCGCGGCCGGGGCGGACGCGCTTCGCTCTCGCCTCGAAGAGCCGGCGCCTCCCTTCCTCGAGCGCGGGGGCGACCTCCTCCGGGTCCTCCTCCCCGACGAGGTAGGCGCATTGCTTCATCTCGAGCGAGCGGGTGAGGATCGTCGTCCCGTGTTCAAAATTCCCGCCCGGGGTGACGCCGTACCAGCGGCCCACGATCCGCGCCAGCCGCTCGTCGCCCACGGCCTCGCGAATCTCGTCCGGCGTCCAGACGTAGAACCTCCCCTCCTCCCCCTCGCTGTCGGCGTCCTCGCTGGAGTAGAAGCCGCCGGAGGGGCTCGTCATGTCCCGGAGCACGTAGTCGAGAGTCCCTCGCGCGACCGCAAGGAAGTCCTCGCGACCCGTCGCCTGGGCCGCCTCCACGTAGACCCGCGCGAGCAATGCATTGTCGTAGAGCATCTTCTCGAAGTGAGGAACGAGCCAGCGCTCGTCCACCGAGTAGCGGTGGAAGCCGCCGCCCAGGTGGTCGTGGATCCCGCCGCGGGCCATCCGGTCGCACGTGTTCTCGACCGCGGTGAGGGCGCGCGTCTCGCCCGTCCTCTTCCAGTGGCGCAGCAGAAGAAGATGCGACATCGCCTGCGGGAACTTGGGCGCGCCACCGAACCCGCCGTGCTCCGGGTCGTACTGGGAGAGCAGCGCCCGCGCGCCGTTCTCCACGAGCCGGTGCGAGAGGGCCTCCCCGCCCGCGGGCGAGGGCGGGACGGTCGAGAGGTGCAGGGTCCCCTCCACGAGCTCCTTCGTCGCCTGCCCGACGAGATCCCGGCGGGTCCGCCAGAGCTCGGAGACCTGTTCGAGAATCTGGCGAAAGCTCGGCATCCCGTGGCGCGGTTCGTCCGGGAAGTAGGTCCCGCAGAAGAACGGCTCGAGCTCGGGCGTGAGGAAGACCGTCATCGGCCATCCGCCGTGGCGGGTCGCGAGCTGCGTCGCCGTCATGTAGATCTCGTCGAGGTCGGGCCGCTCCTCGCGGTCGACCTTGACGTTGACAAAGCGCTCGTTCATGACCGCCGCCGTGCGCGGGTCCGCGAACGACTCGTGGGCCATGACGTGGCACCAGTGGCAGGCGGAGTAGCCGATCGAGAGGAGGATGGGCTTGTCCTCACGGCGCGCCCGGAGGGTCGCCTCCTCGCCCCAGGGGTACCAGTCCACGGGGTTCTCCGCGTGCTGCTGGAGGTAGGGGCTCGTCTCGCCCGAAAGACGGTTCATGGTATGTTCATCATAGATGAATTCGCGTGCGCGCTGGTTCCTTCTCGTCCTCGTCCCCGTGGCGCCCACGGCGGCACAGTCAGCGGGCGCGGCCCGGATCGACGAGCTCCAGCGGGGCCCCACGGGCGAGTCCGGCGAGAGAGAGATCGTCCGGATTCTCTCCGACGCGGAACCCCTCGAGCGCGCGCGCTTTCTGCGAATCGTGGACCAGGGGAACGACGGGTACGACCTCGACCATCTCGCCTACCACGATGTGGACGACCCCGTCCGGCGGGACGAGCTCCTGGCCTTGATCGACGATGCGGGAAAGGCGCTCGCCGCCGCAGGCGGATGGGAGACCGGCGTCGTCTCGGACATCGACGAGACGCTGCTCTCGGCCGGCCTCTCGCCGATCCCCGGCGCGAGCGAGCTCCTTGTCGCGCTCGACGAGGGCGCGGACGGAAAGGGCGAGCCCGGCGACGTCCACTACGTCACGGCCCGGCCGCGCGTGGCGACGGGTGGGCTCAGGGAGCGCCTGGCGTCGGAGGGATTCCCCGCGGGAACCTTCGAGGAGGGGAAGCTCCGGCGTTTCCTCGCATCGCCCCGAACGTGGTTCGACCGGGAGGAGCGCGACGACGAGATCGAGGAGGAAAAGGTCGCGGACGTCTTGCGACTCTTCCGTCTTCATCCCGGGCAGTCTTTCGTTCTGGTGGGCGACGACCGCGAACGTGACCCCGAAGTCTACGCGAGGATTCTCGCCGAGGATTCCGACCGGGCCGTCGCGGTCGTGATCCGTCGCACGCACGAGGCGCGAGGCCGGGGGCTTCCATCATTCCCGGACGGGAAGGCGGTCGTGGTGGCAGAGGGCGAAAGCTACGCCGTGGCCGCGAGGTTCCTCTCGGAGAAGGGCATCTTGAGCGAGGAGCAGGTTGGGCGGGTCGAGACGGCGGCCGGGAAGTAGACACCGGCCCGAGCGCCGGACGGCGCTTGTCCTGGCCCTCTCGAGCGGGGTCCTCGCGCTGGGGCTCGGCGCCCTGGGCTGGACGATCGCTTCCGGCGGACCCGGGGCTTCCGGAGGAGCGGAAGAGGTTCCGGCCTCCGAGGGTCTCTCCACGAGGACAGCGTCCCCGGCGGTCGAACCCGATCCCGCGACCCACCCCGATCCCGCGCCGCGAAAAACGCCGGAACCCGCACCCGACCGCGCGCCCGATCCTGCGCCTGGCCCGACACACCACGGCATCGAGGCGCGCGTGCTCGATGTGATCGATGGCGACACGATCGTCGTCCTCCTTTCGGGGAAGCACGACAAGGTCCGCTACCTCGGGATCAACACGCCGGAGTCGATCCCCGCGACCGCCAAGGGGATCGAGTTCTACGGCCACGAGGCCTCGGAGAAGAACCGCGAGCTTGTCGGGGGGCGCACGGTCGAACTGGAGTTCGACGGACCCAGGCGCGACCCGTACGACCGGCTGCTCGCCTACGTCTGGGCGGACGGCCGGATGGTGAACCGCGCCCTGGTCGAGGAAGGCTTCGCCGAGGTCTACCGGGAGGCCGACCGGATCCGTTGCTTCGACGAGTTCCGGCGCCTGGAAGCAGCCGCGAAGAAGAGGGGCCAGGGAATGTGGGACGAGCCAGCGCGGAGGCGGTGGCGCGGCTGACCTGAAAGGAAGCGCGTTCTTTCCCGCGCGCGGCCGGCCTTCCACGCACGCGACGTCGATGTCTCCTCGCGCGACGTTGACCTCCCCGGGGACCGGTGCTACGGTTTGACGTATGGGGCCGCGGGAGAAAGGGCGGGACCCGGGGCAAGGGGCGGGCGAAGAGGCGCGGACGCTCCTCTCGGTGTGGCAGCTCCTCGGGGGCATCCCCTCCGGCGGTGAGCCCGGCGGGGAGGGTCCCAAGCTCGGACGCTACCCGCAGGCCGGGACCATCGGCAAGGGCGGGATGGGGGAGATCCTCCTCGTGCGCGATCCGGAGCTCAACCGCGAGCTCGCGGCGAAGGTCCTCCTGGGCAAAGGAACGGTCGATCGAAGGCTCCTGGAGAAATTCCTGCTCGAGGCCCAGGTGACGGGGCAGCTCGAGCACCCCAACATCGTCCCGGTCCACGAGCTCGGGTTCGCCCCCGATGGACGGATCTACTTCACGATGAAGCGCGTCCGCGGGCGGGACCTCTCGGCGATTCTGAGGGAGGTGGCGGGCGAGGCCCCCGACGCGCCCGGGCTCGTCGCGCTCCTGGAGATCTTTCTCAAGATCTGCGACGCGATGGGATTCGCCCACTCCAAGGGCGTGATCCATCGCGACCTGAAGCCCGCGAACGTCATGGTCGGCGAGTTCGGCGAGGTCCTCGTGATGGACTGGGGGCTCGCCAAGGTGATCGGCCGCCCCGATCCCGGCGCCGCGGCCGTGACGCCCGACCTGCGAGGTGGCGATGTCGTCCGCCGCGTGCGATCAGAGTCGGAGGAGGAGGAGCCCCTGCGCACGCTCGACGGCGACCTCATGGGGACCCCGAGCTACATGCCGCCCGAACAGGCGAGGGGCGAGGTCGATCGCCTCGACGAGCGTTCCGACGTCTACTCTCTGGGGGCGGTCCTCTACGAGATCCTCGCGCTGTCTCCCCCGTACACGGGGAAGAACGCCTGGGGAATCGTGGAGAGGGTGGCGCAAGGGAAGCTCGAACGGCCATCCCGGCGTGCACCGGAGCGGAGCGTGTCGCGAGAGCTCGAGGCGGTCGTCCTCAAGGCGATGGCCCACGCCCCCGAGCGGCGCTACCCCGGAGTGGCGCCCTTCCGCGCCGACATCGAGGCGTACCTCGCTGGCCACACGCTCTCCGCCGCCCGCTACAACCCGCTCCAGCGTGCCGCCAAGTTCGTCCGGCGCCACAAGGCCGCGAGCGTGGCGACCGCGGTCGTCCTCGCGATCCTGGCGTCCTTGGGCGGGGCCTGGTATCTGACGCCGGGAACGCTCCGCCTCGAGGTCTCGCCGGCCGACTCGAGGGTCTGGATCGATGGCGAGGAAGCCCGGGCCGGGAGCATGGGGCTCGCCGCGGGGGGCCACAGGGTCAGGGTCGAGGCGCCGGACCACGACCCGGAGGAGCGCGACGTCGTGATCGAGCGGCGAGGCGAACGGGAGATCTCGATCGAGCTCCGCCACCACCAGGGCAGGATCGCGGCCCAGTGCGATGCGCCGGGGGCGCGGATTCTGGTGGACGGACAGAGCTTCGGTGCGAGCTTCCCGGCGCTCCCCTTCGACACGGGCCGGCATCTCCTCTCCGCATTCGCTCCCGGGCGGTTCGAGATCGTCCGGGAAGTCGAGGTCCGCAGGGAAGAGACGAGCTCGGCCTACTTCTGGCTCGATACGGGCTGGGTATGGCAGCAGGACACCAAGGGGATCACCGGACCCGCGGACGTCGTTCCCGACGCGGACGGGGACGGGATCCTGGACGTGATCCAGCCCGAGCTAACGGGAGTCGCGATCTACTCCGGCCGCGATGGCCGCGAGATCTGGAGCCTGCGGCCTCCGGGGGAGATCACGCCGCGCTCCGTGCAATTCGCCCGGGACCTCGGCGGGTCGGTCGGCAAGATCTGGACCATCACGACTCCCGAGGTCGCCGCGGTGTTCGCGATCCAGCCCGCGCGCGAAGGGAACGACAAGGTGCTGTGGCGTTGGAGCCGCCCACCCCGTGACGGATGCAGCGAAGGCGTCTTCTCGCTCTTCGAGATCGAGGATCTCACGGGCGACGGCGTGCGGGAGCTCGTCGTTCCAGGCCTGGACGGAACGGTTTACGTACTGGACGGCCGGGAAGGGAGGCAGGTCTCGGCCTATCCTGTCTCCGTCCTGGAGTTCGAGGTCGGCCAGGCCCCCAGGACGCACGAGGCGGCGAGCCTCTTCTACGCGAGCCGGGCGGTTTCCGGCCGCCCCACCGTCATCGGGCGCCTCAGCCTGTCCCACGGAGGAATCGAGTGGGAGCGAGAGGTCGACAACGATGCCTGGTCGAATCCAGTCCCTATCCTCGTCGGAGGAGCCCCTGCTCTCTTCTGGTGGTCGCCGTCTCGCTGGGGGCTTCTCGATCCGGCTTCGGGGGGCACGCTCCGGGCCGGGGACTACCGGGACGCCGGAACGGCTACGACCGCTCCTTACCTGGGCGATCTCGATCGGGACGGCAGCGTGGACTTGCTGGTGAGCTTTCAAGGTGGACGTCTCATGGCTTTCTCGCTCGACCTGGGTTCGGTCCTCTGGGAGATCCCCTCCGGCCTGGTTCGAGCAGACGCGCTCTGGATGTCGGGTTTTCTTCTCGCGACGATCGGCAGGCGGACGGTCGCCCTTGATCTCGCGACAGGCCGGACCCGCTGGGAAATCCCCGGCACCATGGAGCACGCCATCGAGGGGGACTGGGACGGGGACGGTGCGCTGGAAATCCTCGCGTCGATGCAAGAGCAGGGACTCGTCTGCCTCTCCCTCGACGGGGAGTCTCGGTGGACCCTGCGCCTCGATTCTCGCCCGCGGCCGTGGAGGCTTGCGCCCGATCTCGACGGGGACGGCTTGCTGGAGATTGTCGTCAACTCCTCGGGTGGTCTCGTCGGAGTGGTGCGTGGTCCACGGATGATCTGGGAACGACCGGCCCCCAAGCCTCTTCTCGCTACGCCGCTCGTGCTCGACGGGGACGGCGGCGGCGCGCCCGAGGTCGTCCAGCTCGGGGAGTGGGACGGGATGCGCGACCTCATCTCGTTCGACGGGGCCACGGGGGCGGAACAGTGGTCGAACCGAGGGAAGTCGCCCGTCAATCGGGCTCCGGCGGTCGCGGACTGGGACAGGGACGGGCTCCCCGATCTCGCCTGGCTCTACTTCTCGACGGAGCACGGCGAGGACACGGGCCGGGCCGCCGTGATCCGCGGTCGCGACGGGGCGAAGATCGCCTCGTTGCGGGTGGCGACGCGTGGGTCCGCGAGCTACGCGACCCCCGCGATCGCCGATCTCGACGGGGACGGGACTCTCGACTTCGCCCTCCAGGAGTGGGACGCGAAGGACGTTTTCGCGGTGTCGGGCCGGACGGGGGAGCGGCTCTGGACCTACCCGACGGGGCACTACAACATGGGCGGGATGGGGACGGCCGACCTCGACGGCGACGGATCTCCCGATCTCGTCGCCCCCTCGGGGGACGGCTTCGTCCACGCGATCCGGGGAACCGACGGCGCCGCGATCTGGAAGGCGCCGTCCGCGGGAGGGCGCGCCCCTCCGGCGCTCGCCGACCTCGACGGCGACGGCGCCCCGGAGGTCCTCGTCGTCTCCTACAAGGGGAGGCTCCACGTCCTCGACGGCCGGACAGGCGCGACCCTCTGGAACGACCTCGCCGGCGGGGAGGCTCTGGGTCGTCCGGCGGTCGCCCGGGTCGAGGGGCTTGGCACAGTCATCGTGGCGCCGTTCGGGGGGGCCGGGGCCGCGGCCATCGATTGGCAGCGCCGAGCGATCCTCTGGAAGGCTTTCGAGGGGAGGGCCGTCCTGGCGTCGCCGGTGGTAGCCGACCTGGACCGCGACGGCCGCCAGGAGGTGGTCCTGGCGGCATACGACGGCGAGTTCGCGGTGCACGACCTCGCGACGGGCATCCGTCTCTGGGGGCTCCGGCTCGACGACTCCGACATCGAAGGCGACCCCGCAGTCGCCGACCTGGACGGTGACGGCATGCTCGATATTGTGATCGCGGCGAAGAAGAGCCTTCACGCCGTGAGCGGCCTGGGCACACGAGGCGCGCGGGCGCGGCAAGGGTGACGATCGAGAGCGAGTCCGCGAAAGTTCCCGTATGCGTGCGGCGGAGCGGGGAGGATCCCCCGCCAGCGGGCGGAATTTCCCGGGCCAAGCAGCGTAGAGAGCGAGCCGGGTCCGAAATACGCTCCTTCACACATTGCCTTTCGCCGAGGCACGCATGTTGCTAGCGCAAGTGTTCACGACACGGCTCCATGGGGGGTGAGGAACCAGATGGACAGCCAGAAGAACACAGGGAACACGGCAGGCAAGGAAAAGGGCGGAGCGCGCGGGGCGATCGCTGCGATCGCGACGCTGGCGCTCCTGGTCGCGGCGCTGATCGTGTGGTGGGATCGGAGGCCAGAGGCGACAAGCGAGGAAGACGCTCCTCCGCCGGAGGTGACGCCGGAACTCCTCGCCCGGGGCGAGACGATCTTTGCGAAGCAGTGCGCGGCCTGCCACGGCGACAAGGGGAACGGCGATGGGCACGCCGCCTTCCTTCTCTATCCCAAGCCGCGCAACTTCGCTCTCGGTCGGTTCCGACTCATATCGACGGAGAACCGCGTCCCGACCGACCGGGACCTCTTCACCACGATCACGAACGGGATGCCTGGCTCAGCGATGCCGCCATGGTCCTACCTGTCCGTCCAGGACCGGTGGGCGCTCGTCTTCCACGTTCGCCGGCTCTCGCGCGAGGGGAAGATCGAGTCGCTCGTGGCGGGCGACGGACTGGGTCCCGCGGAGGCGGCCAAGGTCGCCGACGAGCTCCTGGCCGTGGGCCCCACGGTCAATCCCGGCGAGGAGATCCCCGTGACGCCGGAGGCCCTCGCCCACGGTCGCGAGCTCTACGTCCAGCACTGCGCGTCCTGCCACGATCTTGACGGGCGAGGCCGCAAGAAAAGGGACCTCGTGGACGACGAGGGCTTCCCGGTCTTCGCGCGGGACTACACGCAGGGGGTTTTCAAGGGCGGCTCGGACTCGAAGTCGATCGCCTATCGAATGCTCGCCGGGATGCCGGGGACCCCGATGCCCTCCTACAAGGAAACGCTGGGCAAGAACCCGGCGGATTTCTGGGCCGTCGTCCACTACATCCAGTCGCTCGTGCCGGTCTCGGCGAAAGAGCGCGTGATCCAGCGCCAGCACGTCCTCGTCGCGAAGAAGTCCTCGCAACCCGTGATCCCCGATGCCAAGAATCCGGTCTGGAGCGAGGCCGAGCCCGTCTACCTTGCCCTCGCGCCGCTCTGGTGGCGCGACGATCGCGTCGAGGGCCTGACCGTTCGCGTCCTCCACGACGGCGAGAAGATCGGCTTCCTCCTCTCCTGGGAGGATCTCACGAAGGAGGACCAGACCGTCCAGGCGACCGCCTTCGCCGACGGATCCGCGATCCAGTTCTGGGAGGGGGAGGATCCGCCCTTCTTCGCGATGGGAGCCAAGGGCGGCAAGGTCAACATCTGGAACTGCAAGTCGCACTGGCAGACCGATCTCACCGGATACAAGGACATCCTGGACGCCTACCCCAACGCCGCGGTCGACCTCTACCCGTCGCAGAAGGACTTCCACCCGGGCGTCCGGCCGGGGAAGGAAGACCTGACAGCGAAGGACATGGACCCGACATACATGACAGCCTGGGGCTCCGGGAACCCGGTGTCGGACCCGGAAAAGAGCTGGGGGATCGAGAATCTCACGGCGCAGGGGTTCGGGACGCTCGAATCGCAGCCGCACGCGGCGCAGACCGTGGTCGGAAAGCTCCAGTGGGCGGACGGTTACTGGCGCGTGGCCTGCGTGCGCTCGCTCAAGGGGGCCGCCGAGGGTGATGTGAACTTCACGCCGGGCAGGACCATGAGCGTCGCCTTCGCGGTGTGGGACGGGAAGGCTGGAGATCGGAACGGGCAGAAGTCGGTGACGATCTGGCACCGGCTCTCGATCGAAGAATAGAAGGGGGAGACGACAGATGTCCGTATCGCGCAGGGACTTCCTGAAGGGGTGTGTGACCGCGGGGGGGGGGGTCCTCCTCGCGCCGGGGCTGCGCCTTTGGGCCTTCGATCCCGAGGAGTTCGCCGATCCCCTGTCGGCCTATCCCAATCGGGACTGGGAGAAGATCTACCGGGACCAGTACCGCTACGACTCGACCTTCAGCTGGGTCTGCTCCCCCAACGACACGCACGCCTGCCGCGTCAACGCCTATCTTCGCAACGGCGTCATCACGCGGATGGGAGAGGAATACAACTACGACAGCTACTCCGACCTCTACGGTAACCACGCGACCCCGAACTGGAACCCGCGGCAATGCGCGAAGGGCTACACGTTCCAGCGCGTGGTCTACGGGCCGTACCGGATCAAGTACCCGATCGTGCGCAAGGGATGGAAGGAGTGGGCCGACGCGGGCTTCCCGGCGCTGACGACGGAACTCCGGACGAAGTTCAAGTTCGACGCGCGCGGGCAGGACTCGTTCGAGAAGATCGCATGGGAGGACGCCTTCCGCTACATCGCGAAGGGGTACGTCGCCATCGCGAAGACCTACAGCGGGCCGGAGGGCGCCCAGCGCCTCCTCGCGGACGGCTATCCCAAGGAGATGGTCGACGCGATGGGCGGGGCCGGCACGCGCACCTGCAAGTTCCGCGGCGGGATGGGGCTCCTGGGCGTGATCGGGAAGTACGGCGCCTACCGGCTCTCGAACTCCATGGCGCTCCTCGATGTCCACGTCCGGGGCGTCAAGGAGGAGGAGGCCAAGGCCGGCCGGAACTGGTCGAACTACACGTGGCACGGCGATCAGGCCCCGGGGCACCCTTGGGTCCACGGGCTCCAGACGTCGGACTGCGACTTCAACGACCTCAGGTTCTCCAAGCTCATCATCATGGATGGCAAGAACCTGGTCGAGAACAAGCTCACTGACAGCCACTGGTTCATCGAGTGCATGGAGCGCGGCGCGAAGATCGTCGTCATCGCGCCGGAGTACGGGCCGCCGTCCACCAAGGCCGACTACTGGATCCAGATCCGGCCGCAGACCGACGCGGCGCTCTTCCTCGGCATCACCCGGGTCATGATCGACCGGAAGTGGTACGACGAGGAGTTCGTGAAGTCGTTCACGGACTTCCCCCTCCTCGTGCGCACGGACACGCTCGCGCGCCTGCGCGCGGCGGAGGTCTTCCGGAACTACAAGAGCGACCTCGATCCGGAGGGGCCGAGCCGGAAATACCAGGGCCTCACCCCCGAGCAGCAGGCGAAGCTCGGGGACTTCGTCGTCTGGGACGCCAAGACGAACGGCCCCAAGGCAGTCACGCGCGACGACGTCGGCGGGCGGATGAAGGCGAGAGGGATCGACCCCACCCTCGACGGGAAGTACGAAGTCGAGATCGACGGAAAGAAAGTCGAGGTGATGACCCTCTGGGAGATGTACAAGGTCCACCTCGCCGACTACGACCTCGACACGACGAGCGAGATCACGGGCTCGCCGAAAGAGCAGATCGAGCGGCTCGCCCAGGACATCGCGACGATCAAGCCCGTGGGGATCCACCAGGGCGAGGGGATCAACCACTGGTTCCACGCGACCGAGTCGAACCGCGCCGTCTACCTGCCGCTCATGCTGACCGGGAA
Organism: Planctomycetota bacterium; assembly: GCA_016209595.1. Lineage (GTDB taxonomy): Bacteria > Planctomycetota > JACQVV01 > JACQVV01 > JACQVV01 > JACQVV01. The sequence goes on from JACQVV010000535.1 coordinate 11,409, forward strand.
CATCGGGCAGCCCGGAGCCGGCGCCCACACCTGGGCGGGCAACTACAAGGCAGCGAACTTCCAGGGCTCGCCCTGGACCGGGCCGGGGTTCA
>JACQVV010000043.1 GCA_016209595.1 Planctomycetota bacterium
GCGAGGCGGCCGAAGATCGCGCTCCCCAGTGCGATCCCCAGGATGAACGCCGCGACGATGACGGTAAAGGAATAGGTCGAGGCGCCGATCGCCATGGTGAAGGAGCGAGCCCAGGCAATCTGATAGGAGAGGGACGTCGCGCCGCTCGCCCCGAAAGCCGCGAGTAGCGTGATGGTCGCGAGGCGCGAGACTGGAGGGGAGGCGGTCAGGTCCGCGGGGGCCGCGCCCCGGGCTTCCGCCCGAATCGTCCCGGCGTCGAGCCTCTTCGCAAGCGCCCAGGCAACCGCGGCCACCGCGAGGTTCGCCGCGGCGCCGAGGCGGTTCGTCCACGAGAGGCCCAGCCCCGGAATAAGGAAGAAGCCCGCGGCGAGGACTCCGACCACGGCGCCGGCCGTGTTCGCGGAGTAGAGATCGCCCAGGCGAGTCCCCAGCCGCCGCTCGTCTCCCGCCACGGCGCGGGCGAGGAAGGGAAGAGTCGCCCCCATGAGCGCGGTCCCTGGAACGAGGACGAGTGCGCCCAGGAGGAACAAGCATAGATGGAAGAGAAGGAACCTGTCGTAGAGGTTCCGGTAGAGGTAGCGGCAGGCGGGTTCGAGAGCCGACACGAGGAGCGGCACCGCGAGGCAGTAGAGGCCGACCCCGGCCTCCAGGAGTGCGTAGACCCGCACGGGTCGCGCGGCGCGCGCGGCGGCCCGGCCACCGAGGGCCGACCCGAGGGCGAGCCCCCCCATGAACGCGGCGAGAACGGTCGTGATCGAGAAGACGGTGTTCCCCATGACCAGGCCGAAGAGGCGGACCCAGATCACCTCGTAGACGAGACCGGCGGCCCCGGAGGCGAAGAAAAGGACGAGGAGGATCCGGCGCATGGGGGGATCAAGGTAACAGGAAGGAGGGAGGCAAGGCGAGAAGGCCCCCGCAAATCGCGTTTCCAGGCGGCTTCCAGACTCCCCAGATTTTTCCCCCTACCACTTGCAAGCCCCCCATGCGCTGCTAGAATGCCTCGATTTGGCACGGCGGGCGGATCCGTCCGGCGCCAGCGCACTAAAGGAGCTCGAAGGATGAAGAAGATCGGGTGGAGCCTGGCCCTGCTCGGATCGGCAGGCCTTCTCATCGCCGGCTGCGTTCATCATGCCCATCACGACGACAGCCCCCCCCTCCCGGTCCGGGTCGGCTTCAAGCACCCGGTCCGCACGGTCAACGGACTGCCCGCGAACCATCCGGACGGCGTGGTCCTCGACTACGCGCCCAATTCCCGGATGCCGGTCGCGCTCCAGTTCGCCGATCCCAACATCGGCGAGCTCTTCGGCGACGTCCTCGTGACCACGAACACGCCGCACACGCACGGACGGATCATCTGGGTCGAGCCGGAGGACGCGCTCCTCTACAGGAAGATCGCGGACAACGGCTTCGGCGAGATCAAGGTCTATCAGGAAGGGCCGGACCAGAGCCGGCGCCTCATGGTCCACGTCCGCCTCGGCAACCGCGACTAGGAGGATGAGGGCGATGAGAACCGCTGCCGCCATCGGCCTCGTGGCCGTCCTCGCCCTCGCCACGGGGTGTGCCCACCAGAGGACGATGCAACTCAAGTTCGACGAGTCGATGAGCCTCGTGGAGGAAATCGAGACTCCCGCGGCCTTCAACTTCCCGGCCCCATCCGACCAGGAAGTCCAGATCGAGCTCATCGACGGCACCCGGATCGTCGGGACCGTGCATGTCTACGAAGCGACCGCCTACACCGACTACGCTGCCGTGCTCGTGAGCCTCGACTTCCAGACGCTTTCCGAGCTCAAGAGTTATCGCGGCACCGCGCGGATTGTGATCTGGGAGCCCGAGGGAATGGGCGTGGCGCCGTACGCGATTCATCTGGAGAAGGGCCAGTCTCCGGAGTCGATGGCGATGCAGGGAGGGCGGATCCTCGCCGTCCTGGACCTGAGGAGGGTCAACTAGTGAACGCTCCCATGATGCGCGCCGGCTTCGCTCTCATCGCCCTGGGGGGTCTCGCGGTCCTCGTCGGCTGCGAGGCCGGCCCGGACGCCGCCGGCCCCGCCGGCCCTCCGGCACCCCACCGCCCTGATGTGGAGTTCATCGGCGACGACGCCGTCGTCCACAACGGCGGGCCGGGCGACACCACGGCCACGTACCAGGACGGCGAGTACAACGAGTACGCCCCGGTCTACTCCAACCGCGTCCAGACCCTCGTGACGGGGTACTGCCTCCGCACCGAGTGGTGGCTCCCGAAGGTCAACTTCGTCACCGAGAGCGGGGTGAAGTCGTTCCGGTCCTATCAGGTCTCCGCGCACGTCGAGAAGCCGGAGCCGGTGATCGAAATGCCCCCACCGCCGCAGCCGGCTCCGCCGCGCATCGTGTTGCGGAAGGAAGCGGACGACGTTGTCTGCATCGGCGACAACATCTGCTACCGGATCTATTTCAAGAACATCGGCGGCTCGGACGCCGTGAACGTCACGGTCGAGGACGTGATCCCGATCGCGGCGGAGCTCCTCATGGAGTCGGCGTTCTCGCACCCGTACTTCGCGGAGGTCGAGTTCGTCCAGGATTCGAACGCCGAGATCCGGAAGATCCGCTTCATGATCCCCGGACCGGTGCCGCCGGGGCACGAGGGGTACGTCGAGTTCTGCATCCGGCTGAAAGAGCGCTTCCCGCTCCTCACCGCCTGGAAGGGCGGAGATCTCCAGAAGATGGTCCGGGATGTCGCTTCCTACCAGATGCGCTTCACCAACGAGGGGACGAAGGACGCCTACAACCTCACGGTCGTGGACCAGCTCCCCAACGGGACCGAGTTCGTGTCGGCCTCGGCGGGCGGTTCGTACGATCCGACCTCGCACAGGGTGACCTGGCCCGTCCCGCGCATTCAGCATGGCGGACAGGACGCCTTCACCCCCACCCTCCAGCTCCGAGGGATGCAGCCGGGGCGCACGATCAACAGCGTCCACATCGAGAGCGGCCGCGGGATCGAGGCCAAGGCCTCCGCGGAGACCGAGTGGATGAAGGGCGTCCCGAACCTCATGTGCCGCGTAACGGGACCCGCGCAGGTCCGACCGAACGAGGGCTTCCCCATCGGCGTCGAGGTCACGAACACCGGGAACTGGGAGGCGACGAACGTCATGATCCGCATGACGCTCCCGCCCCAGATCGCGTACAACGGGAACGCGGGCGGCGTCATCGAGATGCCGGTCGCGATCGTGAACGCCGGCCAGGCTGTTTCTCAAGCGTTCGAGGTCTTCCAGGCCACGGCGCCGGGGCCGTTCACGCTGGCAGTCGAGGTCACCAACCCCGAAAGTCCGCCGGCGACGTGCGGCATCGACATCCTCGCGGCGGAGGTCACCCTCCAGATCCAGAAGACCGGCCGGCCCGAGGAGTTCGTCGGCCAGACCGGCGACTACCAGATCACGGTCACGAACGCCGGCAGCGCCGTCGCCACCGCACTCGTCCTGGAGGATGTCATCCCGCCGGGCGAACGGTACGTGGACGGTTCGGCATCGGATGGCGGGCAGTACGACCCCGCCAGTTCGAGGCTCGCCTGGAATCTCGGCGACCTCCCTCCGGGCGGGTCCCGGCAGGTGACCTACCGTGCGACGGGGGTACAGCCCGGCACCTGGGTGAACCCCGCAAGGGCGGCCGCCCGCGAGCACGCGGTCGAGACCGACTTCACCACGGTCGTCAAGGCCGTCCCCGCGATGCAGATTCAGATCTCCGACTCCGCCGACCCCGTCGAGGTCGGAGGCGAGACGACGTACACGATCCTCGTCGGGAACGAGGGGCAGGCGCCCACCTCCGAGGTCCAGCTCACAGTCCAGATCGACGCGAACGAGGAGTTCGTCTCGGCGGTCGCTCCGACCGGCGTCACCTTCGAGGTCCAGGGCAAGAACGTCGTCTTCAGCCCGATCCCGGGGATGAATCCGGGCGACCGGCTCGAGTTCCGGGTCGCCGTCCGGGTCACGGCCGCGGGAAGCCTCGTCTGCGAGGCGTTGCTGCGGTATCGTGAGTTCAGCCGGGAGGTCAGGTCTCAGGAGCCGACGACGGGCTACTAGCCACATCCTACAGTGAATCCCACGGGGCGGGGAGCGACGAGCTCCCCGCCCCGTTTCGTTTGAGGCCCCCCGATGTCCGGAACGAGCATCGATTGGCGGCCCCTGGTCGAAGTCGTCAACCGATCGCGGCTCCTCGTCCTGACCACGCACGCCGCCCCAGATGGCGACGCCGTGGGAAGCGAGATCGCGCTCGCCCGGCATCTCGGGAGACTGGGACGCGACGTCCGCGTCGTGAACCCTTCCGAGATCGAGCCACGCCTCTCGTTCATCGCAGAGGGCGTATCCGTGGAGGTGTACGAGCCTTCTCTGCACGACGCCGTCCTCAGTGAAGCGGACGCGATCTTCGTTCTCGACCTCTCCCAGTGGGGACTCCTCGGCGACCTTGCGGAGCCGATCCGGCAGGGGCGAGCCCGGAGGGTCGTGATCGACCACCACGGCAGCCCATCAGACCTGGGCGAGATCGCGGCCATCGATCCCACGGCATCCTCCACGGGCGAGCTCGTCCACGATTTTCTCCTCGCGCTGGGAGGCGAGATCGACGGCCCCACGGCAGCCTGCCTCTTCGCCGCGGTCGCGACCGACACGGGCTGGTTCCGGTTCCAGCGCACCGGGCCCGAGGTCTTCCTCGCGGCCGCCGAGCTCATGACGAAGGGGGTGCACCCGTACTCCCTGTACTCGCGTCTCTACGAGGCCCGCGAGTGGAAGAAGCTCCTGGCGATCCGAGAGGCGCTCGACCGTGTGGAGCCTCGTCTCGGCGGCCAGGCAGCGTTCCTCACCCTCGACCGGTCCGCCTTCGAACGCGTGGCCCCGGACTCTCTCGACACCGAAGCCCTCCTCGACTTCGGCCTGTCCGTTCGCGAGGTCGAGGTCTCCGCGCTCCTGCGGGACGCCGGACCCGGCAAGACCAAGGTCCACCTCCGCTCGAAGGGCCGCGTGGATGTGAGACAAGTCGCCGCGCGCCTCGGCGGAGGCGGCCACCACAACGCCGCGGGCGCCGTGATCGAGCTTCCGCTCCAGGCCGCCGCGGCGGCGCTGGAGCGGGAGCTTGCGCCAATGCTCCTGGCGTTGCGAGACTCTTCTGCATGAAGAGGCGAAGGGTACCGGCCGTCGCCCTCGTGGCTCTAGCCCTCTCCGGGCCCCTCGCGGCCGACACGGTGCGGACGGTGACGGGCCCGATCTACGAGGGGAAGATCGTCGTCCGCGACGGCGCGGGGATCGTGCTGGAGACGGTCGCCGGGAAAAAGAGAATCGACAAGGCCGACGTCTTCGAGGTCGAGGAAGGCCTCTCGCCGCCCGAGGTCCTCGCCGGGATGGTGAAGCGGATAGGCCCCGAAGGGGGGCAGGACGAGATCGCCGCGGCTGCGCGGTACGCCCTCTCCAAGGGACTTGGACGGGAGTACGCGGACCTCGTCGCGCTTCTCGTGAAGCGAGGGGACGAAACAGACGCCGGCAAGTCGTACCGCGACCGCGAGGACGCCGAGGCCGCCCTCGGCCGCGCCCTCAAGGACCCCGAGGCCCGCGAGGCGGTCGCCGCCCGCCTCGCCGCGGAGCCGTGGCTCGACGCCGCTCTCGCCATCCGACTCCGCGAGCGCACCGCCGCCCTCGACCAGGCCCTCGGTTGGGTGGACGCGCTCCGCGTGAAGGAGGCCCGCCGCCGGGAGCTCGACCGCGCGCGGCGGGAGGCGCTGGCCTTCATCGGGAACGGAAGGCGCTATGTGGAGGGCCTTCTGCCCGCCCCGGGCCAGGAAACCGTGGACCGGCTGGTCGCCGAGGTGACGCGCCCCTACGACGGGTCCGCTCTCCCCGAGACCGTGCGGGGGGACGCGAAGGTCGCCGCGGCCCTCTCCGCGATCGAGGAGCGCCTGGCTCTCTATCGCGAGCTCGGCGGGAAGGATGCGGCAGGGATCGCGGCCGAGGTCGATGCCGTGATCGCCCGCGCGGCCGCGGTCGTTGATTTCCGGGCCGAGGACCTGCGCCGGCACCGTGCGGTCCTGGAGGAGAACGAGAAGGCCCAGGGCCCGGCCGACGACCTCTGCCGGCGAATGGTCCGCGCGATCAACGAGTACAGGATGCTCATGGGGACGATGCCGGTGCTCGCCATCGACGAGGCGCTGTGCAAGGCCGCGCAGGGCCACGCCGAGGACATGGTCCGGCTCGACTTCTTCTCGCACGTCTCGCCCGTCCCGGGCAAGCGGACCCACATCGACCGCGCCCGCGCCGCGGAATACCCGAGCGAGTACGTGAGCGAGGAGATCGCCCAGGGACGGCAGACTCCAGAAGAGACCGTCGACCGTTGGAAGACCTCCGCGAGCCACCACCGGGGCCTCCTCGCCGGGGACTACAAGGAGATCGGGACCGGTCGCGACGGCGTCACCTGGTGCTTCGTCATGGGGGATCCGACGGCGCGACGGCGATAAGAGCCGGGCTCCTGTCGAACGCTCACGACGGGGAATCCAAACCGAGCCGCCGGCGGACCTCGGCCGGGAGCTCCAGAATCGGAACCGAGGTCTGCTCGCCGGTCGACATCTCCTTCACCTTCGCCGTCCCCGCGGCGACCTCCTCCGGCCCCACGACGACCACGAGCCTGATCCCCATCCGGTCGGCATACTTGAACTGCTTCCCCAGTTTCCCGCCGCCCAGGTAAAGCTCGGTCGCGATGCCGGCCCGGCGTAGCGAGGACGCCGCCTCGATCGAGGCGCGGGCGGTCGCGACGTCGAAGACGGCGATGAGCACCTGGCTCGTCGTCGGGCTCGGGTGGACCCAACCCTGATCGCGGAGGGCGTCGAAGAGGCGATCGAGACCGAGCGAGATCCCGACGGCGGGGATCCTCTCCTCGACGAAGAGGCCCACGAGGCCGTCGTAGCGCCCGCCGCTCATCACGCTCCCGACGTTCGCGTCGGCGAGAAAGGTCTCGAAGACCGTGCCCGTGTAGTAGTCGAGCCCGCGGGCGATGGCGGGGTCGACGAGCATCGCCTCCTCCGGAACGCCGCCAGCGCTGGCGGCCGCGAGGACCTCCTGGAGCTCGGCCACGCCCTGCCGGCCCGACTCCACGCCCCCAAGGAGCCCCGAAAGCCGGGAGAGGACATCCTCGTTCGTCCCCTCGGTCGAGAGGAAGCGGAACACTCCCTCGACTTGCGCCGCCGCGAGGCCGCACTCCTCGGCGAGGAGCCGCGAGACCGTTTCGCGCCCCTGCTTCTCGAGCTTGTCGATCGTCCGGTAGATCCGGCGCCTCTTCTCCGGCTCCTCGACCCCGAGCCAAGACGAGAGCGCGTCGAGGAGCTTCCGGTTGCTCACGTGGATGCGAAAGCGGGCGATCCCGAGTTCGGAGAGCACCGCATGATCGACCTGGATCATCTCCGCGTCCGCGAGGAGCGAGTCGGTCCCGACGACGTCCACGTCGCACTGGTAGAACTCGCGGAACCGCCCCTTCCCCGGCGTCTCGCCGCGCCAGACGGGAGCGATCTGGTAGCGCTTGAAGGGCCGGGGCAGGTCGGGGTGCGTCGCCATCACACGCGCGAGGGGCACGGTCAGGTCGTATCGGAGGGCAACGTCCCGGTCCCCGTGGTCGCGGAAGCGGTAGATCAGCATCTCGGCGTCGGCCCCGTACTTGCCCAGGAGGACCTGGGCGTATTCGAGCGCGGGGGTCGCGAGCGGGCTGAACCCGAAGCGACGGAAGACCGCCTGGATCCGCTCGATCATCCGCTCTCGCGGGATCATCTCCTCCGGCAGGTAGTCGCGGAAGCCGCGAAGGGGCCTGGGTTCGAAGTTCTCCATGTCGTTAGATGCCTTGAAGGCGGTTCATGTTGACCATTGAGTCAAGTTCGCGCTCGCGAGTTGGTCACGGTCGACGGTCACGGTCACGGTCACGGCGTGAACGTGTTCGTGACCGTGGTCGTGTTCCGCAACCGTGACCGTGACCGTGACCGTGTGCGTCGAACGGGACCGCGCGGTCGAAGACCGCGAAACCCCAGGCTAACGGACCCACAGATTCTCCCGAAGAACCTTTCATTTAGCACGGAAACACGCGGAATGGCCGGGCGAGCACGTCGCCCCCTGCCTCCCACCATGCCAGGGCCAGGAGCTCGCCGGAGGGTGCGAGGACCCGGACGCGGAGCCCGGGAGCCACGCCCTCTTCCCGCGCCGTCATGCCCGGCCGGAGCGGCCGACCCTGGCGGATCTCCAGCGCGCCTTCCGTCGTGACCCACGCCACGGGCCAGTCGGGGAGGGCCGAAGCGAGCGGAAGGAGCCGCGCCCGCACGGACTCCTCATCGCGGAAGTCCTCCAGGCGCGCGGCATCCTGAAGGCGGAACGGCCCGACCGCGGTGCGTGCGAGCTCCACCGCGGTTGCCCCGCACCCCAGGACGAGACCCAGGTCGTGGACGAGGCTCCGTACGTAGGTCCCCTTCGAGCAGCGGACGTCCAGCACGAACTCGGGAGGCTCGAACGCCATGAGGTCCAGCCGGTCGATCCGCACGCGGACGGGAAGGAGCGCGACCTCGCCACCCTCGCGAGCGATCTCGTGCAGGCGCCGGCCCGCGACCTTCCTCGCGGAGAAGAGAGGAGGCGTCTGTAGGATCTCGCCGCGGAACGGCGCGAGGGACGCCACAAGCGCCGCTTCTTCCACCCCCGCGGGATCCGAGCCTCCCACGATCTTGCCGGTCCGGTCCCGGGTGTCCGTGACGACCCCCAGGCGCCCCCGGACCCGGTATTCCTTCTCGTACTCGCACACGAACGCGGACAGCCGGGTGCCGCGGCCCACGACCAGCACCAAGAGCCCGCTCGCGAAGGGATCGAGCGTGCCGGTGTGTCCGATGCGCCGCTCCCGCGCAACCCGCCGGACGCGCGCGACCACATCGGCCGAGGTCGGTCCGGGCGGCTTGTCGGCGAGAAGGAGACCGTGGAGCGCCCTGGCCCGGGCGAAGTCCTCCCCGCACCCTTGGCCGGTGGCCAGGTTCAGTTCTTCGAGGCCGCGCTCTTCTTCCTGCCGGAGGGCGGGCCGTCCTCATCCGGGTCCTCCTGCCGTCCGTCGTCCTCCGGAACGACCGGCTGCCCGGCGCCTTCGAAGGGAATGAGGCGGACCTTGTCCGCAAGAATCTCGTCCAGCGCGATCTCGATCCAGTTGGTCCCTTTGGCCTCGACCAGAGGATGGTCGCCGCGCATGAGCTGAACAGCCCTCTTCTGGAGCAGGGCCGCCAGCTCGAACCGGCCCCCGATTTTTTCTTCCGCCCGGAAGAGCTTCACGTAGTCCACCATCGCTCTTCACACTCCTCGCTTCGCCGCAGGCGGGTCGCCCGGCGTCTCCGGGCATCGCCCGTTGACGGCCGCCAGCGCGCCCGCCTCGTCGGAATGGATCTCGAAGTAGTCCACGACCCGCGTCAAACCGAAGACCGTCTTCACCTCCGCGGAAAGGTCGAATAGGACGAGCCGGCCTCCCTTCTCCTCGAGGATCCGCTTCACGCGCACGAGCGACGCGACCCCCGACGAGGAAAGAAAGTGGATGCGGGAAAGGTCCAAGCAGATCGTCGATACGCCTTCCTGGATCCGATCCTTCACCTCCTGCGCCAGGACCGCGGAGCTCTCGTAGTCGAGGTTTCCTTCGAGAATGAGCACAACCGCCCCGCCAGCCCGGCGCCGAAGGAGCCGCAACCCCTGCGAGCTCGACGTCATTCTGTCCCTTTTCTTGCGGAGCCGGCGCAAAGATTGTAGGGATTTGCTCCCTCTAGTCAAGCGCTTTCCACCACTTTCGGCACGAGACTTGCCGAGTATCATCCGGGACGCCCCTCACGGGAAGCCCCCACCTGGCCCATGACCAACGCCATGTCGTGCGTAAAATCCGGTCGCAAGGGCGCTTCCACTTCGATCTTCTTTCTTGTCATCGGGTGTTCGAAGGCAAGCCTGCACGCGTGGAGCAGGAGCCGAGTCCCCTTGCGCTCCCCGTACAGCGGATCCCCCACCACCGGGTGCCCGATCGCAGCGAAATGCACACGGATCTGGTGCGTGCGACCGGTCTCCAGCCGGACGCGCACGAGTGTCGCTGTCTCTCCGGCTTCCACGACCCTGTAGTGCGTGACCGCTCGCTTCCCCTTCTCCCGGTCCACGACGTGCCGGCTCGACTCCTGCGTTCCGCGTCCAATCGGGAGATCGATCGTCCCTGGCTCCCCGAGTCGCCCCACCACCACGGCCAGGTACTCCTTCTCGACTCGCCGCTTGCGAAAGAGACGGCGCATGTCTTGCCAGCCGGCCTGGGTCCTCGCCACGCACAGGGCCCCGGAGGTCAGGTAGTCGAGCCGGTGCACGACCCCCGACTCGAACGTGAAGACCTTCGGTTGGTGGAGCTTCCCCAGTCGCGCGAGCCCCGCCAGGACGCTAGGTGTCGAGAGATCGATATTGGGATGCGTGAGCAGGCCCGCCGGCTTGTTGACGACGAGAAGATGCTCGTCCTCGTAGAGGATGTCGAGCGGGATGTCGAGCGGGCGGATCGAAAGCGGGGGGATCTCCGGGTCGAGAATGGTGACGCGCTGATAGAGCTCGACCGCCAGGTCGTCCCCGACCCTCTGCATCTCGACCAGGATCCGGCCGGCGCGGATCGCTTCCCGGAAGTAGCCCTTGGTGCGATCCGGGAAGACGTGGGCGAGGTAGCTGTCGAGCTTTTGCTTTGGGTAGTGGAACCGGACCTCCAGGTCCCACCCCCCGAACCGGTGGCGCTTGGCGCGATAGACGATGCGCCGCCGTAGCTCCTCTAGCTGGTAGCGGACCCTCCGCCGAAGCACGTGGAAGATTCGCCCCAGGTTCCTCAACCGGATCAGATAAAACGCCCCCTCCCGATCACCTCGTCCCGCAGTAACTCTCCACCCCCTCGGCCAGCGCTCGCGCCACGCTTTCGCGGAAGTCCGGGGTGAGCAGCAAGGCCCGGTCCTCCCGGTTCGTGACGAAGCCCACCTCGACCAGGACCGCCGGAACAGTGTTCTTCTTCAGCACCCGGAGCTCGCGTCGGTTCTCCTTGATCCCCCGGCCCGGCAGATCGAGAGCCCGGTCGAGCGCCTCCTGGATGGCCCGGGCGAGCCGAGTACTCTCCGTGACGAGCTTCGCGCCGTCGTCCAGGTTCGACTTGTAGTAGGTCTCGAAACCGCGGATGCCGGACGAGGGGTTGGCGTTGGCATGCACGCTCATGAAGAGATCGGCTCCGCTCCGCTGCGCGGCGTCGGCCCGATCGTCGAGCTCGACGAAGAAGTCCTCGTCCCGCGTGAGGACGACTCGTATGCCCCTCCCCGCGAGGTGCTTCTCGGCCCGGCGACAGATGTCGAGCACGATCTCCTTCTCGATCGCTCCTTGTGCCGAACAGCCGGGGTCCTTCCCGCCATGTCCGGCATCCAGGACGAGGAGCCTCCCCGCCGGCGAGGGTCTCCTGGGCTCCGTCCGGACCGCGACCTCCGTGCGCGGCGCGGGTTTCCGGGGGGCGGGAGCGGCGGCGTCCGCTGGAGGGAAGATCCCGGGATACAGCTGGAGCGTCCGCTTCGTAATCCAGACCTCGCCCTGCACGAGCCGCGCGGGAGAGTCCATGACGAGCGTCCGATTGTTAGCAAGCAGAACCCGGTTCCCCGGTGTCGCCACGAGTTCGGTGCCGGGGCCGGTCACGATTCCCTGCCGGGCGACCGGGTCGAAGTGGTAGTCCATCCCGTGGTCACGGGCCAGGGATGGCAGAGAGATCTCCCCGGAGAAGTCCTCCCCGCCAGGACCCGTCGCGCAGCCCGCAAGCACCGCGAGCGAGAGGAGGGCCATCGTCATCCTGATCCGGTTCATCGGCGAGCTCCAAAGGTGGTCACGTAGCATTTCGCGGGAGGTCGTTCCTCCCGCGCCCCAACAGGCCGACTGGAAAGTGCTTTGAAGGCGAGCGCGAGCCATTTCGGCCGAGATCGAGGCGCGGACCCGCTTCGCGGGTACCCCCGAGGCGTAGCCCTGCTACGC
>JACQVV010000531.1 GCA_016209595.1 Planctomycetota bacterium
AAGATCATGGACTTCGGCCTTGCCCTGATCGAGGACGAGGGGCTTCGCCTGACGAAAACCGGAAGCGTCTTCGGGACTCCCGACTACATGTCCCCGGAGCAGTTTGCGGGCCATCCGGATCGGATCGACCATCGGACGGACATCTACGCGCTCGGCGTTCTTCTATACGAGCTCCTCACCGGGCGCGTGCCATATCCCGGCGAGACGGCGATCGAGATCTACGACAGGAAGATCCGATGCCTTCCAGAGCTGCCGAGCTCCTTCCGGTCGGACCTTCCGCCCGCGGTCGAGGCGGTGTGCCTCAAGGCCATGCAGAGAGAGAGGGACGAGAGGTTCCAGAGCGTCGAGGAGATGGCCGCCGCCTTCGAGAAGGCGCTTGCGAGGAGAGGCGGATGGCCGCGCTTCTTCCTCGTCGCGGGCTGGAACTGGCGGCGGAGTCGCCGCGTCCGTCGCATGGTTGCGGTTCTCGCGCTCGCCACACTGCTCGGCGTGCTGGGGGGAGTCGTGCTGACGCGAGGGGCGAGCGAGCCGGCTCCGGCTCCGCAGTCGGACGAGGCGGATCCGATCGAACCGGGGCCGGGGAGAGACTCGCCAGAGCGGCCGACGGTGGGTGAGCTCATGGCTCGGGCGCGGGATCTCGAAACGGCGGGCCGGCGGGATCGTGCGCTCGAAACCTACGGAGAGCTCCTCGCCCTCGATCCCTCGATGGCCCACGTCTATCACAACAAGCGGGGGCTCCTTCATCGCCACATGGGCCAGGACGATCTCGCCGAGGCCGAATACGGGGAGTCGATCCGGCTCGCGCCCAGCGACTTCCTGGACAGCATGGGAAACCGGGCCCACCTCCGGTATGCCCGGCACCGCTACGAGGACGCTCTCGCGGACATCGATCGGGCCCTCACGATCCGGCGGGACAGCTACTTCCACTGGCTCCGCGCGCTCGTCTCCGCGCGTCGCGGGCGTCTCGATGACGCGGCCGGGGACCTCGCCCGGCTCGGTCGGATGAAACCCGGCTCGGCGCAATACCTGCACGCTCGGGCGATGGTGGAGCTCGCCGCCGGAGACGCCGCGGGCGCGCTACAAACGGCCCGCGCGCTCCTGGTGAAGCCGCACCCTGAATGGAAGGAGCATCTCGTGCTCGCGCTGGCGCTCCAGGCCTCTGGAGGGGTCCTGGAGGCGGGGGAGGAGCTCGACCTCGTCCGTTCGGAGAGCGTCCTCTTCGACCGCGATCTCTACCGCCGGGCACGCGGCCGGGTGGCCGAGGAGCGGGGCGACCGGGCGCTCGCCCGGACGGAGTACGAGGCGGCGCGCTCCGACAACCCGGATCTCCCCGGAATCGCGGAGGATCTCCGGCGCGTCGAGTAGCCTTCGATCCCGGGAGAGGCGGGGCCCCTCGCGGCATACGGCGTGCGGGGCGGGTAGAATCAAGGCATGGAGGAGCGGGAAGAGCGAGCGGAGCGACGATCATCGTGGAGCCCGCGTCGTGCGGAAGGAACGACCCGGAGAACCTCGGGCTCCTCTGCACGCGCTGTCACGCTGCAACGCACTCGAACTACGGGAGGCTCGTCCCCAGAAAGCCCGAAACGGCCCGGCTTCTTGCCATCGAGGCCCGGCCGGGGAGGCTCGCGAGGCCGGGCGGCGCTCGGGTAAAGATCTCGGCGGCGCTTTCGCCCGTCGCGACCGTGTCCATGAGCTGAGGGAGGGAAGAAGGGCAGCCGTCGTTTCGCGCGCCGCCGCGAGATGGAGTTTGGGCGGCCTGACGCGATAGCTCCTGCCGAGCCGCCCCCGCCAGCGGAGCGGCCGTGGGAGCGGTTCACTCGCGGTCATCGCGGGACTCGCCCGCGTGGCGAAGCTTGCCCGAGGGCGTTACGATGGCGCCGTGGATCCCGACCCCGAGGAAGACGAACCGACCCGCCGGATCGAGGCCTCCGGAGAGGGCGCTCCGGCCGGAAACCTCGAGGCGCTCTCCCGCGATCTCCTTCGCGAGGTGGGCGAGATCCTGAGCGCGAAGGGCTCGCTCGAAACGCTTTTCCAGCGCGTGCTGCACTGGACGATACGGCTGACCGGAGCAGAGCGGGGGTACGTCTATCTCGTCGAAGAGGGGAAGGTGGTGCTCGCCTCGTCGCGGCGCGAGACGGGGGAGCGGGTCCAGCGGCCCCAGGACCAGATCAGCCGGACGATCGTCTCGCAGGCGCTCGAAGAAGGGCGGACCATCCATCTCTCCGACGCGGCCGCCGAGATCTCGCCGCGAGGCATGGCCATGCAACTCCGGCCAAATCAATCTGTCGAAGATGGGTCAGTTCTCCCGGCTGCGGTTGTACGCGGCGATCCGCCCGAGGGTCGCGTGAATCGGGCTCCAGACGCCCCGATCGACGCCCGCGACCTCGGCGTCCCGGGCGAGATTCGCCAGCCAGGCGAGGACCTCGGGCCGGTCGGTGAAATGCCATAGGTGGCGCGCGACGTCGCGGCAGGCCATCGCAAGGAGCGCCTGCTTCCGCTCCCCGGCGGCGGCGAGGAGGGCGTCAAGCTGCCCGAGCGCCGACCGCCAGGTCGAGTCGGTCCGGGCGCGGAGGAGCCGAAGGAACTCAAGGAGCTGGAAGGTCTCGGGGTACACCACGAGACGGTCGATCGCCGAACTCTGGACGATGACGCTGGGGTCGCGGAGGGCCGTGACGATGTCGAAGCCGACAAGCCGGGAGGCGGAAGCGACGCGCCGGTTCTCGACGACCAGGCGGACGCGCTTGGTGACTGGCCGGCCCCAGTCCCGCACTGCGAGCGCGAGGATGATCTCGGTTCCTCCCTGGCTGAAGCTGACCGGCCAGAGGATCTCGCCGCTCGCGGCGTCGAGGTGCGCGCCTTCGGGGAGGCCGACGGCCGAATAGACCAGACGGTCGCCATCGGGATCGAAAGCCCGGACACGGTAGTAGAACACCTCCCCCTCCGCGACGCGCAGTTCGTCTGGCACGAGGAGAACCGGCGCGGCGTTCCGCCCCTCGGCCGGGAGGACCTCCAGGACGGTTTCGCGCGTGCCGAGCAGGTTCCCCTCCCGGTCGACGATGCCTACCCGGAAGATGTGCGCCCCGCGGTGGATCTCCCGCGTCTTCCAGGTCAGCCGCCCACTCGGCGGATCGAAGAGTGCTCCGGGGGGAAGTTCCTGGACGACGAGCGAGAGGCCGTCGACGCACGAGGCGGAGTCGAGAGCGGCCGTGACCTCGACGTCGGTCCCGGCTGCGACTGGGGCGTCGCCTTGGAACGCCACCTTGGGCTCCGCGTACGGGAGGATGTGTACGCGCCAGACCCGCGTCCCCGAGAGGAGGCCGTCGTCGCGCCGCACGCGCTTGTTCTCGAAGTCCACGCGCACCGCGATCTCGTGCTCGCCCGGCAGCAGATCGAGGGTGTGCGCCTCTAGGAGCGTCGTGCGGCCCTCGTTGCGATGGGCGTCGACCGGCGTCCCGTCGACGTACCAGGAGGCGTGCAGCACGCCGAGATTCGCCGCCTTCCCCTGGGTCACAACCGCCTCGACCAGGAACTGGACGTGCTGGCGGCGGAAGAACCGGAGCGAGTCGGCGTAGGGAGTCGCACGGTCGATCGGGTCGACGAACTGATAGAGGGATTTCTCCATCTGTTCGAAGCAGACGGCGCAGTAGGGATCGGAGCTCGTGAGCATCCGGCAGGCAAGCGAGGGCCGGAAATAGCCGCTCGCGCGATAGTAGGCGCCCTCGGTGCAGCCAACGCCCGGGGCCATGGGAGGGAGGAGCCAGTAGTGCCACTTGCACTTCCTGGGATCGGCCTCCCGGGTCGTGTTGACGTGGTCAGGTTCCTGCGCCGGCCCGTAGTCGGGGAACCGGGGCGCGGTCCCGGGATCCACGTACTCGTCGTCGAGGTCACCCAGCGCGTGCCCGAGCTCGTGCATGGCGACCTCGGTGATGTCCCCCGAGGCGTCGAGGGTGAGGACGCCGGCTCCCCCCGTTGAGCGGAGGTTTTGGACGTTGACGACGACGACCACGAGGTCGGCGTCGGGCCCGAGCCGGGCGTACTCCCAGGCCTTTCCGCGATCGCAGGTCAGCGCGTCGCCGTCGATCCGCGCACCGAGGAGGTTCGAGCCGTTGAGCCCGCTCCCCCGGTCGAGAACGTTGACGCGGTGGACGTTTATGTAACTGCGGTAGTTCGCGAACGGCTCCACCTGGACGATATTCTTCGATATCGCGTCGCATTCCTCGTCGAATCGCTCCTGCTCCGACTCGTCCCAGCCGCAACCGACGCAGACGATGTCGAACCGCTTCGCGACGTCCCCTTGGGTCACGAGCGACACGATGTTGCCGACCCGCTTTGCCGCCAGCGCCTCAGCGGCGGCCCTGCTTCGGGTCTCGAGGCCGGCCTTCCCCTGGCGCTCGAGCCGCGCCTCGATAGCCTTGCCGAGCTGGATCGGCGACAGGTCCGCCCCGTTCTCGACGAGGGCGTTCGCCTCGCTCACTCGGAGCTCCGAGAGCGCCGCCACGGCCTCCGGTCCTTCGACCGACATCCACGCCGACCGCGCGATGTCGAAGACTTCCTCGGCGCGGCAGTGCTCAATCAGTTCCCGCGGATCGAACGGCGGGAGCGAACGGATGCGGGCGATCGTGTATGGCGAAAGGTCGGCCCAGGGGATCAACTCGGGCGAGCCCTCGCGCAGGACGCGGACCCCGCCGGCGCCGGTGGTGAGGAGCACGGCCCGGTATGCTTCGCCGCGCCGCGGCACGAGGACTAGGTCGCGGCGGTACTCCGCTTGCGGGGCGCTGTCACCCCGACCGGAGGAGTCGCGCCCCCGGCCCGGGGTTTCCTCGGCCGCGCCGGGCTCCGGGCCGGCGCGACCCCCGGGGTCGCGACCCGCGGGGTCCCCAGAACCGTCTCCGGCCTTTCCGGAGCCTTCGCCCCGCCCCGAAGAGCCCGCGGCTAGCCGGCCCCCACCGGACCCAAAGAGGGAAGCAATCTCCGGGCGATCGAGGAAGCGGATCGTCGCCTGGAACCAGGGGTCGCCGGCGTAGGACCCGCTCGAGAACTCACTCCTCGCTCCGTCGAGATCGCCGGCGTCCAGCGCCCCGAGAGCGCGGCGCTCGGCCGAGGCATAGGCTGCCGCGCGGGCGCGGGCCTCTCCGATACCGGAACGGAGGGATTGCCATTCGGGACTCTTCCCCAGGGAGTCGCGACGTCGATCGATCTCGCGGAGGAGGAGATCGTATCCGCCCACTCCCACGATCCCGTGCCAGAGGGGGTCGGCCGCGAGCTGGGCGACGCGGTTCCCGGAGGCGAAGGACGCCTCACGGAGCTCGCGATCCAGGCGCGACCTGAGATCCTCGGTGAGGGAGCGCTCGGCCAGCGCCAGGAGCCCTTCTGGTTTCGAGCCTTCCAGCGTCCAGCGCAGCATCCCGCCCAGCTTCACCATGAACTCTTCCCAGGAGCCATCGGCCGGGCCAGAACTCCTCTCGGGGGCTCCGCTCCCGCTCGCGATTGGCGCGCCGAGGGCGAAGTACCGGGCGAAGGCCTCGACGCCTGCCGGGTCGCGCGTCTCGAGGCCGACCGCGCGCATCAAGAGGAGAACAAAGGAAGGAGACAGACTGTCCCAGGTCTTCGAGACCTTGCGCGCATCCTCGACAAGGGATGTCTCCTCGTATTCGATCCCTTCCGCGTCGGCGCGGAGAATCCGCACCATGCCGCGCCCCGGGCGTTCGAACCGGGTCCCTCCGGCGCCGGCATCCCGCGAGAGAGCCGAGACGAGCGCGGCGAACACCTGGTCGAGAGCCTCCATGCGCTCCTCCAGCCGGGCGAGCTCCGCATGGGACCCGTCGGAGCCAGACCTCGCGCGCTCGAGGGTCCGGGCCGCGTCGGCGAAGCGGTAGCTTCCAGCGAGGCGAGCGGCCTCCACGGCGGGATCCTCCGGCTCGGCCGGAGCCACTGAGGGCGGCGGGGACGACAGGGGTGCCGGCGGTTCCACGGCTCCCTTCTCTCCCCCCGCAAACAGGACGAGGAGGAAGAATCCCGCGACCACGAAGGCGCACCCGAGCGCCGCCCCCAGGACCAGGACCCTCTGGCGGCTCCGGCGCCGGTTTCTCGCGCTGCTGCTGGACCTGCCGGCGGGCCTTGGTCCGGAGGATCGGCCCGGAACGTCCGGACTCCTCCGGCTCCCGGAGCCGGCTCGTCGCCGGGAAGGCGATCTCGGAATCCCGGGAAGCGGCGGCGGGGCGCCGGGCGAGATGGGGTCGCGGATCGCCTCGATCTCGACCGAGGACTCCTGACCCAAATACCCGAGGTCGTCTGCGGCCCCGAGAACGACCGGCGGTTCGACCGCCCACTCGGGGAGCACGCCTATCGGCGCGGCAGCCTCCGCCGTAGGCGCGGCAGGCATCTCGGGGACCGCGCTCTCGGAGGGCTGGTCGGGGACGGTCACGCTCGCCTGGCACCCCGGGCAGGTCGTCGTCCGCCCCACGTGGCTTGGACCGGCCTTGAGGTGCTTCCCGCAAGCCGGACAGGAGAAGTGGATCATTCCCATGCTCCCTTCTGGGGTCTCATCCGCGGTGCTCCGGCGTGCTCTCCGGCCTGATGGGCGACCCTTTGCTAGATGGGTAGCTTGTCCGGGAGTATCTGCTCACCGCGCCTCCGCTCACGGACGGGCCTCGAAGTGCTCGAGGATGGAGTCGACGCCCGCCGCCGAGACCTCGTGGGCGCCTGGCGCGAACTCGACCAGGAACAGGAAGCAGCCGGGCCGCTCGTTTTGGATCGTCGTGACGAGCAGCCGGTGGCGGCCGTCCTCGCACCGGAGCAGGGCGCGGGCGAAGCGCTCGCGGCTGTACTTGCCCTCGTCGGTTGCGGCGCGGGCCGTGGGGTCCCGGTCCAGGACGACCTGCTGGACGATCGCCAGGACGCCCCGTGGATCGGCCGGGTTCCCGATCTCGTTCCCGTAGGCGAACCGGTCCACAAGCTCTACACACTCGATCCGGACCAGGGTCTCGCCGCCCCTCTCCTTTTGGACGACGAAGACGCCCGTCCCGATGCCGAGCGACGACTCGCTCGCCTTCTCGGCCGACCACGCCTCGTTCTCCGGGATGGAGACGGAGATCTTCGGGTCATCCCCGACGAGGGTGTTCTTCGGCGTCCGCCGAGTCACGATGTCGGCCTTGGAACCCTCGGCGGGTCTCCCGTTCCCCGCGCGGGAACCGGGCGAACCCCCGGCCTCGGAAGCGAGGATCGCGCGGATCTCCTCCAGGGTGTGGTTTCCGCCCCGGAAGGGGATGTCGCCCGTGGTCGCGACCTCGGGAGCGGGTCCGGCCGCTCCCTGCTCGACCCGGAGATCGCCCAGGAGGCTCGCGGAGAGGGAAGGGTAGTCGAGCGCGACCCACCCCGCCGCGTGCCCATCGATCCACTTCTGCCACGCCGACTCCACGCCGGCGACCGCGATGCCGGCCGAAGCCAGGACGACCTCGAACGGCTCCTCTCCGGGCCCGAAGACCGAGCGCTGGTGGACGATGAGTTTCCCGCACGCCACCTTCTGCTCGTAGTCCCGCCATGCCCGGTGGAGCGCCGGCCATCTCGACTCATCGAGCGTCTCGAGGAACCAGAAGAGCGCCCAGCTCGCCTGGTAGAACTCGCTCTGCCAGCCGGCCTCGGCTGCGGAGGTCGAGGTCGACCGGACGAGGTCGGCGATCCTGGGCATCCTCCCCTGCCGCCGGCAGAGCACGAGCTCCTTGGCCTCGCGCGCGTCGACCCCGGGGAACTCGAAGGAGGCGCCCTTCTGGACGACCTGCTGAAGACTCACGGCCAGGCCCTCGGAGTACCAGGAGTTCGGGAAGCTCTCGGGGTAGACGACGTGATAGAAGAGGTGGCCGACCTCGTGGACCGCGGTGGTGAAGAAGTAGTCGAGGTCGTGTCCGAGGTACCCGACGCCACGGTTGTTCTTGGGGTCGCAGAAGCCCTGCGCCCGGCCGACGACGTCGCCGTAGCCGTTCTCGACCGCGTAGTTCCGATAATCCTCGAACGTTCCGAAGCCGAAGTACTCGAGACGGCTCCGGGGTTCGGCTCCAATCCGCGCCACGTAGACCGGCCAGGCCGCCTCCAGGACGTTGGCGATGGCGATGAGCAGCCTCTCGTCCACGTTGGCCTGGATCCGGAAGTGCTCCGTCTCGATCTTCCATGCAGTCTTCCAGACCCGGCGCCTGCTCGCGACCTCGGATCGAGGCAGGTACTTGCCTTGGAAGGAGTAGTAGACGTCTCCTCCCACTTCCTTCTGGAACTTGTAGGTCCAGCGGCCGCCGGCCCTGACGAAGGCGTCCTCGCCCGGCTCGGGAAGCGCTCGCAGGCGGTCGAGGTGGTCCTTCGGGAGCCATAGTCCCTCCTCGAGAGCCCACCCGGACCGGATGCGGTCGTGATCGGCTTTCGTCATCCATTGGCCGTCGAAGAAGACGAGGCCAAGGTCGCGTAGCTCCTTCTCAGTCCGGGTGAGGAAGTTTCCCGACTCGAAGAGGAAGCCACCTTCCGGGACGGGCATCCCGCGGAACCGGGCGACCAGGGCGTCGATCGCCGCGCCCTGGGTCTTGCCGTGCCGCGCGTGGAGCCGCGACAGCGCGGGCGCCGCGAGATCCGTGTGACCGCGATCGACGTGGAAGCGCGCCGCGGCGAGCGCCAGGTCGAATGTCGTCGCGGCCCGTTCGAGGAGCGCGCCGGCGAGATCGGCCGGGAGGTGCTGCCACAGGAATTCGACCGACCCACCGCGCTGGAGGACGAGTTCGACCCGCTTGGCGTCGAAGCGCACCTCGCCGACGGAGAGGCTCCGCCCCGCCATGGGGAGGTCGCCGAAGACGTCGATCGATCCGGTCTCGACGAGACGCTCCTTCAGCCGCCTCTCTCCCTCCACTCCGGAGCGCAGGTCGTCCAGCGGGGTGACAAGATCCGCCAGCCCCAGCGCCCGGAGCTCTCCAGCGTAGCGGTCGAGCTCCTCGAGACACTCCTCGACCAGGAAGGCAAGCCGCAGCGACTCCAGGCGTTCGAGGCGGATCGGGAACTCCTGGCGGGCGAGCTTGGCCGGGAGGTCGGAGAGGTCTCCGGCGTCCACGGCGGGCTCCCCGGTGTTCGCCCCGGGCACCTCCGGACCCGCTCCGGGTGCCTCGGGACCCCCCCCGGGCGTTTCGTCGGGCCGGGGCAGGTCCCAGTCCTCGCCCCCGTCCCCCTCCGGTTCGGGCGCGGGGCGGTCGCCGGTGCGATCCGGCTCGTCCGGCTCCGGGTCGGGGACCCGGGCCAGGCGGCCGTACTGGTCGGCGAGCTGCCGGAAGGCACCCGTCTCCTCCAGGCCGCAGGCCGCCATCATGGCGAGGAGGTCGCGCGGCGCCACCTCGGTCCAGCTCCGGCGGATCCGGCGCAGGCCCCCGAGGCCGGTCGTCGCCCCCAGCTCGACGCCCTCGGCGTCTGCCCCGAGGAGCGCGACCCGCCCCAGGCCCTCGAGGTCCGCCTCTACCCTTTCGCGGCCCTCGAGCGAACGAACGATCGCGGCGCGGGCAGCCTCCAGGGGGTCGGCCATCCCGTTGGCCGGGAGAGACTCCGCCTTGTTAGCCTCACCGGTGACGCCGCGAGGGGCCGCCCCGTTCCCGTCGGCGAGGAGCACGGCCAGGAAGACCCCGAAGACGGCCAGAAAGCAGGCGACCCCGCCCGCGACGAACCAGATCCTGGCGCCTATCCCCAGCGGCTTCCGCCGTGTGCCGGACGCGCGCCCACCGGACGCGCGCCCGCCGCCGCTCGAACGCCCCCGTCCCGGTCGGGAGGCGCGCCCAGGCGAGCGGGCGGCCGGCGCGGGAACCGCGGGCGCGGGGGCGGCCGGCGCGGGAACCCCGGGCGAGGGGACTGCCGGCGCGGGAACCCCGGCCGCCGGGACTGCCGGCGCGGGGATCGCGCGTGCCGGGATTGCGCGTGCCGGGACTGCTGGCGCGGGGATCGCGCGTGCCGGGACTGCGCGTGCCGGGACTGCTGGCGCGGGTACCGCGGCCGCCGCGGGGACATCGAGGACGGCGGAGCAATGGGGACACCGGGCCTTCTTCCCGGCCAGGTGATCGGGGACCTGCACGACCTTCCCGCAGCCGGTGCAATCAAAACGGAGCATCCGCACCTGCGTGGCGGCCGGTTTCGGCTCCGAGGATCGACCCGGACCGCGGGGAGCCTGCCGTCCGCGGGAAGGCGTCCTCGGCATCCCAGGAACGGGCTGCGGGGCGCCGGGCGGGATGGGGTCGCGGGTCGCCTCGATCTCGATCGAGGACTCCAGATCCAGGAACTCGAACTCGTCCGGCGCGTCCGGGACGCCCGGCGGCTGGACCGCCCACTCGGGGGGCGCACCGAGGACGGGCGGCGCACCTCTCTCGATCGCAGGCGCGGCAGGCAGGTCGGGGACCGCGCTCTCGGGGGAGAGATCGGGTACGGCCACGCTCGCGTGGCACACCGGGCAGGACGTCGTTCGTCCCGCGCACTGTGGACCGGCCTTGAGGTGCTTCCCGCAAGCCGGACAGGAGAAGTGGATCATTCCCATGCTCCCTCCTGAGGTCTCATCCCCGGTGCTCCGCCGCGCTGGATGCCATCCTAGTCGATCCTGTCCCACATATGAAGTTCGTCGGAAACGATCTTCTCGCCACATCGCCAGCGACGGGCGTGCCGTCTGTGTCCTATCGACCCAACATCAGGCTCGACGGTGCCTTGAGCGCGTCAGCGGGATTCCTGGACGGCGTTCTTCGCCGCGCGTTTTCCGGGCAGTTGCCGCGAAACGAAGCATGTGCCACCACCTTCCGGATAGGGCTCCGAGCCGCGGGGTATCGAGCCGCGGGGTATCTGGCAGCAAGGCCGCAGGCACCCGAGCCGCGGAAGCCAGCGATCCTGGCCCTCGACATGGGACCTCCTCGGAGGATAGTCTTCTTGTGCGGTTGGACGAGGGACGTATCCCGAAGGGAAGCGAACATGGCCGGTCGAAGAGAACGAGAGATGGAGATCCTGGAGAAGATCAAAAACCTGCCTCCCGAGAAGGTTTCCACGGTCGAGGATTTCATCGACTTCTTGAGGTCGCGGGGAGGGGAGTTCGGTCTTCTGGCGGCGGCCGCACGCCTGTCCGAGCAAGCATTCCGGGAGGTCTGGGAGAATCCGCTCGATGCCGAATACGACGAGCTATGAGTTCGGAGAGGTCCTCCTGGTGCCATTTCCGTTCACCGACCTGAGCGGAGCCAAGCGGCGGCCCGCGGTCGTTGTGAGCGGTCCACGATATAACGAGCAACGTCCCGATATCATCATCATGGCCGTATCGAGTCAGGTTGCAACGGCCGCGAGATTTGGCGAGGTCTCTGTCGGCCAGTGGCGCGAGGCGGGGCTCTTGCACCCGTCTCTCGTGAAGCCTGTGCTGGCGACGATCCATACGAGAATCATCCTGCGCCAACTGGGACGACTCCGAGAGGCCGATCGGCAGAATCTCGCCACAACGCTTCGCGCGATCCTCGACCTCTGACGTCGAACGCCATGGACTTCGGACGGCGGGTTCACGCAGGTTCCGGGCTCGCTACTCGCCGACAGCCTGCCGGCGCGCTGCCTCGACCTGGGCCCTCGCCGAGGGCGGAGCGAGCTCCAGGGCGCGCTCCAACGACGCCCTTGCGTCATCCTTCCGGCCCAGGCGGGCGAGGGCGATTCCCCGGTTCTCCCAGGCCTGCCACAGCCCGGGGGCGAGCTCCGTCGCGCGGCTGGAGTCCGCCACGGCCCCCGCGAGGTCCCCCTGGTCGCTCCGGGCGAGGCCGCGGTTGGAGTAGGCCGCGGCGTAGTTCGGGTCGAGCTCGATCGCACGGGTGTAGTCCGCCACGGCGCCCGCGAGGTCCCCCTGCGCGTGTCGAGCAAGGCCCCGGTTGTAGAAGGCCTTGGCGAGGTTCGGATCGAGCTCGATCGCGCGGGAGAAGTCCGCCACTGCCCCCGCGAGGTCCCCCTGGTCGCGCCGGGCAGCCCCGCGGTTGTTGTAGGC
>JACQVV010000044.1 GCA_016209595.1 Planctomycetota bacterium
CTACGGCGGCACGGTCCCGGAAATCGGCGTGATCCTCGTCTATCTCTCGCCGATCGGCTATGTCGACGCGTCGAGCTCCTGGACGTTCGCCTCGCGATGGCAGAGGATCCATGTCGCGCTCGCGGGGATGGGGATGGAGCTCTTCATCGCGGGACTCGCCGCGATTCTTTGGTCGAGGACGGAAGCAGGCCTCGCGCGGACGCTCTGCTACGACGCCATCGTCGTGGCGAGCCTCGCGACGGTCCTCGCCAATGCCAACCCGCTCATGCGCTTCGATGGCTACTTCGTGCTCGCCGATCTCCTCGGGTACCCCAATCTCTACACCAGGGCTCACCGCTACCTCGCCCACCTGGCGAAACGCTTCCTCCTTGGCGTGCGGAGGATCTCTCCCGTCGGCTCAATCCCGGCGCGATTCCTCCTCGTGGCGTACGCCGTTCTATCGCTGGCGTACCGGCTCCTCCTCTTCGGTACGCTCGCCGCCGCGGCACTCGCCCTGTATCCCGGGATCGGGATCGTCTTCGCGGTGGCGACGGTGCTCGTGTGGGTCGTGCTGCCTTTCGCCCGCTTCCTCCGATATCTCGTCCTCGGACGGGGTGCGGAACGGCCGCAGATCCTTCGATTTCTGCTCGTGTGCACGGCGGCGACGCTGCTGGCGATCTGGACGGTGCCGCCCTTAGGCTACGCGGAGAAGCTCGTCGCGCCGGTCGTCGTCGCCCAGGGAGAAGAGGAGATCGTGCGGGCCTATGCACCGGGTTTCGTGAGCCGGATCGAGGTCGAGCCGGGAGCGCGGGTCGAACCCGGCGCGAGAGTCGCGCTCCTTTCGAACCCTGAGCTCGAAGCCGAGCTTGCGGGACTCGAGATCGACATCGCGGTCTCCCGGCGCCGCCTGGCGGGATACGAGGCCGAGGGAGCCATCGCCGCCGTCCAGGTGGAGCGGGAAACTCTTGGCGCTCTCGCGAAGCGGCGGAAGACGAAACGTAACCGTTCAGGCCCCCGCAGAACGCGTCGGATCGGCGATTCGACGGCCTCCGGAAAGAGGGGAGGGGGCCGCTCGCCCGCCTGGCGGACGCCGCCTCGATCGATCCGGAGTATCTCGATCCGGTCCTGCGGGCGGCGCAATACCAGCTCTCGCGAGCGAGGGTCCCGGAGGCGCTCGCCCTGTTCCAGGAGGCCGAAGCGCGCCTTCCTCCGCGAGATGCGAATCTCGGCTCGCAAGTCTTCTTCGGACGGATCGTGGCGGCCGTGGAGTCGCGGCTTCCCGCCGAGGCCGCGGAGGCGCTTGGTCGCGCGCCCCTACCCTGGCGATCGTCGAACGAAGTCTTCCTCCGGTCCGTTCCCGACTCAGGCGAGCGCTTGATGTCCGCGCTCTCAGTGCTCGCGCGCCACTTCCGCGAGACGGCAGGAGGCGGGGAGCCGAGGTCCGAACTCCAGCGCTTCCTCTCGGCGATGGCGATGGGCGGTGCGAAGCGCTCCGCCGAGCTGCTCGGACAGCGAAACCCGGAAGAAGCCTACCACTGGGCGACGATCGCCCTTCTCGCGCTCGAAGGGCTCCACGCGCCGCCTGAGAACCTCGACATCAATATCTTCGGCGCACGGTCGACGGCCGCCCACAACCTCGGCCGCTACGCGGAGGCGGCCGGGGACCTCGAGAGGAGCCTGCGTGCGAACCCAGCGCTGGCAAGGCGCGGCCCCGAAAACCGTGGCGCAGCTACATTGAGGGGCCCCTAACCAGGGGACAGGGGGCAGGAACAAAAAACAGCGGCCAGCGGCGGCAAGGGCCGCCGAGGCGTTGTGCAGAATCGCGCCCTCTTGTCTAGATCCCGGGGGGCACGAGAATCCCGAGAATGCGACAGATCCCGCGTACGGTCCCACGCTTTATCTCCCGGTGGCGTGGGACTGGAGCCCGCGCGAGGTTCCGGGGGTTGAGCCACACGTCGTGGCGGGCACCGTGGTGGTGAAGGATACACCCCTCGGAGCGCAGATGGCGCTCGAGCGCGGACCGACGCACCCGGTTTCAAGCGCCGCGCGAGGACGCCGTGAGCTGGCGGAGGAGGCGGGCCCTTGATCGCCGGAGGGCCAGGGCTGCATCGTGAGCGTTGATGAAGGCCTCCTCGACGGTCTCGGCCTCGGTGATGAGTTCCGGATCGAGAGGAGACGTGACCACGTAGCCACCCTCTTCGGCCTGGTCCAGGACAAGAACCAACTTCCCGTCGGAAACCGTGTACCGCCGCTTGCGAGCCATGGAGCGCACCTCTGGGTCACGCCGCCTGCCACCGCAGGCCATCTCCCTTATATCGCGGGACGACCTCCGCGTGCAAGCCACGCTCCCTCACGTTTCGGGACGGTCCGGATCGTTTGCGCGGGAGCGGGCTCCCAGTCAGCCTGCCGACTCGACTCCCGCGCCTCCGCATTCCCCTCGCTCCTTCCGATCCCGACGCGGTTCTCGACCTCCAGAAGGTCTTCGAGCGGACCTACGAGAACGGGGCCTACGGCAGAACTGTGGACTACACCAGGGCGATCGAGCCCGTCCTCTCCGCGGCGGACGGCGCCTGGGCCTCTCGCTTCCGACCGGCACGCTATTCCAGGAGATCCAGGCGCCCCTGGATTTCCTCCTCCACCTCGCCGGGGCCCTGGGCCATCGCCGCCACCTCGCGGCGGATCCCACCCGGAAGTGCTTCAGCTCTTCTCGTGGACGCCCGCGGGCTACAAATCGAGTTGGCGGAGGGGAGAGTCTCGAGCGCCGTCCTCGGTCTCGAGCTCGCCGCGGAGCGCTACACGCGTGACGCGACGAACTACTGGACGCTGCGGTTCTACGAGCCGCTCTCCAAGGAGCCGCTCCGGTCTCCTGAGGAGCTCGTCGCCGAGCAGGGCCGCGAACTCCGGGAGAAGGACGCCCAGATCGCCGCCCTCAGGCGCCAGTTGGGCGAGTCGCGCCTTTAGCGACCGGGACGCGCCATGTGTGTGGAGGTCCCTCTCTCTCCTTCATTCGCGAGCCCTGATGAGGGCTCCGGCTCGTTCCGGCTACTTCTCGCCGGTTCCCTTGGCCTCCTCCGGCGTGGTGACGGCCTCCTCGGGCGCCGCCTCCGGGAAGATCACGTCCTGCTTCACGCGATCGTTCGGGAACGCCGCGCGCACGAGCCCGATGAACTTGTCGACGGTCATGTAGTGCGCGTCGCGCAGCGCCTTCTCCGTCTTGAAGGCATCGTGGTGCGCGTCCGTTGCAGCGGTGTGGGCCTTCACCGCGGTGTCGAGGATGGCTAGCGCTTCCTTGCTTCGCGCATCGACCGAGACACGCTCGAACTCGACGACACGGCGTTCATCGACGAGGACTATCGCAAGCGGGTCGGCGACATCCTGTACCGGGCCATGTTCCGGGATGCCACCGAAGGAAGGATCCGAATCTGCTGTCTGGTCGAGAACCAGTCATCTCCAGATCCCTGGATGCCCCTTCGCTTCCTCGACGTCATGAACCGGATCTGGCAGGACGAGCGGAGGCGGATCGAGGAGGAGTCCGCGCAGGGGGTGTGGGAAGAAGGCATCCTCTCGCCCATCGTCCCCATCCTCCTCTACACGGGCGCCAAGGAGTGGCCCCGTCCAGCCGAACTGGCTCGGCTCGTCCGCAGGATACAATCCCTGGAGGGCCGGGTCCCTTCCCTGGGCGTCCTGGAGATCGACCTCGTCGGCCACCCTCCGGAGCGGCTCTTCGAGAGCGACCACCCCCTGGCGGCGCTCCTCTCCCTCTTGCGGGTCGAAGGAGCCAACCGCGACGACTTCCAGGAGGCCCTCGAACGGACGGCGTCACGGATCGACGCCATCCCCGAGGACCAGCGGGGAAGGTGGCGCCAGTACGTCCGCTATCTCTTCGCCCTCGTCTACCAGCGTCGGGCAGAGGAGGAGCAGCCTGGACTGTTCGAGGCGATCCGGACTAGACTGAAACCGCGCTGGCAAGAGGAGCTGGAACAGATGAAGGGCACCCTGGCCGAGAAGCTGATCGAGAAGGGGATCGAGAAGGGGATCGAGAAGGGAATTCTCGAGGGCAAGCGAGAAGACCTGCTCGAGCTTCTGCGTCTCAGGTTCGGGGACCCGCCCGCGGCTATGGAACGGCGGATCATCCAGACGTCCGAGAGGAGCGTCCTCGACGGCTGGCTGCGCCGCATCCTGACAGCTTCCTCCCTCGCAGAAATGGGGATCGATCCCCTGCCGGACCTGGACTGACACCTAGAACCACACCCCTCAGGGCTACGTCAACGTCGTGGCGATCCGGCCCCGCAGTGGCCTAGTTCAACACGGTCAGGGTCACGGAACACGCTCACGGTCACGCCCACGGAACACGAGTACGACCCGTGACCGTCGACCGTGACCGTGTGGTCGAGGAG
>JACQVV010000543.1 GCA_016209595.1 Planctomycetota bacterium
GTCCGAGGAGCCTCGCCCTCCGCGGGGACCGGCCGAGGCTCCTCGGACTCCTCCGAGCAACCGGCGGCGCACACGGCGAAGGCGAGCGCGACCGACAGGGCGAGACGCGAAGGGAAGGACATCGGGACGCAGATTCTATCCTCCGGCGACCCGGTCAGCGGAGCTTCTTGGGCTCGCCCTCCCTTACTTCAGGGATGCCTTCCAGTCGATCGAAACCGTCCGGTCCGGCTCGGGAGGGTCCCCAGGCTGAAGGGGCGGCTTGACCGTCATGCGCCATGTTCCTTCTGCCGCCGTGGGTCCCAAGAACTGCCCCTCGAGTTCGCTGTCGGCACTGCGAATGATGAACTTGCCGTCAGTGACAGGATGCTCCCCCCCGACTTCTAGCCGGCTCGTCCTGCTGCCTCCTGAGTTGAACTGCACCCTGGGCCACCCTGTCCCGATAACACGCCTTACAACTCGGACAATCTTTCCATTACTATCCATCACCTCGGCTACTTCGAAGCTGATATTTGCACCGGTCCATTCCCCGACGCTTGGCACCGGGTAAGGTATGCCGGGGGGCGGCCCGGCGCCTGAATTCTCGTCGGGTTCGGATTTACTGCTGCCCGGAAGAGGCACGGGTGCCCAGTCGCAGAACTGGACGGATACCGGAACCTCGCCGCGAGCGAGCCGGAAGACGAACTCCTGCTCGATCACGTCGACCTTCTGGACGAGCTTGAGAAGCACCCGAGCGACCCCGCGTCCCTTCTCCGAGAACCTCCGTTCGAGCTCGTTACCGGCCCGATCGGTGTGCCGGACGGCTACGAGGCGTCCCTCCTCGAAGATGTCTGCCTCCTTGGTGTCGGTCGCCGCCGTGCGAAAAACGCCGCCATCTCCGATCTCGCCGGCGCATCCCGTCTCTGTTCCGGCTTCGTCGAACAGTGGCACGCCCAGGGGCTTGCCTCCGGCGTCGAGCAGATGGAACTCCGACAGCGCGAACTCGTAGACGTAGCCCTCCGGCTCCTCGGAGAATGGGAGCTTTTTCTTGCCGGCGAAGACCGCGGACGCCGGAAGGCGAAGCTTCACGATGGCGAAGATGTGCTCGCCGCCCGGCTCGGAGAAGCGAGCGCCGGAGCCGCCGCGAAGCAGATCCGTGGGCTTCACGAAGCCCAAGACCTCATCGCTCTGCCGGTATTCGACAACCTCCAACCCAGGCATGACGGGCCGGTCGGGGGGTTCTTCGGAGCCGGGATCCCTGTCGGGTTCCGGGACGGGTGGACGAGGCGCACCCTCCGTACCTTCTTCCGGGGGTGTCGGGCTGCCCTCTTCCGGTCCCTGTTCGGGACTCGACGCCGCCGCGGCGTCGCCGATCCGAGCTGCTTGGAGCGCGGTTCGAATCGTCGTGGTCATCGACATCGCCGTGTCGTCCGGCAACTTCGACGTCATCGTGAAACACGTGCTCGCGCTCGTTCCTAGAGCCCGACCTGGGGCGACAGCGAACTCCATCGTGCCACGAAACTCGTAGGTGATCTTGTTGACGACTCTCGCTCCATTCGGCATCCGGTCTTCGAACTCCGCCCCCTCATACTTCCCGGAAGCATCCAGCGTGGCGATCCCTTCGCGAATGGAGCGAACTTCGTATTCGAGCTGCACGTCGAGGCGCTGCGGGCTTCCACTTCCGGGCGGCACGACTCGCGTCGCCTTCCACTTCCGGCCCACCCGAGGCGTCCCCTCGTCCTGCGGCGGGAACGAGGGCAGGAGCAGGAAGATCAACGTCGGCAGGTGGACGATGCCCAGCGGCTCATAGACGTCGGGACCCATGTTCTCGATGTTGCCCGGGGATCCCGTCGCGGGCAGCCCGAGGCGCGCGACCGGGCCCGCAAGGAGCCTGTCCAGCTTGCTTCGGAGCTCTTCATCCGTCGTTTGGGGATTCCTCCGCCCATCGATGACCACGCACTCCGGGCCGAGATCGAGGTCCATCAGCGTCTGTCCGTCCCGAATCGACTTGTGCACGATCCGATCGTTCTGGACTTCGAAGATCGCGTTCGTACCCTCGCAGGGCTTCTCGAGGAGCCGGTACTCGATCGTCGTCTCCATGGCGAGGGAGGTCCTGCGGAGCTCACGTCCTTCTTTTTCGACGACGACCTCCCCGTCGCAGCGCTCCGTCAGTCGCCAGGCCGTTACAGCCTGGTTCGACGTCGGCTGATACGCGAGTGGGACATCCTTGCCGCCTGGGTCCCCGTGAGCGGTGCGATCGGGCGGTTTGGAATCCTCCGGCGGGGGCGGATTCGTCGCGATCTCTCCGGGAGTTTCCGTGGGCCTTTCGGTTTCGGCGGGGGATCCGAGAAGGAAGTAGGCAAGACCCCCGACAATCGCTACTACCGCCGCGCCGCCCCCGATGGCAAGGCTCGTGACGAGGGAGGAGCGAGTTCCATGACGCGGTTCTACGGCCCCGAGTCGGAGGGAGCTGACCGACTCGCCGCAGTGCTGGCAGCGCTTCGCGGCGAGAGGGACGGCTTCACCGCACCCGGGGCAGCGGCTTGCCGAGCGGCCGGAGGGGGTCTTCTGCCCGGATGGGGAGTCCGCCGGAAACGCTGGCGCCGGCGGCCGGACGGGCGGCGCGCTCTGGGCACGAGCGGTGGGTGGGAGTGGCGGGGGCTGGGTTTCTGGAGGCGGCGGCGGGACGGCAGGCGCCCGGCCGCCGGGCGCAGGGAGCGCGCTCCCCCCACGCCTCGCGGGAGGTCGGGGTGGAGCGATCCCCGCTTTCCCGGCGGGTTCGAACTTGGGCAGGATGTCGGATTCGAAGAGCATCGCCTGCGTCACGCCCCGAGCGCCTTGAGACGGAACGACCACGGGCTCGCCGCACCGCGGACAGCGATGGCTCTTGCCCGCGGCGCGATCGGGGGCCGACAGGTGCTTCCCGCAGGAACACTCGAACTTGATCATCGCCTCTCATCCGATCCAGAGGAGCCGAGAGAGCACCGTTCCGCGCGGGGGCGCCACGGCCAGTAGCGTATCAGATCCGAGCGTGGGCGTCCTGCGAGGACAAAAGGCCAAAACCTGATAGAGTTCTGGCTCGTGTTCTCCCGCCTCTTCCTCCTCTTCGTCATTGTCCCGGTCGCCGACCTGGCGCTCCTTCTTTTCCTGGGCGCCCGGATGGGGCTCGTCCCCACGCTCGTCGTGGTCGTGGCGACAGCTGCGATCGGCGCGTATCTCGTGAGGACTCAAGGGGCAAGGGTCGCCCGCGCCCTCCTCGACAACCTCTTCAAGGGCAAGGTCCTGCCCGAGCAGCTCGCCGACGCCGCGCTCGTTCTCGTGGGAGGCGCCTTCCTCCTCACGCCGGGCTTCGTCACCGACGTCGCGGGGCTTCTCATGATTCTCCCGTGGACCCGACCCCTCGCGCGCAAGGTTCTCTTCTGGATCCTCCCGTTCCGGTTCTCCGTTTCGAGCCTCATGCCCTGGAGCGCGCAAGCGCGACCCCGGACATGGGGCGCGGAGGCGATCCGTGACGTCGAGGCGAAGGTCCGGGACGCCGCCCAGAAGAGCGGGGAGCCCGGACCGTCCAAGTAGCGGCGAACCGGCCGGCGAAGAAAACTTGCCGGCGCGGTTGACGATCTGGCGGCACGTTCCATAATCTAAACGCCTAGATTGCACATGCGCGCGTATGGGGAGAGGGACTGATTGGATTGAACTCATCATGCGGCAATGCTTTGCGACGCTAGCGATCCTTGTTTTCCTTGTCTCCCCGGCTTTCGGGGAAACGGTCTCGGGGACGATCTACACCGACCACCCGACCACGGCGGTCCCGATCGGGGCGGGCTTCACCGTTCGCCTGGCGGTGAACGGGAGCGAGGTCGCCTCGGCGGCGACCGACGCGGCGGGCGCGTTCTCCATCGCCTACGACTACGCGAACAACTCAAAGATCGCGGTTTACCTCGACGACACGGACGTCGGGGCGAGCGCGACGCAGGGGTCTCTCGTCACGGCTGCCGACAACGGAGTCGACGTCCTTTCCGTCACGATGTGGACGAACATCCTCGTCCTCACGAGCCACGACGGCGCCGCGATGACCTCCACCAAGTTCTCGGGTGCGGACACCGCCGACCCGGACGACCTCTTCTCGAGCCCGCCCGGGAACGTGATCAACGTCAACACCAATGTCGAGCTCCACGTGATCGCGCCCTGGACCCTCCAGGGGGCCGCGACGACCTACGGGACGGGCGGCGTCCACGTGGTGATGGCCGCGGGCGGGGACACGGTCAACCTGAACGCGCAGGGGCTCACCGTGGCGGGCACGCTCGACCTCGACCAGGGCACGATCAAGTGGGGCACGGCCGCGCAGTCGCAGACGCTCACCGCGGCGGCTTTCGATCAGGCGGCGGGCACGCTCACAATGAACGACGCGGGCGACGTCTTCGACGTGAACGGCGACTTCATCTACACGCAGAGCGCGGCGGCCGGGGCGATCTCGCAGAGCCTCGCCGCGGGAACGATCCGTGTTTCCGGCACGTTCGACGTCGAGACGACCGCCGCGAACGACTTTGGTCCCACGGGAGGCACGGTCGAGCTCGACGGGAGCGGAGCCCAGTCGATCGTCTTCGACACGGCGGGCGACTTCTTCTGGAGCCTCACCGCGAACGGCACGGACGTCTCGCTCGCCGCGGCTGCGCCGCTCCAGACGGTTCAGGTGAAGGGAACCTTCTCGGTCCCGGCGACTAAGAAATTCACGCTCCGGAGCGCCCAGACGCTCCGGCTGTCCCGTACCAAGGCCGCCTTTCCCCCCGACACGCACACCGTGAACGGGACGCTCGACCTCGTGTCGGGCGACGGGGTCACCAAGACGACGGTCCAGCTCGGCGACCACCAGCAGCTCGTCGTCTCGGGAGCGGGTTCCGAGATCCGGGTCGTCGAGGGCGCCGTCCCCATCTCCTTCAGCAACGCCTACGTCCATTTCACGCGGGACGGCGGGGCCGGAGGCTACAGCGTCCACCTGGCCGACGGGGCGACGGTCATCCTGGAATTCGTGAAGTTCGACTACCTCTACGGCAGGAGCAACAACTCGAACGAATCGACGGAGGCGACCGTCGAGAGCGGCCTCGCCTTCTCGGGCGACAAGTCGACGATGACCGACTACCGCATCCTCTGGTTCGACAACTGTCTCGACGGCGGCGCACCGGCCAATAACCGCTACCCCCGATACGGCTACTTCATCGTCGACGACGCGGACGACCTCGACGGGTTGGGGGACAACCTCCGCCTGAGGAAGCTTCGGACGGAGAACTCGGGCTCGCTCGCGGACCTCCGCAACTTCGAGAAGCGCGCCTCCGGCGACACGATCACCTTCATCAACGGGGCGGGCGCGGTCTACGGCGAGGCCCTCGACATGGATGGCGGGGACGGCGGGCGCGACACCGGCCTCGATGACATCGGCTTCGGCTCGAGCCCCACCGCGGTCACCCTTCTCGACCTCGCCGCGTCGCCTCGCGAGGGGGCGGCGCTCGTCGAGTGGCGGACGGGCCAGGAGGTCGACAACCTGGGGTTCAACGTCTACCGGAGCCGTTTCCCCGACCGCGACTGGATCCAGGTGAACTCAGGGCTAATCCTGGGCCTGGGCGATTCGCAGGTCGGCGGGCGATACGCGTTCCTCGACAAGACGGCCGCGAACGGCATCCGCTGGTACTACCTCGTCGAGGATATCGACGTTCGCGGGACCCGGACGCTCCACGGTCCGGTCTCGGCCATCCCCGACGCGGGGGCCGGAGAACCGACGATCGCCTTTGGGGTCTACACGAACCACGGAGTGACAGGACCCGTGCCCGGAACGGTCCCCCTGCCGGGGCCTACCGAACCGCCCCCCGCGACCGGCGGCGGGACGCCCACGCTTGCCGAGAAGCTCCTGGGGATCGACCTCGCGCCGGCAGGGATCCTCCTCCTCGCCTGGGACGAGAACGGCGCGCTCCTGGAGATCCTCCCTCCCGCTCCGCGGCTCGTCCCGGAAGTCTGGCAGGGCCGTCTGGAAACCCGGATCGAGATGGCCGGGTACTCGGCCACCCGCGTCGCCGGGAAACCGGAGGTTCCCGAGAAGACCGTGCTCCTCGTCACCCCGTGGATCGAAAGGGCAACGGCGACCATCCTGGCGGCGGACGCCTATACGCTCCGGGACCTCGACCTCGTCCGGACCCGGGAACGAGGAATCCTCCAGAGCCGCGTCCCCGCGGCAGAGCGCCGCGCTCCTGGGGCGTCCGGCGGAGCTTCGGGCTCCACCGGCTCTCGCACCGGCTCCGTCACGCTCGCGGAGATGATCGAGGACGCTCGCGATGACCTTCTGTCCCGGATCGAGGAGGACCGCCGCGAGCTGCTGGCCGCGCGGCGGGAAGCCCGCGCACAGCTCGCGGGGGGGCGCAAGGAGAACACCGGCCGCGGCGCGCCGTCGGGCGGCGCGGGCCCTGGGGCGCCTGCGCCCGGCGGGGAGGCAGACCTCTATCCCGCTTCGCCCGTCGAACTCGGACGGCTCCTCTCCCACGATGGCCGGCAGCTCCTCCCGATCGCGATTCACCCCGTTCTCGCCAGGCTCTCCGGCCGGACGGCCTCGGTCCACCGCCGGATTCTCGTGCGGGTCGATTTCATCGGACCCCGGGCCGCTCCCCCGGAACCGGCTCCGCCCTCCGGAGACGGGCTCGTCGATTCGCCCGCGCAGCTCCGCCTTGCCGCCGACGCGGCGGCGCTGAAGATCCGCGTGAAGCGGGACGGCCTCTATCGCCTGACGCGGGAGGAGCTCGCTCGGGCGGGCTTCGACGTCTCGGCCGATCCGCGCTCCTTCCGGCTCTTCAGCCTCGGCCACGAGGTCCGGATCCGGATCGAGGGGGAGCTCGACGGCGTCTTCGACGAAGGCGACGAGCTCCTCTTCTACGGGACGAGAAATTCGCGCCGGGCGATCGACAACCCGGAGGTCCCGGCCCACTCGGACGAAAACGTCTATTGGCTCACCGCGCGGGACGGGTTCGGGCTCCGGATGGAGGAGCTCTGGGTTCGCCCTCAGGAGGGCGGCGCGCCTGCGCCCGACCACGCTGCGGTGGTCCACCTCGAGAAGAACGCTGTCTACTTTCCCCGTCTCCAGGAGGGGGAGCGCCGCGACCACTGGTTCGACGATGCGCGCCTCTACAACACGGCGGGCGGGAGCGCCTCGACGGCCCGGGTGACCTACCGGCTGGGCGTCGCGGACCTCTCCGCGCGCGCACACACCGCCCGACTCACCGTGGCGCTCGCCGGCGTCACGGAGTTCGCGGCCGCCCCGGACCACCACGCCGTCGTCTCGGTGAACGGGAACGCGGTTGGGGAGCTTTCCTGGGACGGCCGGACGGCGGTGTCCCGGACCTTCGAGTTCCCGTCGTCGTCCCTTCTGGCAGGTGAGAACGCGATCCAGATCCACCTGCCCGGCGACCTTGCAGGAGTCCCCTACGACTACGCGATGGTGAACTTCCTGGAGCTCGCGTACCGCCGCCGCTTCGTCGCGGGAGAGGACCGGCTCTCCTTCCCAGGCGAGGGCGCGGCCTCCTACGAGGCGACGGGGTTCGTTTCCGCCCAGGTCGTGGCGGTCGATCTCTCCGACCCCGTGGCACCGCGATTCTTGCGCGGCCTCGATGTCGCGGGCGGCACCGTCCGCTTCCACGACGCGAGACCGGCGGGTGGGAAGTACCTCCTTGCGGGAAGGGAGAGCCTCGCGCCGGTCGAATCGCTCGAGCGGAACTCGCCCTCGAGCTGGCGGGACCCCTCCCACGGCGCCGACTGGATCGCGATCGCGCATTCTTCGCTCATCGCGGGGGCGAGTCGCCTCGCCGACTACCGGCGCTCGGCCGGCCTGGCGACCGCCGTGATCGATCTCTCGGACCTCTACGACGAGTTCACCGGCGGGAACGCCGATCCGATCGCGATCCGGGCCTTCCTCGCCCACGTGCTCTCCCGCTGGTCGAAGCCCGCGCCTCGATACGCCCTCCTCGTCGGGGACGGCTCCATGGACCCCGCCGGACACAAGTGGTCCGGCTCGGAGCTCGTGCCGGCCCCGCTCGTCCAGATGGAGTACCTGTGGACGGCGAGCGACAACTGGTACGCCGCGGTCCTGGGGGACGACGAGCTCCCGGACGTCGCGCTCGGGCGGATCCCCGCCCGGAACTCGGAGGCCCTCGCCGCCGCGGTCGAGAAGATCCTCGCGCACGAATCCGCCCCGGCCGAGGACTGGCAGCGAAGAGTCTCGATCGTCTCCGACAACGACGACTCGGTCTACGACTTCACGCTCGCGGCGAGGCTCGCGGCGGGCCTCTTCGATCCCGCCCTCGCGGTCGAGGAGATTCCCCTCGGGGCTCTCGGCACGGCCGAGACGCGGCGCCGCATCCTCTCCGCCTTCCAGGAGGGGCGCCTCCTCGTCGCGTACCTGGGTCACGGGAACACCCAGCAATGGGCGACCGAGAACCTCTTCTCGACCGCCGCCGTGCCGGGACTCCCTCCCGGACGCCGGCAGGGCCTCGTGACCGCGATGGGGTGCATGAACGGGATGTACCACCTCCCACAGCTCGACTCGCTCGGCGAGGCCCTCATCAATTCCAGCGAGCGCGGCGCGGTCGCGTTCTGGGGCTCCACCTCGCTCGTCCCCGCCGAGCCGCAGGAGCGTGCCTTCCGCGAGCTCGTGCGGCTCCTCTTCGCGGATCGGGGCCGCACGGTCGGCGAGGCCGTGACCGAAGCGAAGCTCCGGTCGTGGCAGGGTGGCTCCGACGAACCCGACGTCGTACGGAGCTGGGTTCTGCTCGGCGACCCCGCCACCCGCCTCGCCGGCAGATAGGCAAATCGGGCCGGATTCTTCTGGACCGAGAGTTGACAATTTGCCCCGAATGCATATACCCTGTAGGCAGAAGACAGGGTGGGGGGGTACAGGGGTGGCATGCCCGAACCTCGCCACGGGGCCGGAAATCGGTCGCGCCAGGTCTGTTTTCTCCTGGCTGGGGTCGGTGCAAGCTTGGCCGCCCTTCCTGCGCTCGGTCAAGTAGCGCCGCAAGCCAACGTCCTCGACGACAACTTCGAGAACGGAACTGTCGGCACGGGAGCGGCGGGCTGGACTCCGTTGGCCACCGCGATCGTCCGGAGCACGGTCGCCACGCCTGACGGCGTGAAGTACATCGAGACGATCCGCGCCGGCGTCGATCAGACCATCCAGCGGTCCTTCGTCGCGACGGCTGGCCGGGTCGTCTTCGAGGGGCTCTACCGGAAGGAGTCGGTTCCCGGGATCACCGAGATCCGTCTCCGGAGCGGGACGACGAACCAGGCGAGGTTCCGGTTCCGCGACGACGGGAACATCGAGTACTTCAGCGCGGGTGCCCCCACGGTGGCGGGCGCCTACGCCGCCGCGACGTGGTACCGGATCCGGGTCGAGATGAACTTCACGCCCACCCCCAACCAGTACGCCTTCTACGTGGACAACACGCTCATCGCGGCGGCAGCGGTCGGGGACTCGAACCTGGCTTCGGTGAGCAATGTCCAGGTCGTTCTATCCACGGCCGCCCACACGTTTCTCGCGGACGACGTCGAGGTCTACACGCAGAAGAAGTGGCTCGGAGCCGTCTCGACGGCCTACTCGAACGCGGCGAACTGGATCCCGGCGGGCGTTCCCGTCGCAACCGACGCGGTCCGGATCACGGACCAGTCGCTCCAGAACTTCGACTGCGTGCTCGATGGCGCGGGCCTGGTCGCAGCCAACCTTCAGCTCGACGACGAGAACTTCGGGCCGGCGAGCGGGAACTTCGATCCGAACGGCTTCGACTTCACGGTGAACGGCGCGGTGCAGGTCGACTCCGGGGCGACACTCCTCGTGGGGGGCGGGGTCCTCACGATCCCGACGGCGGGGGCCGACGTCTCGTGCTACGGGACGGTCCAGCTCACGACCGGCACGCTCGCCGTCGCCGACACCTTCTACCTCGTGCCCGGCGGCTCCCTCAACTTCGGCGGTCCGGCCGAGAGCGCCACCGTGAACGCGAACATCTTCCGGCAGACCGGCGGGACGCTCAACATGAACGACCCGGGCGACGTCCTCGATCTCGCGCTCGACCTCAACGTCACCGCGGGCTCGATCGGGCCGGGGTTCGACGGGCAGATCCGCGCCGCGAGAAGCGCGCTTGTCTCGGGGGCCACGACGGCGTGGGACATGCCCGCGCCGGCGGTTCCCTACGGGACGCCGCGGGTGACGATCGACGGGAGCGCGGTCGGGAACGTCGAGATGAACGGGGGCACAAACCGGTTTGGGACGCTGGAGATCCTCAAGTCCCCCGTCACGACGAACCTCACGGTCTTCGACAATACCCGGGCCCGCTGGGTGGACGTGGGAAGCCGCTTCTCCATCGGAGGCTTCACGCTCACGGTGGATAACGACTTCCGCCTCAAGACGAACGGCGACCTGCGCTTCTCCAGTGCGGCCGGCGTCCTGGACATCGCGGGCCGGTTCGAGTTCGAGCAGGGCTCGACCCCGATCACGACCTCGGCCATGACGCAGGGCACGATCCGCGTCGCCGGCGACTTCGACGTCGAGACGACGGCCGGGACGGAGAACTTCAACCCCACGGGCGGGACGGTCTGGTTCGACGGGACCGCGGCGCAGTCGATCCTCCTTGACTCGGCGAGCGACTCGTTCTTCGCCCTGACGATCGCCGGCGTGGACGTGCAGCTCTCGGCCGCATCGCCTCTCCAGACCCTCGATGTCCGTTCCACCTTCTCGGTAACGGCGGGCAACAAGTTCACCGTGGACAGCGGGCAGACGTTCCGCCTGTCCCGGGTGAAGGCGGGCTTCCCCCCCGGCATCCACACGGTGAACGGGACATTCGAGATGGTGACGGGGACGGGGGCCGTCAAGACCACGGTCCAGCTCGGGGACCACCAGCTCCTCCGCGTCACCGGCGCCGGATCGGCCTTCCGTGTCGTCGAAGGCGCGGTTCCCGCCTCGTTCGCCAACGCCTACGTTCACTTCACCCGCGATGGCGCGGCCGGCGGCTACAGCGTCCACCTCGCCGACGGGGCGAGCGTGCAGATGTTCATGGCCAAGTTCGACTTCCTCTACGGGCGGAGCAACAACTCGAACGAGATCACGGAGGCGACGATCCAGAGCGGGCTCTGCCTGTCGGGGAACGGGGCGGCGATCTCGTTCTTCTACGCCTGCTGGTTCGACAACGTCCTCGACGGCGGCGCGCCGGTCAACAACCGATACCCCCGGCCCGTCTACTTCATCGACGACGACGCGGACACGTTCAACGGCCTCGGCAGCGTCAACCCGATGCTCTACAGGCTGCGATTCGACAACTCGGCGGGAACGGCGGGCCTCCACAACGTCGAGAAGCGCGCCGTGGGTGCGAACATCACGTTCACGAACAACGGGGGGACGATCGCCGGCGAGTCCCTCGACATGGACGGGTCGCTCGACGACAACGTCACCGACGACCCCGATCCCCGGAACACCGGCGTCGACGAGATCTTCTTCGCGGAGAACCCCACGGCGATCGAGCTCGCCGACCTCGCGGCGAGGGGGTTCGACGGCTCGGCTCTCGTCGAGTGGCGGACCGCACAGGAGTTCGAAAACCTCGGTTTCAACGTCTACCGGAGCCTCTTCCCCGGAGGTGGCTTCGTCCAGGTGAATCGCGAGCTGGTCCTGGGGCTGGGGGATTCCCAGACCGGGGGGCGCTACTACTTTCTCGACCGGACGGCGGGAAACGGCGTGCGCTACTTCTACCTCCTGGAGGACGTGAGCGTCCGGGGAGAACGGACGCTGCATGGACCCGTCTGGGCCCTTCCCCTCGCGGGGGCCGGGGAGCCGGCACTCGACGCCGAGGGCTACACGAACGGCGCCACGAGGGACGGCGCCACCGCCCCGGACGGTTCCCCCTCCCCGCCGGACATGCCGAACACGCGCGCCCTTCCCGACCTCGCCGGGCGGGTCGTCGGGATGGATCTCGCGGCCGCCGGCATCCGGCTCCTCTCCTACGACGCTTCCGGGGCCCTGATCGAGATTCTCCCCCCTGCGCCCTCGTTCGACGCCGAGGTCTGGGGAGGGCGGCTCCTCACACGGATCTCGATGGCGGGCTATGCCTCGACGCGCGCGCCTGGACGCCCCGTCGTGCCAGCCAAGGGGATCGCTCTCGTCACGCCGGGAATCCTCGGAGCTCGCACGCGGATCCTCGAGGCGGACCGGCGGACGGTTACGGGGCTCGAGCTCGTCCGCTCCAGCCCCACGCCGGCGCGCGTCTCCAGCGGGAGCTCCCCCGGTGGCCGCC
Source organism: Planctomycetota bacterium (assembly GCA_016209595.1). Lineage (GTDB taxonomy): Bacteria > Planctomycetota > JACQVV01 > JACQVV01 > JACQVV01 > JACQVV01. Next base: position 12,282 of record JACQVV010000543.1, read on the forward strand.
GGCATCCCGACGGGCCGCCTCTCACGCTACTCGCGATGATCGAGGAAGCGAGAACCGAGCTCCTGGAGCTCCTGGAGAACCGCCGGGAGGAGCTCCTCGACGCGCGCGAGAAAGGCCGCGCCCGGCTCCTCGGCCGCTCCCTTCCCGGGGGCGCGGCGGGAGAGGAGCGCGGCGGGACCCGGGAAGGGCCGGCCTCGGAGTCACCCGCAGGTCTCTGGCCCGGTTCGCTCGTGAATGCCGGGAGCCTCTTTCTCGCCGAGGGAAGGCAACTCCTCCCGCTTGCGATCCAGCCCGTGCAGGTCTCCCTCTCCGAGGGAACCGTGGACGTCTACCAGCGAATTCTCGTCCGGATCGACTTCCTCGGGGCAAGCGTGCCGGGAGGCGAGCCGCCGGCCGCCGCAGAGGGGCTCTACGACACGCCCGCCCAGCTCGCGCTTGCCGCGGACCCCGCGGCCGCGAAGATCCGCGTGCGCGAGGACGGCATCTACAGGCTCACCCGCGACGAACTCGCCCGCGCGGGCTTTCCCGTGGGTGCCGACCCCCGGAACTTCCGCCTGTACAACCTGGGCGCGGAGGTTGCGGTCGTGGTGACGGGCGAGATCGACGGCGTCTTCGACGAAGGGGATGAGCTCCTCTTCTACGGGACGAGGAACCCGTGGCGGACGATCGACAACCCCGAGGCGACGCGCCATACGGACGAGAACGTCTACTGGCTCGCGGCGGGGAACTCGCGCGGCAGGCGGATGGTCGAAGCGTGGGTCGCTCCCGTCCCGGACTGGCCGCCCGAGGTGGACCACGAGGCTGCCTGTCACGTCGAGGAGAATCTGGCCTACTACCCGCGCCTCGCCCAGGGGGAGGGTCGCGACCACTGGTTCGGAAGGACGCTCTATGGGGCGTCGGGCGGGACCGCTTCGAGCTCCCGGGCGACCTTCCGTCTCCCCGCGCTCCGTCTTTCGAACCGCCCGCACCTCGCCCGGCTGGATGTGGCCCTCGCGGGAGTGACCGACGCGTCCGCGGCGCCCGATCACCGGGTTCTCGTCTTGCTCTCCGGCCACGCTCTCGGCGAGATGGTCTGGGACGGCCGGCATGCCGTGCGGCATTCCTTCGAGTTCCCTTCGAACCTCCTCCTCGCGGGAGAGAACGAGGTCGAGCTCCGCCTTCCAGTGGACCTGCCCGGCGTTCCGAACGACATGGTCTTCGTGAACTACCTTCGCCTCTCCTACCGCCGCCTTTTCGCGGCCGTGGGCGACGAGACCTCGTTTCGATCCGACCAGGCCGGAGAATTCGACGTTGGAGGTTTCGAGTCCGATCGTGTGATCGGCCTGGACGTTTCCGACCTCGGCGCCTCCCGTCTCCTTCGAGGGATCCAGATGGAAGGGGGCCGCGTCCGGTTCAACGACACGGTCGCCAGGGGCGGGGGACGCTACATCCTTGCCGGCTCGCGCGCCCTCCGGTCTCCCTTCGCCCTCGAAAGGAACTGCCCCTCGAACTGGCACGATCCGGCGAACCGGGCCGACTGGATCGCGGTTGCCCATCCCGGGCTCCTCGCTGGCGTCGAGGCACTCGCCGACCTCCGCCGGTCGCAAGGTCTCGTCGTGGCGCTCGCTGACCTGACCGACCTCTACGACGAGTTCACCGCGGGGATCCCCGACCCACGCGCGATCCGGGCCTTCCTCGCCCACGCGCGGGCGCGCTGGACGGCGCCAGCGCCGCGCTTCGTACTCCTCGTGGGCGACGGCTCGTTCGATCCGCACGGGTATCGCTGGCGGGGATCCGAGCTCCTCCCCGCTCCCCTTCTCCAGATGGAGCATCTCTGGTCGGCGAGCGACAACTGGTACGCGGCAGTCGAGGGAGCCGACGAGCTCCCCGATCTTTCCCTAGGGCGGCTTCCCGCGGCGACCCAGGAAAACCTCGCCGTGGCGATCTCAAAGATCGTCGCCCACGAGACCGGGCCAAACGAAACCTGGCGGCGGCGCGCGACGCTCGTCGCTGACAACGAGGACGGGGCGTACGACTTCCCGACGGCGACCCGGCTCGCTGCCGGCGAGCTCCGCGCTTCCTACGACGTCGAGACGCTCGTCCTCGGACCCCTCCAGGCCGATGCCGTCCGGAGCGGGATCCGGACGGCTTTCGAAGAGGGCCGGTTCCTCGTGGCGTACTCGGGCCACGGCAGCGCGACCCAGTGGGCAAGCGAGAACCTTCTTTCGTCGGGCGCGGTTCCCGCCCTCCCGGCGCGCGGGCGATTCCCTCTCGTCGCCGCGATGGGATGCATGAACGGGATGTACCACCTGCCGCAGCTATGGTGCCTCGGCGAGGCGCTCCTTCAGGAGGACTCCCGCGGGGCGATGGCGTTCTGGGGCTCGACGACCCTCGCCGATCCGGCACCCCAGGAGCGAGTGTTCCGGGAGCTCGCCCGGGTTCTCGCCGAGGGGCGGACAGCGACGATCGGCGAGGCCATCGGGGAGGCGAAGGCGCGGGCGTGGATCGGGGGAACGGACGACCTCGACGTGGTCCGGAGCTGGGTCCTCCTCGGCGATCCGGCAAGCCGCCTCGCGGAGAGGTAGCGAGCACTCCTGGAGGCGAGTGCCGGTCCCGCCTACTTGTCGCGCCCTTCGAGCTCCCGTAGGCGCTTCTCGAGTTCTTCACGCCGCCGCCTCTCCTCGGCGAGCTCCCGGTCCTTTGCCGAGAGCTCTCCCTCGAGGTGCGAAAGGAGTTCCTCCGTGGGTGGCAGGTACACTCCTCCCTTGTAGAGCGCGAGGTGACGCCCTTCGAGCCCGACTTCGAGACCCAGCTCCGGGCTCCGGATCCGGCCGCCCTCGCCCGGCGGCTCCGGGACGTACCGGCCGGAGCCCTCATCAAGGCGCATCCCGGCGAGCGTCCCCTTGCGGGGCTCGAACCAGTAGTACTCCGGGATTCTCAGGGATTCGTAGATCTCGCGGTTCCTGACCCGGTCCTTCCAGGGGTTCTTGCGCGAGACGATTTCGAAGACGACGCGCGGCGCGACCCGGGTCTCCCAGAGCCGATAGCTCACGAGGTCCGGATCGTAGGGAACGCCTCGCAGAAAGAAGACGTCGGGCGAGACGTGCTTCGCGGGATCCCCCTTCACGTAGTAGATCGGCAGGTTGGCGTAGGCGGAGTCCCGGGCCAGGACGGCCACGACCCGCAGGATCGTCTCGAGCAGGTACGTGGCGAGCCATCGCGCCAGGTTTCCCTCGGGCATCGCGTCCTCCACGTCGCCCGGGTAGAGGACCGAGGGCCGGCGCCGAGCGGCCTCCTTCGTTCCACGTCCCGATCGGTTCATCGCGTCGTTCTCCCGAGAAGAGTCTAGCACCTCGCGGCCAGCGCGATCTTGCCTCGTGTAGAATGGCGGCCGTGAGGTCCGCGCCCGCGATCGTCGCGATGATCCTGTCCTTCACGGCCTTCGCCGTTCCTGGGGTTCGAGCGCAGCAAGACGAAGCAGCGTGGTCCGAGGTCCGGGACGGTGCGGGGAAGTTCGACTTCAAGGCGCCCGGGGGTTGGCGAACCGAGGCATGGGAGAAGGGCGGCCGGCGGGGAGTGAAGGCGCGGCCACCGGCCTGTGTTCCGTTCGAAGGCGGGCTCTTCGGGGTCGAGTACTACTCCGATCCGAAGGTCTCGGAGAGCCTCACGTCCGAGGAGCTCGCGCGGATCTTCTACGACTACTACGTCGGTCAGAAGGCGAGCGCGGTTGGCGAGGCCGAGGCCGTCCAGGTGGACGGGGCCTCCGGCATCCTCCAGCGCTTCGTTCTGGAGGTTGAACGCGAACTCGACGGAGGGACGGTCGTCTTCTCGCTCGAGTACCGGGTGATCTCCGTGAAGAAGGGGAGCGTGGCCTACGTGGTCAACCTGGCCGCAGAGAGCCGGATCCTCGAGGCGAACGGCGAACTCTGCCGGAAGCTCGTGGAAGGCGTGCGGCTCACGCCGGACGAGTAGTCACTTCCCGAGCTCGATTTCCTTCCCGCATTTCTTGCAGGGCACGACGAGCCCCGGCTTTCCTTCCAGGACACGGTAGCGGCTCCCGCAACCCGGGCAGGTGACGAACCGGTTCTGCTGCACCCGTAGAACGGCGAGCACCTGGTCCTCGGTCATCTTCCGGTTCTTGACGAGGATCTCCCCCACCTTCAGGAAGAGCCCGCGCTTGGCGAGCCGGAACTGCTCCACCAGAGCCCGGTCCAGGTCCTCGTTCGCGATATGGCCCTCCTTCACCGCGATCGCCCCAAAAGAGGCGTCCTCCTGCCTCCGCTCGCGCCCGCTCTTGAGGGGAGCGAGCTTCTCCCTCTGCGCGAGGAGGATCTGCCTCAGGCCCTCCTCGGTGATGTGACCCTTCTCCACCAGGATCGCTCCCAGGAGCCGCGCCCTGTCCGACCGGGCCTGTTCCGCGAGCGCCTCCCGGAGCTGATCTTCCTTGACCAGACCCAGGTCGATGGCGATCCGGCCGAAGAGTGAATCCTCCCGGCTGGTCATGGCGGCATCTTACTCCCTCCCATAGAATGGCGCCACTTCGACGGAGCAGGAGAAGAATCCCGTGGCCTCGCTGTTCAGGTTCCTCCTCGTCTACCTCGTGACCCGCCAGGGGAAGCTCATCCTCTGCCTCGCCACGGCGCTCGCGATCGCGAGCGCCGTCGTGACGATGCGGATCCAGGTGAAGACGAATTTCAAGGACACCCTGGACGACAAGGACCGCCCGGTCGGCAACGCGACCCACATCAAACAAAACTTCCCCGCGGCCTCGACGATCTACGTGACGGTCGAGGGCCTCGACCGGGCGAGGATGGCCGCGGCGGCCTTGGAAGTGCGAGACCGGCTCCTCGCCGACAAGGAGCACGTCCGGGCGGTCTACCTGAAGCTCAACACCGAGTTCTTCAAGGACTACGGCCTCGTCTACCTCCGTCGCGAGGATCTCGCCCGCATCCTCCGGAGCGTACGCGACTTCCGCCACAGTCTGGAGTCGATGGTCGGAGAGCCGGGGCTTCCCACGCTCCTCAAGGAGATGGAGGGCGCGCTCGACAGTTGGTACGCGGGAGGCGACACCTCCTTCATCCTCACGCAGCGGATCACGGGGGGACTCGTCTTCGAGCAGACGCCGTTCACGGGCGTGCCGGGGCTCGGCGGGCTCCAGATCCAGACGAAGATCGACCGGGACCAGCTCCGGCAGGAGTACGAGAAGACCCTCGTTCCCCTCCTCAAGAAGATGCCGCTCCCTCCGAGCGAGGCGCAGTTCCTCCTATGGATCGAGCCCGTCACGCGCTCCTGCGAGCTCGGCGCGCGGATCGTCCACGAGGGGACCGAGCTGTCGGGCGAACTTCCCCGGCTCCTCAGGGAACTCGAGCAGGCGCAGTACTCGAATCTGGGGAAGCTCCCGAGCGAGTACCGCTTCAGCGAGGACGGGACCATGCTCCTCATGGAGGTGGCCGGCGTCGGTGATATCCACGAGCTCAAGGCGGGCGAGCTCTTCATCGAATCGATCTGGCGGGTCCTGGACGATGTAGAGCAGGAGTACCCCGACGTCCAGCTCGGGGCCACGGGCTTCCCAGTGGTCTACGTCGAGGAGAACCACGCGGTCATCAACAACTTCGGCGTGGTGCTCGCCCTTTCCGCGGTCGGGGTTCTCTTCGTCTTCATTCTCGGCTTCGGGCAGGCGGGCCTTCCGGTCGTGTCGTTCATCCCCCTGGTCTACGGGCTCCTCTACACCTTCGCCATCCAGACGCTCACGGTGGGCGAGCTCAACATGATCAGCCTCATGTTCCCGGTCCTTCTCATGGGCACGGGGATCGACTACGGCATCCATCTGATCGCGAGCTTCACGGAGCACAGAAAGAGCGGGCTCGACGGCCCCCGCGCGATCGCCAAGACCTTCGAGACGATCGGGGCGGGGATCGTCACGGGCGCCGCCACCACGGCCGCCGCCTTCTTCTCGCTCATGCTCGCCGACTACAAGGGCGTGAAGCACTTCGGCTTCATCAGCGGGATCGGGATCCTCGCGTCGCTCGCCACGATGTGCCTCGTGCTCCCGCCCCTCATCCTCTGGATCGACCGGCGCGAGGTGAAAGGCGGGCACCCGATCCCCTCGATCGACTTCCAGTTCCTGGGGAAAGCCACGCGCTTCTGCCTCCACTACCGCTATTTCGTGCTCCTCGCGTTCCTGGGCGGGACGGTCTACTTCGCCGGCAAGCTCCAGAACCTGGAGCTCGACCGGGACGTCACCAATATCGAGCCCAGGGGCCTCGAATCGACGGCGCTCCAGGAGAAGATCATCGAGAAGTTCGCGCTCTCGACCGAGGTCGTCGCCTTCGTGGCCGAGGACCTCGACGAAGCCCGGCAGATCCAGAAGGCCCTGGAGGCGCGAAAGACCGTGGGCCAGGTCTGGTCGATCACGAGCCTCATCCCCGAGGAGAAGAGACAGCAGGAGAACCGACCCTGGATCCTGGCTCTCCGCCAGGAGCTCGAGGCGGTCGGAAAGTCCAAGGGCTTCGATTGTTCCCCGGCGCCCGCGGCCGACGAGCATCCGCGCGAACACACGTGGGAGCTCGAGACCGACCCGGAAGTTCTCAAGGCGCTCCTGGAGGCGCGGATAAGGAAGCGCGACGAGGAGGAAGCGAAGCTCCGAGTCGAGGGGAGGGAGGGACCGTCCCGGATCGAGGCCATGAAGGAGAGTCTCGCCCGGATCAAGCTCGCCGTGCTCGACCTCTCCGTGATCGCCCGGGTCCTCTACAGCCAGGAGAGCGAGACGCGAGTCGGAAGGCTTCGCGACGCGGTGAACGCGATCGACGCCTCGATCGCCGCGGGGAACGAACTCTCGATCGAGTTCCTCGACTACGTTCTCGAAAGGATGACGCAGCGGATCTTCTGCCAGCTCCTCGACATGGCCTCTCACGATTCGCTGGGACCCAGCGACCTTCCCGGCGACATCGTCTCCCGCTTCCAGGACAAGACGGGCGAGCGATATGTCGTCTTCGCCTACCCCTCCCGCGATCCCTGGGAAAGACGCTTCCTGGAGCGATACGTCGAGGAGCTCGGCTCGATCCGCGTGCGGAAGCCCCGGCAGGAGGAAGGAGTCACGGCCGCCCCGCCGGACCCCGTGGAGGGCGCGCTCTCCGAGGAGGAGATCGTCGAACAGGACGAGAAGTACTCCTACCGCGCGCCCCGGTTCTCCGGCGTCATCCCCATCTGGATGACGATCCTGGAGAAGATCGTGAGCACCCTTCCCACGACGCTCCTCTCCACGTTCACCTTGATCTGGATTCTGCTCCTCGTCTCCATGACGCGACGCCGCGTCGTCTGCGTGCTCCTCGCGGAGCTCTTCGTGCTGCTCGTCTGGTCCTGGATGGAGTTTGGCGGCGTCGTCCGGCTCCCGGAGCCGCTCTTCCAGTCGCTCGCCGGCACCCGCTTCGAGATATTCGACCACATCCTGCGGTCCGTCCTCGCGCTTGCCGATAAGGGCCATTTCCACCCGGTCCGGATCTCGCTCTGGGTCTTCGCTCTGGCGACCGTGACCCTCGCCGTCCTCGACAGGAGAGCCCTCGTGGGGATGGTCATCATCCTGGTCCCTCTCGGGATTGGACTCGTCTGGTCGCTCGGGCTATGGCCGGTCCTGGGCTTCAAGCTCAACGTCGTCTCGATCACCGCGCTCCCGCTCATCCTGGGCCTCGGCATCGACGACGGCGTCTACATCTTCCACCGGATCGTCCAGGCCGGCGAAGCGCGGATGGAGGGGGCGATGA
>JACQVV010000544.1 GCA_016209595.1 Planctomycetota bacterium
CCCCGAACCCCGAACCCCGTCGTCCGGAAGAGGGGGCTGTTCCCCTCCCCCTGAAAGGAGCGGAGCATGTCGCGGAGCTTCTTGCGGCCGTAGTGGATCCTCGACATCACCGTTCCCTTGGGGATGGCGCAGACGTCGGCGATCTCCTCGTAGGAGAGCCCCTCGATGTCGCAGAGGATCACCGCCGTCCGCTGGTCGGCGGGGAGTTTCCCCAGGGCGGCGCGGATCGCCTCGCCGAGCTCCCGGTCGGAGGCGGCGTGGTCCGGGCGCTCGTTCGATGCGGCTTCCGGGGCGGATTCCAGGGACTGGCTCACGTGTCGGCCCTTCTTCTCGAGGAAGGAGAGCGTCGTGCGCACGGCGATCTTCCGCAGCCAGGGTCCGAACCGCGAGCGGTCCGAGAGCCTTGGCAGAGCGCGGTAGACGCGGAGGAACACCTCTTGCACCGCGTCGAAAGCCTCGTCGCGGTCCCGGAGGATGCGGGCCGCGGTCCGGTAGACGCCGTCCTTGTGACGCTCGACCAGTTCGTCGAACGACGGGGCGTCCCCCCGGGCCGCCCTCTCGACGAGGGCGTCGTCTGGTTCCTGTTTCGAGGTTCGTTCATCCATCTCGTAGACCGCCCTTGGCGGGGAATTATTCTAGTCGCTTCCTCCACTCCTCGACGATCCGGGTCTTCTCCCGCGGTTCGAGGTCCGGATGGAAGCCGTCGTCCTCTCCCGCGATCCGCCAGACGGAGTCGGCCGCCTCGGCCTGGACCTCGGGGGACGGATCGAGATAGAGGCGGACGAGATGGGGCAAGGCGGACGGGTCGCCGGCCTTGCCCATCGCCGTGGCGGCGCGCGCGCGAACCTGGGGCTCGGGATCCCGCAGCAGTTCGAGGAAGGCCTCCGGCCAGGCCGGGATGGGGCGGCGGCCGAGGAAGCCCGCAAGCTCCCAGAGAGGCTCCGCCTCGTTGCCGCGGCAGGCCTCCCCGAGGAGCCGGAAGGCGGCGTCGCGCCCCTCTTCCCCCAGGAGCGCGAGGGCCTCGATCGCCCGGCGCCGCTCCGGCGCGGCGGCGCCGAGGTAGAACTCCTCCACCGAAGCGCGGACCTTCGCCCCCGTCACGCCGCCGGGCACGAGCTCGCGGAAGAGAGAAGACGCCTCCCGGCGCTCGGCCGCCGTGAGGATCGGTTCCTCGCCCCATCGGCCGCAGACAACGATCTCCGCCGACTCGTCCAGGAGCACGCTTCGGGCGCGAAGGAAGTGCGCCGGCGGGACGGCGACCGCGTGCAGAGGAACGCCGTCCGCGACGATCGGTTCCGGATCGCGGGAGGCCGGGATGCCAGCGGAACCGAGGATCTCGATCACCCTGTCCGCCGCAGCCGCCGAGATGCAGTGGATGTGCCGAGGACGGATGTCGCGATCGCTCATCGAGCCCCCGGAGGACTTTCAAGGCGTTGAAGCTCTTGCTTGCCTCGCCCTGGATTGGGTCTTAAGATGTTGTCGAACTCATACATCTTCCACGACACGGGAGCCCGCTTGTCTGCCAAGAGCGAGGATCGAAAAGGCTTCACGACCGGCCAGGTTGCGGAAATCTGCCACGTCACGATCCCCACCGTCATCAAGTGGATCGACTCGGGTCGGTTGAAGGGCTTCAAACTTCCCGGTTCCAAGAGCCGCCGGGTCTCGCGCGACGACCTGATCGAGTTCATGCGCGAGAACTCGATCCCGCTGGAGCGGCTGGACCGGGCCAAGAGGCGCATCCTCATCGTGGACGACGACCCGCGTATCCTCGACCTCCTCAAGGCGATCTTCGAGGAGGAGGGGGACTGGGAGATCCGGCTGGTGTCGCGCGGGTTCGACGCGGGGCTCGCCAAGGAATTCAGGCCCGACTGCATTCTTCTCGACATCATGCTCCCCGATATCGACGGCCGGAAGGTGTGCAGCTACCTCCGGCAGAGCCCCGAGCTCGCCACCGTCAAGATCATCGCGATCTCGGGGTACATCTCGCAAGGGGGGTTCCAGGACCTCCTCGCGCAGGGGTTCGACGACTTTCTGGTCAAGCCCTTCTCGAACGAGGAACTCGTCGGCAAGGTCAGGAAGCTCGTCGAGCGGGAGTAGCCCGGGACCCGGTCCCGGAGAACTCTTGCCACGAGGCTCCGGATCCGCTATACCTGCCCCCTTTTCTCGGCGCTACACCATGGCGATGCACGGGCGGTAGGCCCTGGAGGCTGGAGCACCATGAAGCTCACGATTTCGGTTCTCAAGGCGGACATCGGATCCCCCGGTGGCCATACCAAGCCGGCCGACAAGGTGCTGGATGCCGTCCGATCGACGGTCTCCAAGGCTCGCGGCAAGGAGGTGATCGACTACCTCATCACGTACACCGGTGACGACATCGCGATCACGATGACCCACGAGCGAGGTGTGAACGACCACAAGATCCACCAGCTCGCCTGGGACGCGTTCAAGGAGGGGACGGCCGTCGCCCAGCGCCGAGGCGACTACGGCGCCGGGCAGGACCTGCTCGTCGATGCCCCGTCCGGGAACATCCGCGGCGCCGGTCCCGCCGTGGCGGAGCTGGAGTTCGACCACAAGCTCTCGGGCGAGCGCGCGGCGGAGAGCGTCATGATTTTCGCGGCCGACAAGTGCGGCCCGGGCGCCTACAGCCTCCCCGTCTACCTCGCCTTCGCCGACCCCATGTACTGCGGCGGGCTCATCCTCAAGCCCGAGCTCGGCAAGGGCTTCACCTTCCGCATCATGGACATGGACTTCGCCGAGAGCGACCGCCTCGTCGACCTCACGACGCCCGAGGAGATGTACTCCATCGTCGGGCTCCTGCGGGACGAGACCCGCTACGCGATCGAGGGGATCTTCTCCCGCGCCTATCCGCACCAGCAGGTGGCCGCGATCTCGACCCAGCGCCTCCACAACATCGCCGGGAAATACACCGGCAAGGACGATCCGGTCGCCATCATCCGCACTCAGTCGATCTTCCCCGCGCCCGAGGAGATCGTCATGCCGTGGGCGAGCGTTCTTCCGTTCGTAACGGGCGACTGCCGCGGCTCTCACGTCCTCCCGATCACGCCCTACCCCGTGAACACTCCGGTCCGGAGCCCCTACTGCCAGCCCATCGTCTCCTCGCTCGGAATCTCGATCAACCGGGAGGGGCGCTTCTCCGACGAGTACGTTGACTTCTTCGCGGACACCTACTGGGAGCACATCCGCCGGATCGCGGTCGAGAAGGGCCTCTCGATGCGGAGCCAGGGCTGGTTCGGCGTGGCGATGGCGAACAACGCCGAGCTCTCCTATACCGGCCTCAACAAGATCTACGAGAACCTCGAGAAGAACGGGCGCTTCTTCAACCGCGAGAAGGAGGGCGCCGCGGCGGCGAAGTAGGTCTGCTCCTAAATAAGAGGGCGCGATTCTGCACAACGCCTCGGCGGCCCTTGCCGCCGATTCATGGTGCCGATTCGCGCCCTCTTATTTAGACCTCCGCCAGCGCCTCCCGCGCGACCTCGTCCAGATTCTTGCCGACCGAGCGCCGGATGCGGTCCAGCCGCTTCGTGAACTGCGAGGTGGCGTAGGCCGCGAACTCGTCGTAGGCGAGGCCGAACGGCATGGGGTCGTAGGACTCGAAGATCTCGCCGATCAGCCCCAGCGCGTGGGGGAGGAGCTCGTTCATTCGCTCCTCCATGATGGGCCAGAGGGAGGCTCGCTCGGCCGCGAGGCGGGAGAGCAGGTAGACGCCGTAGGCGATGTGCCTCGATTCGTCGCGTTTCACGAGTGCGAGGCCCTCGACCAGGCCGGGCATGCTCCCGCGGCTCTCGATCGCGGTGAAGTAGCTGTGGTAGCCCGTTTCGGCGAGCACTCCCTCGACGATCATGTTGTAGGTGACCGACGCCCGCGCCTGCGTCTCGGGGGACGGGTCGGCCGCGAGCCGTCCCATCGCCCGCGGCAGCTCCTCGTAGAAGATCTTCCGGTAGCAGGGGGTGTGGTATGTGTGGAGGTCGGGTCCCTCGCCCACGACCTCGTCCAGGAAGTGGGCGAAGAACTCCACGTGCTTCGCTTCCTCCCAGAGGAACGACGTGAGGTAGATCTCCTCTTCGATCCTCCCCTCACGGGCGATCGCCTGGACAAGGGGAAGGAGGTCGAGGGTGACGCTTTCCTCGCCGGCGGCGAAGAGCGACGTGAGCCGGAGGAGCGCGTCCCTCTCGACGTCCGAGAGCTCGTGCCACCGGGCCCGGTCTCCGGAGAAGTCGATTCCCGCGGGGTCCCAGGTCCCGAGCTTCTTCGCCTTCTGGAAGAGCCTCATCGGGAAGGACTCCCGGTCCAGCCTCTCCTTCGTCGTGACCTTGAATCCCGTTCGTTCGCTCTCGACCGCGGCCATCGTGTTCGTCCCCTCTCTTTCGCACTCGTACTAGGCTACCTCTCCGGTTGCGCCGGCGCGCCCCCCTTGCCGCGGGCATGGATTTGCACGACGACCGGCATCGAATCCCCCATCCTTCCGTCCACGACCTCTGCGAACTCGTCGCCGATCTCCTGCGGGACCGCGTAGCCGAAAACGATGTGGTACTCGGCGGTGAGGCATACCGACTCCTCCTCGGCGGCCAGGAAGAGCCACCAGGGGTAGGCGTCGCGCCCGCTTTCGACTAGCCCCGCGATGGGGTAGACGGCGGGGTCGAGCCGGTCGATCTGGCGCGCGAGCTTCGGCGCGTCGAGGGCTCCGTCGGCGATGAGCGCGTGGACGTACTCGTGGACCAGGATCGCGGCCAGGACCTCGCGGATGCCCGCGCGGATCGCCTCCAGGGCGGTCGCGCGCGCCGAGAGGGGGAACTGGACGCGACGGTGGACCAGCCCTCCGAACCAGAGGGTCGCCGTGAAGGTCGAGTCGGGCCCCCGGGCGCTCGCGAGTTCGTCCTCGATCACCGCTCTCCAGTCATCGATCTCCCGGCTCGGCGAGTAGAAGAAGTCGATCTCCTCGCTCCCCGTCCCGCAGCCGACCAGACCCGAGAGCCCGCCCTGGCAATAGGCTCCCGCGAGCTCGGGATCCTCGCAGCGCGAGAGGTAGATCGGGATCGTGTCGAGCCGGCGCCGGATCGGGGCCCGGAAATAGGCGAGCGCCCGCTCTTTTGCCCGCCGCACGTCCGGCGCGTCGCGGGCGGCGCTCTCCCACTCTGTCCCCGCGAGCTCGGGGCCGGCAAGGTCGAGCCGCGGGCCGCGCTCGATGTAGGACGAGCAGCCGGCGAGGAGGGCCAGGAGCACAAGGGAGAAGGTGCGCGACATGGCGCCTTGAGTCTAACGCGGAAAACAGCAGGTTGGCTATTGAGGGCGGAGGAGGGGGAGCCGCGCCCAGAACTCGGCGATGGTCCAGAGCGTGGCGAAGGCGAAGGCGGCCAACGCGGCGGCGGTCCACAGGCTCCAGCCTTCGAGGAATTCGAGGCCGGCCGAGTCGTAGAAGAACCGCTGCGTCGAAAGGCATGTCCACGGAGCATCCTGGCCTCGCCTGCCGAAGAACGCCTCGTAGTAAGGGTAGTGGTCGTTCGACACCTGCGGGCCGCAGAGACCCAGCATCAGGAGCTCCTCTCCTGACCGGGCTGCGGCCGTAACGGCGAAACCCCTCAGCCATTCGACGGGCGAGTAGACCATCGAGGGTTCTTCCTCGACGAGCACTCCCGTCGACTTGAACAGTTCCATGAGCTCCGGAATCTTGTCGTCGGCCAGTTGGGGGGGCAGCGTCGCGAGGAGGCCCCGACCCTCGAGAGCCACCAGGACGCGCTGGTCCAGGTTATCGTAGGGGCATGAGCGTGCGGACGCGATTTCCCGGCGAATCGAGACTTCCTTGTCATCGGCGATCACCCAGTTCTCGTTCAGGACATACCTGTTCCACACGTAGGTCACCGTGTTCACTCGCTCGACCTCGAGAATGCAAGGGTCGATCTCTGGTCGGACGAACCAGTAGTCCCAGTAGAACTTCGACCAGAAAGCGGAGAGCAACAAGGCGACCGCAAGAGTAGTGGCGAACGAGCGCAGGAAGACGCGCCGGACAGGGATCTCGGGCGGCTTCCAGGCTCGCGGGGGCTTCGGATCGATGATGGCGTCCGTCACGGCGGCCGGTTACCCCTTCCCCACCTGCCGCTCGACCATCGAGACGAACGACATCCAGCCCGCGTACGACCCCGCCGTGAGCGTCGGTGGCGGGTCCCCGCCCTTCTTCGCCCTGTGTTCGACGGCGCGGAGCCAGCGGCGGGTGGTGCGGGGGAGCCGGATTCCGTCGTTCACGACGAGTCCGGTGACGAGCTGGCGCTGGTGCTGGCGCCGGATGCGGAGCTTCTTGCCGTGGTGGATCTCGTAGCCGAACTCGTCCACGATGACCTTCGTCCTGGCCACGAGGTCGTGGATCGCCTCGGGCACGTCCTGGGCGAAGGAGAAGGTCAGGTCGTCGGCGTACCGGGTGTAGGTGGCGCAGAGCCTCTCGGCGAGCCGGGACAGCCGGACGTCCATCAGGCGATTCACGAGGTTCGCGAGTTTGGGGGAGGTCGGCGCTCCCTGGGGGAGCCCGCCACGGTGGGTGGTGAGGCGCGCGAGGAGCCGGCTCGCATCTCGGTTCCAGCCGGCCCGGTGGAAGAACTCCTCCACGCGCACGAGGCGCGTCGACGGGAAGAATTCCTTGAGGTCCATGCGAACGACGACGGCCTTGCCGGCGTGGGGGCGGGCGTTGTCCACGATCGAGAGCCCCCGCTCGAATCCCTTGGCCGCGGGGTGACTTTTCAGGCGCGCGAGCGCCCGCCGGAGGATCCGCCGCTGGAGGGCCTTGAGCTCCGGTTCCGGGGCCGAAATCGTGCGGGTGCCCCCCGAGCGCTTGGGGACGGCGAATTCCTGGTAGGCCGGGCGAAGGGCGCGGAGCGACTCCTCCGCTACTTCCAGCAGACGCGCGAGCGCGGCGACGTCCCGCCCGACGTCCGGTCCTTCCTCCCCGGGTTGCAGGATCTTCCGGATCTGGTCCCAGAGGCCCACTCGCCGATTCTCCCTGTGGAACACCGGACGAGGAACGGACGCCCCCGCCCGGGCCGCCTTGCGCCGCGTGCGACGCGGCCGACTGAGATTCTAGCAGGTCCAACGGGACCCGGCCGGCGAAACGCCGGCCCGTGCTCTGCATTGGAGCACCGCCAAGACGGCGACCGGATCCTCTCCGCGGCCTGGCGGCCTGTCAAGGGCCTGTGGCGCCGGAGGCTCCGGGAATCGCGCCGCGTTGATAGGCGTCGGACCGCGGATCGCTGGAGCGGTGGACGAGGTCGGTCCCGCCCCGGCGATACTCTCCCAGGACGCGCAGCGTGCGGCGGAAGGCCCGCTCGATGATGAACTGCTGCACCTTCGGGCTGAAGTCGAAGGGGTTGATCCGGTAGAGCTCCTCGTCCCCGCCCGGCGAGAGGTAGATGATCGTGTTCTGCCGCCGGTAGTCGAGGTACTGCTCGACGAGCGAGAGGAGCGATTGCTGCTCCTCCGGGGGGAGGCGCCCTTCAGTGAAGAAGGCGATCGCGGCGTAGAGGTCCCGGGCCTGCCTCCGGCGCCGGATGGCGTTCATCTTCATCGAGTCGAGAGCATGGTCGATGATCTGGCCGTAGATGCTCGAGGCTCCGAACTCGAACAGGCTCGCCCGCCGGTGGGTCGCCCGGTAGGGCTCGTAGACGCAGGACACGAAGACGAGGTCGGCTCCGGCCTCCTCGGCCGCATGGGTCGAGTAGGGGTCACGGAGGTCTCCGTCGACGAAGAACTTCGACTCCCCACGCCTCTCGATGGGGAACGGCGCGAAGAAGGGCGGGACGGACATGCTGGCCGCGGCCGCCTGGCTGACCGGGACTCCCGGGCGGTAGACGTAGTCGGTGCTGCGGTCCTCGTCCTTCTCTCCGAAGACGACGGCCCGGGGCCGATCGAGCTCGGTGGTGATGATGTAGAGCTCGGCCGCCAGATCCTCGAACCGGTTCCGGCCGGCAAGGTGCACCTCGCGGAGGTACTTTTCCATTCCCGCCATCGTGTACATGCCGCGGAAGGCCAAGAGGTCCCCGAGCTCGAGGTCTCCCAGCTGGAAGGGCCGTCCGGTGCGCCAGGACGCCCGGCGCGCCACTCGTTTCATGTAGTCCACGGGTGAGGTGCCGGACGAGCGGAAGATCAGTTTCCGCGGGATCTCCACCTTCTGGAGGTCGCGCACGGAGAGCCCCGAGGCGAGGAGCGTGACGAAGAGGGCGCCCGCGCTCGACCCGATCAGGGGATTGATCCGGAGCTCCCCGTATTCGCGCGGCGTCCCTTCTTTCCGGGGGCCGCCAAGGAAGTGGAAGCCGCGTTCCTCGAGGGCCCGGGCGACGCCGATGTGCCAGCAAAACCCCTTGACCTTCCCTCCCAGGGCCTTGAAGGCGATCTTCTTCTTGTGGGCGAACTCCTTCATGTCGGACGTCATTCTACGCCACTCTCGTCCCGTGGAAATCCCGCCGCTCGCCCGATACAATCCGGCCCTCCCGGAGAGGCCGAAACGCCCATGACCAGTCCCACCACCCGCGTGCTGGTTGTCGACGACGACCCGCTCATCACCGATCTCTTGAAGAGCGCGCTGGAAGACCGATTCCTCGTCGACGTGGCCCGGACCTGCGACGAGGCGACGGCCGGGCTCGCACGGTCGAGCTACCAGGTCGTGGTGACGGACGTCTTGATGGAGGGGAAGAGCGGCCTCGACCTCCTGGACGATATCCGGCAGCGCTTCCAGGAAGTGGACGTCATCGTGATCACGGCCTACGCGACGCTCAAGATCGCGATCGAGGCGTTGAACAAAGGGGCGCGGCGTTTCCTGCTCAAACCCCTCGACGTCAAGGAACTTCGCCGGACCGTGACCTCGCTGGTGGACGAACGGACCCGCCGGCACGAGCTCTCACCCTACGAATTCGGAAAAACCCTCGTGCTCCCCAACGACCTCACGCTCGTTTCGACCGTCGCTCGAGATGTGGCCGAGATCGCCTGTCGCGCGGGGCACTCCGAGTCCTTCGGCTTCGCCCTGCGGGCGATCCTCGGGGAGGCGCTGCCCAACTCGATCATCCACGGAAACCTTGCGGTGAGCCGGGAGACGGAGAAGCTCGACACGCGCGCCATCGAGAACCGGATGAAGGACGATCGTTTTGGCAAGCGGAGGCTCAGGGTCGAGTACAAGATCGACTCCGAGGGAGCCTGGATCCGGATCGAGGACGAGGGTCCCGGATTCGACTACCAGAGCCTGCCCGACCCGACCGACGAGTCGAAGATCCTCGAGCTCCACGGGCGGGGCATCTACCTCATGCGACAGCTCGCGGACGAGCTCAAGTGGGAGGGACGGGGGAACGTCGTCCAGATCGTGAAGCGGGCAGAGAAGGCCCCGGAGTGACGGATCGCTACTTCTGCCCTTCGTTGAGGTAGGTCACTCGCCACCCTTCCTCGCCCCGTCCGAGGTAGAGGTAGATCGACGTCCCGGGCTCGGGGGAGTAGCGGACGACGGCCCTCTCTCCGGTTCCAGACTCGACCGCGCGGAGGCGGTCGCGCTGAACCGGCCCTCTCCTCGCGGCAAGGGCGGCGGCGGGGTCGTCGCGGACGAGCGAGTCGAGGAGCGCTTCCCGATAGGTCGGTCCGGTCTTCTCCCAGAGCCCGAGAAGCTCCTCGTCGGAGAGGTTCTGGTGGAGGAGGTTCCGGGAAAGAGAAAGGAAGAAGGACTCCCGGAAGGCAACGAGATTCGCGAGAGCGGACCGATCCCGGCGCGAGAGGGCCTCGAGGAACTCCACGGCGGCGTCGGTCGGCGACCACCAGAAGCTCCGGAACCGCTCCGGGGAGATGCCCTCGAAGCGGATCGGCGGACCGTCCCCGATCCGGGCCTCGAACCGGGGGATCTTCCCGCCGGCGACCCAGAATGCGAAGCCAAGCGGAGCGCCCGAGCGGTGTCGGAGCCCCGACTGGTCGATCCGGACCGCGGCCACGCGGCCCAGCGACGTCTCGATCTCCTCGCGAGCTCCGGTCGCGAAATCGATGCGGCGTATCGTCCCGTCCTCGTCGAGCATGCGGAACGCGGTCCTCGACCCCTCCTCGGGCGAGAGGAGCCGGACGAGGTGGGGGGCGAGGTCGAATCCGACCACCCCCGGTTCGACCGGAACCTCCCCCCCTCCCTCCCCGGTCCGCAGGACCCAGCGGTCTCCCTGGAGGACGAGGAGGAAGGTCTCGATCGGAGTCGCTCCGGGGTTCCCTTCCCCTTCCCGATTCCCGCCGGAGAAACGGTTTCGCTGGTAATGCGCGGCGGAGAGGTCGGGGTAGGCGTAGTAGACGTACTCCATGAGGTCCCGCTCCTCGCCGCTCTGGAAAAGGCTCGAACCGCGAATCGCGTAGACGGGCTTCCCCTCGAACTCGTCGGCGCGCGTGACCGTGCGGTAGTAGCCCACCGTCTCGGTGCCGATCCGCACCTCCCAGACCTCCTCGCCCAGGAGCTCCGGCCTCGGGGCACGCTGCGCCTCTAGGATCCGCCGTCCCGTCTCCAGAGCGTCGTCCGCGGGCGCGGCCGGGGAGAGGGCGAGGCTCGCGAGCAGCACAGGGATGAGAGTCGACCGGGGCACGGTTCGCTCCGTCGGGAACGCGTGGAGGATACCACGCCCGGGCGGGCCAGTCTTCAGCCTTCAGCCTTCAGCCTTCAGAGAGATCCAAGGTGTCTTTCTGAAGCCTGAAGCCTGATTCACCAGCGATACAGCGCCGACGCCCAGGTGAAGCCCGAACCGAACGCGACCATGGCCAGAAGGCTTCCGTCGTGGACCCGCCCCTCGTCCAGGGCGTTCCAGAGGCAGAGAGGGATCGTCGCGGCCGTGGTGTTCCCGTACTTCTGGATGTTGTTCACCACCTTCGATTCGGGAATGCCGAGCGTCGCGGCGACCTTCTGGTTGATCCGGAGGTTCGCCTGGTGCGGGAGGAGGAGGTCGATGTCCTGGATGGAAAGCCCGTTCGCCTGGAGGGCCTCCTGAAGAACCTCGGGCATCCGGCGAACGGCGTGCACGAACACCTGCCGTCCGTCCATCTGGGGGAGGTGCCGCCGTTCCTGGATCACCCGGACCTGCTCGGCGTGGGGGAAGAGCGAGCCGTGCCCCTCGATCCAGAGCAGGTCGTGGTGCTTCCCCTCGCAGTGGAGGTGGACCGAGAGGAGCCCCTTCGAGTCGTCCTCTCCGGGGCCGAGGACGACGGCACCCGCGCCGTCGCCGAAGAGGACGGCCACGTCCCGCCCCAGCGTCGAGAGGTCGATCCGGGTGGAGTGGACCTCGGAGCCGACGAGGAGAACGTTTCGGTAGAGCCCCGAGCGGATCATGCCGTCGGCGACCGCGAGGCCGTAGAGAAACCCGGAGCACTGGTTCCGGATGTCGAGTGCCCCGATCGTCCTGCATCCGAGCTTGTCCTGCAGGAGGACGCCCGAGCCCGGGAAGGTGTACTCCATCGAGAGCGTCGCGTAGAGGATGAGGTCGACGTCCTGGGGGCCGATCCCTGCCCGCGAGAGCGCGACCCGGCTCGCTTCGAGTCCGAGCTCGTGGTTCTGCTGGGTCGTGACCCAGCGGCGCTCCTGGATCCCCGTCCGCTCACGGATCCACTCGTCGGAGGTATCCATGAGCTTCTCGAGGTCCTTGTTGGTGACGACCCGCTCCGGGACGTAGCCGCCGACCCCTCGGATGACCGTGCGGACCATGATCTCCTCCTTCTTCCCTCGCCCTCCCCTGTTCGACCGTCCGGGGCGCGATTGTATTCCTGGCGGCGCCGAGGCGACAAGCGTTTCACGGCCTTCGGATAGGATGGCGTGACCCAAGGGCACGGGAGGAGGCGTGGAACCAGGCGGGAAGGTCGTCCTCGTGACGGGTGGGACGCGGGGCGCGGGTCTCGCGATCGCCCGGGCCCTCGCGGCCGAGGGGTTCCGTGTCGTGCTCGCCGCGAGGGACTGGGACCGTCTGATCGCCGTCCGGGAAGAAATCGCCTCGTCCGGGGCCGACGAGCTCCTCGCCGTGCCCTGCGACGTGGAGGAACAGGGTGACGTGGCGAACCTCGTGGACAAGGCGGCCGAGCGGTTCGGCGGGATCGACTGCCTGGTGCAGGCCGCGGGGAGCGACCGCGGGCGCGCGCGCGTGACCGAAGCCGTGCGGCCGTACCTCGCGGGGCGCGGGGGAGGGCCCGTCCTTCACGTGCGCCGGTGCCTGAGCGCCGGGGAGGCCGCCCGCGAGTGCGTGCGCGTCCTCGCCGCCTGGGCCGGTACGGGCGTCGTCGAGATCGACATCTCTTCGTCCTTCAGCCCTCCAGCCTCGAGCCTCCAGCCTCCAGCCTGAAAATGCCTTTCCCGACGGTTGTCGAGGAGTCCGACTCCCGCATGGTGATCGAGATCCGGAGCTCCCCCCTGGAGCTCCGCGCCCGGATCGGGTGCGTCGCCGTCCTCGCGTCCCTCTTCTTCCTGGGGGCCGTCGGGCTCGCGAGGGCTTTTCTCGGAAGCTCCCTTGCTCCCGCGCTCGTCGCCCTTGCCCTCGCGGGGCTCTTCCTCTGGATGAGGCTCCGCCGCATCACGGCCCGCCGGGCGCTCATCCTCGACCGCGCCGCGGGGCGGATCGGTTTCGAGGTGGACGGCGTCCCCCCCGGCCGCCTCCCAGCTCCCGCTCCCTTTTCGTCCGCGCGGGCCGTGACGCTTCACGCGCCGGAAGGCCGCACGTTTCACCGCGAGGTGCGCCTCGAGGCCGACCACCGGACAATTGTGTGCTTCGCGCTCCATGGCCGCCGGGTGCCGCTTCGCAAGGCCCAGAGGGCCGACGAGGGACTCCGGGAGATCGTTCGCCGGATGCGCGCCTACCTCGGCCTGTCGCCGGGCGGAATATAATCAAGCGGCATGGCAATCCACATCGACCGCGTCTACACGCGAACCGGCGACGGCGGCGAGACAGGACTCGCCGGCGGCGCACGGGTCCCCAAGGACAGCCTGCGGATCGAGTCGTACGGGACGCTGGACGAACTCAATTCCTGCCTCGGGCTCGCCCGCGCGCTTTTGGCCGAGCGTTTCCCCGACGCCGAAATCGACGCCCTCCTCGGACAGATCCAGAACGATCTCTTCAACGCCGGAAACGAACTCGCAACCCCTCCCGAGAAATGGCGCGAGGGACTTCCCGCGGTCGGCGAACCGGACGTGACCTGGATGGAGGAGACGATAGACCGGCTGGGCGAGTCGCTCGAGCCCCTGCGCTCGTTCGTGCTGCCGGGCGGCGGGAGCCCAGGCGCCGCGCTCCACCTCGCCCGTACCGTCTGTCGCCGGGCCGAGAGGATCATCGTCGCCCTCTCGCGCGAAGAGAAGGTGCGGCCGATCCTCGTGGCCTACTTGAACCGTCTCTCGGATCTCCTCTTCGTCCTCGCCCGCGCGGCCGCGAAGCGCGGCGGCCACCCGGAAGTCCTCTGGAAAGAAGGGCTGGAGTCGCACCGGCGCAAGAAAGACTGAGAGCGTGAGCAGAAATCCCTCCCGTCGCCAGACGGCCGATACGGCCCCGTCTGCGGCGTTGCCGCTCCTCCGAATACGACGAGTATGCGTCGTCGCGGCGCCTTGCATCCGGGGCCGTCTCGAC
>JACQVV010000537.1 GCA_016209595.1 Planctomycetota bacterium
GAGGGGCGAGAGCTCGGCGCCGGCTCCCAGGCCCGGGATCGTTGCCCCCTTCGAGGCCTGGTCTGTCTCCGAGCCGACCGGCGCGCCCGATCCGGACCGCGAGCTCGCGGCGAGGTTCCTCCAGGAGATCGAGACGGACGACTCCGGGGGGATCCTCTGGGCCGCCGCCGGGTGGAACTGGGAGCCGCCGGTGAAGCCGATCCCGGACCAGGCCTGGCCGGTGCTCGCTGCCGTCCTCCTCGTCGTCTCCTGCGGACTTGCGAGCTGGGCGCTTGCGTCTCTCGGCCGCATGACAGTCGCGAAGGGGCTCAGCTTCGGAGTTCTGGCCTTTCTCTTCCTCGGGGTATCGTGCGTTCTTTCCCTCCCGACTCTCTCGCGCGGGCGGATGCCCATGGCCGCCATGGACGAGAAGGCCGCCGGTGCCGCCGCGCGCGCGCCGGGCGAAGAGGACTCCACCGCGGACTCTCCCATCACCCGCATCCGCCGCGACTTCCGCGAGGTCCTCCTGTGGGAGCCAGAGCTCGTCTCCGACGAGGCGGGCGTCGTTGACTACGCCGTGACTCTCCCCGACTCGATCACGACCTGGCGGGTCGACGCGTCGGGCATCGCGGCGGACGGCCGCGCGGGCGAGCACACATTCGATCTCGCGACCTTTCAGCCCTTCTTCGTCCGGCCCGACTTGCCGAAGACGTGGCGGGAAGGGGACGAGGTCGAGCTCCCGGTCGCGATCCACAACTACTCGGACGGGAAGCTCGCCGTCGAGGTGAGGCTCGACCCCGGGACGAACTTCCGCCTCGAAGGCGACGCGACCCGGACGGTCGAGGTCGGCCAGGATGGCGTGGGCGTCGCGCGGTTCCGCCTCGTGGCGCTCCGGTTCGGCGAGGCCAATCTCACGGTCCACGCCTCGGCCGGCGACTTCGCAGACGCCGTCGAGGAGAGGGTGACCGTCCTCCCGGACGGCGAGCCCTTCGCCGTGAACGCATCGGGGAGGCTGGAAGTGCCCGCGGCGGTCGAGCTCGATCTCCCGGTGGGCGCGGTCGCCGGTGCGAGCCGGCTCATCGCGCGCATCTACCCCGGACCGTCGAGCGAGATGGCCGAAGGAGTGGACGGGATCCTCTCGGCCCCCCACGGCTGATGCGAGCAGGTGACCGCCGCGACGTACCCCAACGTCCTTGCGCTGGAGTACCTCGCGGCCACGGGTCGGTCGACCCGTGAAGCGACCGAGAGAGGCATCGAGTTCCTGCGCGCGGCGTACCAGCGTTACCTCGTCTACGAGGCGCCGGGAGGGGGCCTCACCTGGTTCGGCTCGGACGAGCCCGACCTCTTCCTGACGGCGCGGGGGCTGCCGCTCCTTCTTGCCATGTCGAAGTGGATCGAGGTCGATCCCGCAGTGATCGAGCGGACGCGGAGCTGGGTCCTCCAGCAGCAGGCTTCGGACGGCGGCTGGAACTACGGCGGCCACCACTGGGTCGCGTCCGCGATGAACCGGAGCCAGATGACCGCGTACTGTCTCCGCTCGCTCGCCATGGCGGGCGAGACGGGGGAGCCCCTCAGGTCGGCGGCGGGCCGGCTCGAGGCCGATCTCGCCGGGGAAGCGATCCGCCAGGCCGATGCCTACGCGCTCGCCTTGGCCCTCGACGGGCTCTCGCGACTCGACGAGGAGACCCCGCTGGAGACGCGCGTTCGCGAGACGCTTCTCGCGCGGGTCGAGACGAAGGGCGGCCTCGCCCACTGGCCCGACCCCGGGCGCGGCTTCACCGGCTCTTTTGGACCGTCGGCCGAGGTCGAGGCGACGGCGCTCGCGGTTTCCGCGCTCCTTCGTCGCGGCGAGGCGGCCGGCCTCGTCTCGGAGGCGGCCCGCTATCTCCTGGCCCATCGCGGACCCACCGGGGCCTGGTCGACCACGATGGGGACGATCCTCGCCCTGGAGGCGCTGCTCGACCTCTCGAAGAAGAGCGCGGCGGCGCACCTCGAAGAACCCGTGACGATCTCGCTCTCCGCGAACGGCGGAGCGCCGGTCGAGCTCCATATCGCCCCCGAGGACGCCGATGTCGTCCTTCGGGCCGACCTCACGCCGGCGCTCGCGGGCGGGAGAAACCGGGTCGAGATCGTCTGGCCCGGCGGGAAGGCGCTCCCCTTCACCTGGCAGGTCGTGCTCTCGGGCTACGAGAAGAAGCCCGAGCGCTCGGCCCCCGGACCCGAGGGCGGTCTATCCCTGGTCCGTTCGTTCGCGGGCGGCGCGGAGAAGGTCGCGGCCGGCCGGATCGCCACGATGTCGCTTCGAGTTGCGAACGGGCGCGACGAGGCCACCGGCATGATCGTCGTCGAGGTCCCCCTCGCCCCGGGCCTCGAAGCCGACCGTGCTCTCATCGAGAGGATGGTCGGGACCGGGCCGCTCGCCCGAGCGGAGTTCGAAGACCAGAAGGTCGTCCTCTACCTCACTTCGCTCCCCGCCCGGGGAGTCTGGGAGTTCAATCTCCCGTTCGTCCCCCGCCATCCGGCGAAGGTCGAGCTCCCCTCGGCCTGGGCGTACGAGTTCTACAGGCCGGAGAACGAGGCAACCGCGCCGCCCGTGGCGCTGGAGGTGGGGGGGTAGGCGGCTTCTTCCTCTCGCCGGCGGACCGAGCCCACCGCGGCCGCCGGCCTATAGCTCGTCATCTTGACATGCACGTGCATGCCGAGGCAGGATCCCTCCATGCGCACCACGATCGAGCTCTCCAACGAGCAGCGGGCGCGGCTCCTGGATATCGCCGCCCGCCGCGGCGAAAAGGGATTCTCGCGGATTGTGCAGGAGGCGATCGACCATTACCTCGAGCGCGAGGCGAGCCGGGCCGACCGGATCGAAGCCGCGCTCTCCCTGCAGGGAGTCCTGTCCGAGAGGGAAGCGGACCAGTTCAGGGCATCGATCTCCCGTCTTCGGGATCGGTGGCGATGATCGTCGCCGACTCGGATGTGCTGATCGACTTCCTTCGAGGAGCCGAACCGGTCGCGGGACGCATGGCCATCGAGATAGGGACGGGCAGACTGTGCACCACCGCGATGAGCGCCTTCGAGATCCGATCGGGATCGAGGGGCCGTCGTCAGGCGGATGCGATCGAGCGACTCCTCGACGCCTTGCAGGTGCTGCCCATCGACCACGAAGCGGCAAGGAGGGCCGCCGAGGTGCGCTGCGCCCTGGAGAAGGAAGGAAAGCCGATCGGCCTGGCGGACTACCTCGTCGCGGGCGTGTGCCTCTCCCTCGGAGCCATGCTCCTCACCCGGAACCGGCGCGAGTTCGGCCGCGTCCCGGGACTCTCCCTCGCGGAACTCTCCCTCGCGGACGACGACTAGGCGCGATCGGGGCCTTTCGTACCCGGATCGCGCCTGTCTTGGCGCCAACGGCTACTTCTTCCGGACGAGCCAGAACGTGAACTTGTCTTTGTCGTCCTTGTTTGTGAGTTTCACGTGGTCGTTGTCGATCCACTCCAGGGTGCCGGTTTCGGCGTCCTTGTCCTTCTCCTTCGTCTCGATCGTCCACTTGTCGCCGTCCATCGAGACGACTTTCCAACTGATCTCCTCCGTCTTGTCGCCCGTCTTCGAGATGAGCTTCCCCTCGGAGAAGGTGAACTCCGACTTTGACATCATCTCGCGGAGCATCTTCTCGCCTGCGACCCTCTGGTCCTCCGGGGTGTCCTTGTACTCCTTCGTCTCCTTCTGATCGGCGAGCATCTTGTCCACATCCACGGTCCATGTGCCGTGGAGGTCCGACTCGCTCCGGCCGCAGCCGGAGAGGAAGGCGACGGTGCCGAGGGCGAAGACGATCGGGGCAAATCTCATGAACGGTTCTCCTTGGGATTCGATGGGAACGGTTTGGAAAGGCACTTCTATCGTTTCAGGCCGAGCAGGTCCTCCCATTCGCGGAGAAGCACCTGGAAATCGTCCTCCTGGAACTGTTCAACATGGCCATCGTGGAAGAGGACGTTCCTCACGTCGCCGTGGTTTTCGATGTCCTTGTCCCATGCGAGCGGAACGCGACTGCCGTTTCTGGCGAGCTGAGCGGAGGTAAGGGGCTCCCCGCCCGACCACGTCGCGTAGCTCGTATCGCCCGCGTCGTCCCCCGTCGAGGGGCATACGTAGCACATGGGGTCCTCCAGCTCCTCTCGCACGCCGTCCCAGAAGGCTGGTCCGAAGGGGGGATAGCGGTCGCGATGCTCGTCGGCGTAGAGGATCGACCCCAACCCGATCTGCTTCAGGTTCGACTTGCATCTCGCCCGGCTCGCGTTCTCCTTGACCTGGACGAGGGTGGGCACGAGGGTCGCCGCGACCATGCCGACCGCCGGGGCCAGGGCGCTCCTCCCGGCGATCGAGTCCGCCACGACGAGGACGCCCTCCGGCGTGCATCGCACGGTGGCCGACCAGGGGAGGAGGTGCTCTGCAAAGGCCTCGGCGGGCGGGATGAGGTCGGCCTGGAAGCGGCCGCCGGACGTCATCTCGCGATCGCTCCCGAGAACAGCCAGGACAGCCCGGAGGATGGGGAGAAAGGTGTTGTAGACATGCCCGAAAGTCCGCCTCTGATCGGTCTCGAACCGCAGGCAATACGGCTCGCGGACCGCGGCGGTGGACCGTCCGGCGGGGCCGTGCTCCCCGGCGAGGATCCACCGCTGGAGGGCCTGGCCGGTGTTCGCCGCGACGAGCGTGTCGCCGTCCAGGAGGAACGAGGCGGGGAGGCCGGCTGCGCGGAGTCCTTCGATCGTGGCGGCCGCATCCGGCTTGAGCCGCTCGCCCGGGGCGATCTCGATCGAGTGGATCGTCCGGCCCTGAAGCTCGATCTTCTCCACGCCCAGGATGCCGGTGACCTGGCAGAGCCTGGCGAGCTCATCGGCGAGCGCGGCGCCGTCCTTCACCGGGACGAGCCAGTAGGTGTCGGGGAGCGCTCCACCCAGAGGCGGCAGGGTGGTGTAGGCGGTGAAGGAATCTCCGAAGCGGCCGAGGAAGGTCTCGAGGGTCACGCCCGCCTCGCGCTCTCGCTCGGCGAGCCTCTCCGCGAACTCGGCCCACTCCTCGGGCTCGGCGGCCATCACGACCTCGCGGGTGACGCTCCATGCGCCGGGAAGATCGAGCCGGTCGACGCTCCAGGCGAGCGCGTTCTCTGGAATCCTCGACTCCAGCGCGGGCGAGGCGTCGCCCGAGGCAAGGAGCCGGAGGAGCCCGGTCTTCTTCTCTCCCGGCGTCGAAATGAAAGCCCGGGTGCCGGAGCCGCCCTCCGAGAGGTCCTCGGCGATCGCCGCGTAGTGGATCCCGTAGAGGCCGAGCGAGTCGATCCAGCGGAGCGCCTCGTCGTCGAGTTCCTCGGCGATCGCGTTGAAAACGCCCTCGACGTTGACGTAGAGAAAGACGTCGTGCGGCCCCGGCGACACGCGGGCGAGAGCCTCCTTGAAGGGCGCGAAACCCGCGAGCCCCGTGACCTCGCGCGCATCGGGCGCCAGCGCCTCCAGGACCCCCGGGTCGTCTGAGGCGACGAGCCGGCTCCCGGCGAAGACCTGCCTCGACTCGTACCACATCGTCTCGAAGGCCGAGAGGTGCCGTCCGGTCCGGGCGGCGTCCTCCTTCCGTTCGGCGAGCCGGGCGACGACCTTCTGAAGGAGAGGGAGGTTTGCCCGCGCGTCGAGGGACAGCGCGAAGCGCGGCCTTCCTCCCTCTTCGGTGGCCGGCAGGACCGCCAGGGCGACCTCCCCTTGAAGGAGCGAGAGAAGCCCGTCGAGGTCGGTGCCGAGCGCATCCTCGAGGCCCTTCTCCCATCCACGCGCGGAGCGTCCTCCGTACTCGACGAGGTACTTGCGGAGCTCCACGAAGCCGGGCTGGGCGAGGATCTTCCCCACGGGACTCCCCTCGAAGCGAGTCTTCGTGGCGGCCGCGTCGGGTACCTCGAGGTAGGCGATCGTGGACGGCGGGAGGTAGCGGGCGAGCTCGTCCGCGGAGCTCGGGACGGGCGAGAGGACGAAGGCGAAGACAGCGGCGGCGAGAATTCGTTTCATCGGATGACTCCCAGTTCTTTTCCGACCTTGTGGAATGCTGCGACGGCGCGGTCCACGTCTTCCCGGGTGTGGGCGGCCGAGATCTGGACGCGGATCCGCGCCTGGCCCTTCGGGACGACGGGGTAGCTGAAGCCGATGACGTAGATCCCCTCGCGGAGCAGGCGGTCCGCCATGCCGGAGGCGAGCTTCGCGTCGCCGAGCATGACCGGGCAGATGGGGTGCGAGCCGGGCTGGATCCGGAAGCCGCGGGAAGTCATCTCGCTCCGGAAGCGCGCGGTGCTCGCGGCGAGGCGCTCGCGGAGGTCATGCGAGGCCGCGATGAGGTCGATCGCCTTCATGGCCGCGCAGACGATAGGGGGCGGGAGGGTGTTGGAGAAGAGGTAAGGGCGCGAGCGCTGGCGGAGGAGCTCGACGATCTCGCGCCGGCCGGTGGTGAAGCCGCCGGACGCGCCGCCCAGGGCCTTGCCGAGCGTGCTCGTGAGAATGTCGATCCGTCCCTCGACGCCGCAGTGCTCGGGCGTCCCGCGGCCGTTCGCGCCGACGAAGCCCGTCGCGTGGCTGTCGTCCACCATGAGAATCGCCCCGTGGCGGTCGGCGATCTGGGCGATGTCGGCGAGCCGCGCCACGTCTCCGTCCATGGAGAAGACGCCGTCGGTCGCGACGAGCTTCCGCCGGCAGCCCGCAGCCTCGCCGAGGCACTTCTCGAGTTCTGCCATGTCGGAGTGGGCGTACCGGAGGCGCTTCGCCTTGGAGAGCCGGACGCCGTCGATGATCGAGGCGTGATTCAGGGCGTCCGAGATGATGGCGTCCTCCTCGCCGCAGAGCGTCTCGAAGAGGCCGCCGTTCGCGTCGAAGCACGAGGAGTAGAGGATGGCATCGTCGGTGCCGAGGAAGGACGCGATCTTCTTCTCGAGCTCCTTGTGGATCTCCTGGGTCCCACAGATGAAGCGGACCGACGAGAGGCCGTAGCCGTACTTCTCCAGGCCCTCTTTGGCCGCCCGGATGATCTCGGGGTGACTGGAAAGCCCCAGGTAGTTGTTGGCGCAGAAGTTCGTGACCTCGCCCTGGGCGACGCGGATTCGCGCCCCCTGGGGGCTCGCGATCACCCGCTCGTTCTTGTAGAGCCCCGCGGCGCGGATCTCGCCCAGCTCGCGGGCGAGGCCTTCCTGGATCCCGTACACCTCTCTCCCTCCTAGTGTCTCGCTACTTCCCGCCCGGATAGAGCACGACCTTCATTCCCTCTCCCCGGTTGAGGGACCCCATCGCCTCGACAAACCCGGAGAGGGGGACCTCGTGGGTGACGACGTGGCTGACGTCGAGCCCCGCCTCGATCATGGCGAGCATCCGATACCAGGTCTCGTACATCCTGCGACCGATGATCCCGTGCATCGTGACCCCGCGCATGACGAGGTCGCCCTTGTAGTTCTCGAGCGTCATCTTGCTCGAGCGCGGGAGACCCAGGAGGACGACGTCGCCGCCCGAGCGGACGACCTTCAGCGCGTCGTTCACAGCGACGGGGGAGCCAGACATCTCGAGGACCACGTCCACGCCGTCCCCGTTCTCCTTCTGGATCCTCCAGATCGCCTCCTCCCGCGTCGCGGGCCCGACATCGTGGATGTGGACGAACGGGTGCCCCGCGCGGGCCTTCTCGATCCTCGTCTTCCACTCGCGTGCCTTGGCGAGCGAGTAGGGGTTGACGTCCGTGATGTGGATTCGGCCGGCGCCGCAGAAATGGGCGACGGCGGCGGCCATCGCCCCGATCGGCCCGTAGCCCGTGATGCAGACGCTCTTCCCCGCGACCGGCACGCGGAGCACGGTATGGACGGCGTTCCCCAGGGCGTCGAGGAAGGCGCCGATCGAGACGGGGACTCGGTCGCGGTCGAGGCGGATCACGTTCGTGGCCGGAACCCGCACGTACTCGGCGAAGGCGCCGTCCCGGTGGATGCCGTAGATCAGCGTGTTGTGGCAGGTATGGCCTTGCCCGGTGCGGCACTGGTAGCACGAGCCGCAGACGACGTGCATTTCCGCCGAGACGTAGTCGCCGACGGCGACCGAGGCCGGCACGTCGCGCCCGACCTCGGCGACCTCGCCGCAGAACTCGTGCCCGGGCACGAGCGGCGGGCGGACCATGTCCCGCATCGACTCGTCCCAGTTGTAGATGTGCCGGTCCGTGCCGCAGATCCCGGCGGCGAGGACCCGGATCAGCACCTCCCCGGGGCCCGGTACGGGAACGGGCCTGTCGTTCGTCACCCGCATCGAGGCTGCGGCGGGTCTATCGAGAAGAACGGCCTGCATGCGGGCGGCGCTTGGATCTCGCGGGAAGGCGCGTATCTTAGGGGCGACTCGTAGGGGAGACAAGGGGTGGCGAGTTCGCGAGGCGACCGACGCGTCCGGATGCGCGCGGCGGTCCTGGTGCTGGTCGCGGGGGCGCTCTTCGGGGCGTCGAACCCGCTCGCCAAGCTCCTCCTCGACGAGGACTTTCCCGCGGTCGCGATGGCCGGGACCTTCTACCTCGCCTCGGGTGTGGAGCTCCTCGTCCTCCGGTGGATCCTCCGCGCGGCGAGGCGCCGCAGCGAGCCGGGCCTGGGCCGCACCGACTTCAAGTGGCTCGCGGGGGCGATCCTGGCCGGAGGCATCGCCGCGCCTGTGGCCCAGCTCTACGGCCTGAAAGTCGCCCCGGCCCACATCGCGAGCCTCATCGTCAGCGTCGAGGTCGTCTTCACGATCCTGATCGCGGTCCTGTTGTTCGGCGAGCGCCCGACGGCGCGGGAGTATGGTGCGATGGGAGTGGTCGTGCTCGGCGCTCTTGCCGTCGGTTTCGGGACCCGAGGGTCCGGCGGGGGCGGCGAGGCCGTGGCGGGCGCGCTCCTCATCGTCCTGGCGTGCCTCCTCTGGGGCTTCGACAACAACTTCAGCGAGCGGATCTCCGCGAAGGACCCGATCCAGATCGCGGGCGTGAAGGGGCTCGTTGCGGGTGGCGCCAACCTCGTCCTCGCCGCGGCCTTCTTCACGCTGCCGCGGCTCGATCCCGCCCTCCTCGCCTTCGCCTCGATCGTGGGGCTCCTCTCCTACGGCACGTCGATCGCGCTCTTCGTCTACGGCCTCCGCCATCTCGGGCCTTCTCGCACGGCGAGCCTCTTCGCCACGGCGCCCGTCTGGGGCGTGGTCCTCTCATGGACGGCGCTTGGCGAGAAGCCCGGGCCGTTCGCGCTCGCCGGCGGGGTCATCCTCCTGGGCGGTATCTGGGCGCTGCTTGCCCTCTCCAGCGGGCGGAGGTGATGCCGGCGCTCCTTGCGCCAGCGGCATTCTGGAGTAAACTTGTCCGCTTTCTCGGAGATAGTGAATCAAGGACCATGAGGCCCGTCCCGCGTTTCCTCGCCGACAAGGCGCTCGGCCTTCTCTATGGGGACTTCCCTCGCACGGTCCGCCTGGAGAGCACGAGCCACTGCAACGCGAAATGCATCACCTGCCCCCACGCGTTCCACGAGCGGCCTCAGGGGATCATGAGCGAGGAGCTGTACCTGAAGATCCTCGATGAGTGCGTGCGCGAGAAGGTGCGGAAGCTCCACCTTCATAACTTCGGCGAGCCCCTGATCGACAAGATGCTCCCGCGGCGGGTCGAGCTCGCCAAGAAGCGCGGGATCCCGAGCGTCAAGATCATCTCGAACGGATCACTCCTCTCCGAGGAGAGGGCCCGGGCCCTCATCGAGGCCGGTCTCGACGAGATCAAGGTGAGCTTCGACGGCCTGTCCCGGGAGGTCTTCGAGCGCGTGAGGAAGCCCTTGAAGTACGAGGCGGTCGCGGGAAACGTCGAGGGGCTCGTGCGGTTCCGGAACGAGATGGGGAGGAAGAACCCGCGGGTCGAGCTCCTCTTCGTCTCGATCCAGGAGAACGAGACCGAGGAGGCGGACTTCGTCGATCGCTGGCGGGGCGTCGTCGACCATGTGGACGTGACCAGGGCCCACAACTGGGGAGGCGACGACAAGGTCGCGAAGTCGAGCGTTCCCAAGCAGCCGACCGGCTACCCCTGCATGAGGCTCTGGCAGACCTTCACGATCCTCTGGGACGGGCGGGTCGCCCTCTGCTGCCTCGACTACGAGGGACGCGAGATTCTGGGCGACCTGTCGGCGCAGTCGATGCGGGATGTCTGGCACGGGGCGCGGCTCGCCGAGATCCGCCGGTCGCACCTGCAAGGCAGCTTCGCCGACGTCCCGATCTGCGCGCACTGCAACGCGCGCTGAGTCAGCGGGTCTTGGCCGGCTCCCACTTGTAGGGTGTCAGGGGAGTCGTTCCGCCCAGTAGCCCGGCCGCCTTTGCTGATGGGCCAATGCGATGACTTCGATTCGATCGGACCATTCACGGTAGACGAGGAAGTAGGGGTACTTGCGGAAGACGTATCGTCTGGTGCCGTAAACGTAGCCGGGCCAGCGATGCGGGAACGCTGCCACCTGGTTCAACGCATGGCGGAGATCGCGGACGAACCCGAGCTCGGCTTTCCTCGAGCGGTCCGCGTACCATATCTTTGCAGCCCGTGATTCCTGGATCGCCTTGGGATGGAACTCAAGAGGCTTCGGGGTCATCGTCCCCGAAGATCATCCGCCGAGCTTCGCTGAACGGAACGGGCGTGACGATCCTCGAATCCAGTTCATCGAGGCGCCTCTTGATCTCCTCGGCCCATGCAGTCTCGTGTCCCTCTTCGAGAGGTCCCTCCAGGCTGTCAAGGAGGGACGCGACCAGATCGGCGCGTTCTCGCTCTGGGAGAGCCAGCGCCCGTTCAAGCAGCCCCTTCGCATCCCTTGTCATGCCCAGATCCTACCACGCGAGATGCGATTCGCGCTCCAGTCAGATCGATGTCTTCAGGGAAGCGGCCGCGCTCCTGGGCGCGAGCGCGAGGAGGAGGACAACACCGAGCGTGGCGAGCCCGGTGCCGGCGAGGAACGCGACCCGGCGGCTCGCGAGATCCCAGAGCCCGCCGTAGAGGAGGCTCCCCGCGAGCGCGACGATCCCCGCGGTGACGTGGTAGACGCCGAAAGCGGTCCCGCGGGCCCCGCGCGGCGCGAATTGCGCCACGAGGGCGCGCTCCGGCCCCTCCGACAGCCCGTGGTGGAGGCCGTGGGCGAGGAAGAGGAGGAGGATGGCGAGCGGGCTCGCGGCGAAGGCGAATCCGGCGAGGATCGCGGCCGAGACGAACCAGCCGATCCCGATCGCCCTCCGCCGCCCGATCCGATCGGCGAGGACGCCGCCCGGGATGGACGCGCCCACCTTGACGGCGTGGAGCGCTGCCCAGAGGAGCGGGAGCATGCGCTTGTCCTGGACGACGTCGTACGCGGCCAGTAGCAGGAAGGCGTCGCTCGCGCGACCGAGGGTGAAGACGGAGAGCGGCGCGAGGAAGCCCAGCGCCTCGCGCCGGGACGCTGCCGGCGTGTCGGGCTTCCCGGACTTCCCGGACTTCCCGGGCTCCGCGGTGAGGGCCGCGGGGAGATCGGAGTCCTCTTCACGAACGGCGAGGACGAGGACGAGGACGGCGAGGACTCCGGGAACCGCCATCATCCAGAAAACCAGGCGCAGGTCGTCCGTCCACCAGAAGAGCGCGGCGGCCGCGACGAGCGAGCCGAGAATCGCGCCCGTGTGGTCCATCGCCCGCTGTACGGAGAACGCGCGCCCGCGGAACTCGGAGGGGACGGCGGCGGCGATCAAGGCGTCGCGCGGGCTCGTGCGGAGCCCCTTGCCGACGCGGTCGGCGAGCCGGAGGCCGAAGACGTGGAGCGGCGACGCCGCCGCGGCGATCAGGGTCCGCGCGACGGTGGAGAGGGAATAGCCCCACACGACAAAGGGC
>JACQVV010000533.1 GCA_016209595.1 Planctomycetota bacterium
CCGGCGAAGACCGCGTCCAGGTCGGCGGCCGGGGAGAGCTGGCGATTCGCCCAGGCGGACCGGAAGCCGAGAATGGTCCGCGAGATCGACGTCCCGTTCCGGAGCGATCCCCGGTCGATCTCGGAGTCGAAGATCTGGAAGATCGCCGTCCGGATCGATGCGGTGCCGTTCACGCGGTCGAAGGTCTCGGTGCCGAGGCCGTCGTGGAGGTCCCAGAGACAGGCCCACGTCGTGGCTTCAGAACCGGCGGGGCCGCCGAGATTGGTCTCGAGCGAGCGAGTCATCGTCACGTCGGCCGGGTACGCGGCTTCCACTGCGTGCGCGTAGTAGGTCGGGAATCCTTCCATCCAGGCGAACTCGTAACCGAGGTCCTGCGTCTCGGTGTGCGGACCGCCGGTGCCGTCGTGGTCGCTGATGTCGTCGGTGAGGTAGTGCCCGTACTCGTGCAGGATCGTCTCGTCGCGGAAGCCACGGTCGACGGGAGCGCCCGTGTTGGGGTCAACGGCCCCGCCGTAACCCCGGATCCGAGGGCCCGAGAGTTTGATCTCGTTCCAGAAGCTGTTGTAGTGGCTCCAGGAGGCGTCCGGGTACTCCACGTCGGCGCGCGAGATGGCGTCGGTGTCGCCGCGCCGGGCCGATGCGTAGAGGTGTCCGACCCGGAGGCACTCCGCGATGTTGAAGTGCGCGGAGACGTTCCCGACCGTGACGAGGCCGCCCAGGTCAACCGGCGCGCTGCCCGAAGGGACGCGGACGCGGCGCCGCCAGGTCATCCGGTCGTTCGCACCGTCGAGCTCCAGGTACACGTCCGCGGCGAAGTTCCTGGCCTGGAATGTCATCTCGACATAGGACCCGGGGGGAATCGACGCGGAGCGGAGGTTCGCGCTGAAGTAACCGCGTGAATCGGTGGACACCACCGAGACATTGGAGGGCGCCGAAAGCGGATAGATGCTCGCCTGGATCGATCGGATCGGGCGCCGGGCAAGCGAGCCTCCCTCCTCGTACTCCAGGGTTCCCTGGACCTGCCGGTAGACGGCGCCGCTCTGGGCCGCCGCGGGCAGGACGGCAATCGTGGCGACAAAACAGAACGAGGCAAGCCTGCAAAACGGACGGGCGGTGCGCATGGGAGTTCCTCCACGAGGGGTCCTTTGGATCGGGGAATGGCAGCAAGAAGGGGAGACGGATCTCTCCGGAACGAAGGAGCTCACTCCTCCCTGAGGACAATGAAGAGGGTTCAATTCGAGCTTGGCCGAAGGAATATGGCTATGAGGAACCCAGGAAACCAGGAATCGAGCTGACTTTTCCTGGGTTCCTGGGTTCCTAAGAGCTATTTTCCCAGTGCGTAATGAAGAGGGTTCAATCGTCGTTTCGTGCGCCGGGGAACGGCGTCGCAGCCGGCGAGACCCGGGCATCCTCCGCGCCCAGCGCGAGCACGAGGTCCCCGCCGAGGAGCTCGACATCCAGGCGGTCCTCGAAGTCGAGTTTCAGGCGCGCGGAGATCTCGGCGGACTCGGGCAGGGCGCCGGGGAACCGGAGAGTGAAGCGGACTTCGCGCTCCTCTCCTGCCGCGAGCGCACCCTTCCAGACGGGTACGGAGGGCTCGACGGACTCGGCGAGCTCCGGGATGCGGACCGCCAGCGTCGCCCGCGGAACCGCGACTCGACTCGAGAAGCGGACGGCGACCGTGAAGGCGGCGCGGGGGTCGAAGTCGCCGCTCGGACCGCGGAGCTCGATCCGCCCGCGGCGCGGCGCGGGGTCGATGGTTTCGATCCGATCGAGGGAGGCCAGTGCGGCCGCCCGGACCTCCTCCGCGGGATCTCCCAGGGCGAGCTCGCGAAGGCGCTCGACTCCCTCGCGGCCGAGGGCTTCCCCGTAGGCGAGGACCGCGCGCTCGCGGACGTACGAATCCGGGTCGTCTTCCATGATCCGCTCGATCGTCCGCCGCGACGCGCCGTCTCGGGGGAGGAGATCGACCGCCCGGGCGCGAAGCAGGGGATCGGGGGAGTCGATCGTCTCCCTCCAGGCGCCGGCCGGGAGACCCGGGGTGCGGGGCGGCGCGGAATCCGGCGAGGAGGACCCGGCAGGCACGATGACTTCGGCGTCACGGCCCGGCGGCTCCACGGAAGCGCCAGCCGGCACGGCGACGGGCACAACACAGCGGCGGGCCCGCAGGGGAGAGCGGGCAACCTTCGCCCGAGGCGCATGCTCCTCCAAGGCGATGCCCGGGTCTTCCAGGAGGACCGACCGGAAGGGAAGCGAGCCCGCAACGCCCAGGGCGGTAGCAATGCCGAGGGCAACAAGGAGCCCGCGCGCCCTTCGGAGGCACGGGGCGCGCCCCTCGGGTTGAACCTGGAAGCAGGAGAACGGACGGCCGGCGCTGCGGGATCGTATCGGGCTCATGGGCGGCTCCATCTCTCGGGGCTCGACCGTGAGATACGGACCCGCCCGGCAAGTTCGCAGCCGGGAGATGGAATCTTCTGGCTCTCAGCCCCCGTTCCCGTCGCCCGATCGATCGAAACCGAGAACCGGCGGGGCGCGTCGAGCGTCTATCATGGCTGCCCAAGCGCAGTCGAGTGCCAGAGAAGGAGTGAACACGATGATCGCCGGAACTCGTACGATGACCCTCGCTTTCGTGATCTGTCTCGCCGGAGGGAGCCTCGCGCTCCAGGTCCGCGCGCAGGAAGAGGCCCCGTTCTTTCCGCTCCAGGTCGGGAGGAGCTGGACCTATTCGGTCGAAGGGACCGATGAGCGGGTCACGGCGCGGCTCGGGGAGCGGACCCGGATCGTCCTTTGGCACCTCACGGACGGCGGGGAGAGCGCGGTCGAGGCGTGGCCGCTCGCGGGCTTCCCGGGGACGGAGACGTACGTCGTGGAGCGCGAGGGGGGCGTTGTCCTCGCCGCCGAGCGGTCGATCGGCTTCGCCGGGGAGCCGGCGATCGTCCCGGTCGCCGAATTCCGGTGGGAAGGGGACTCCTGGAAGTTCGAATCGGCCGAGGGGTGCCTGGTCGGGCCTGTCGAGTGCAAGCGGGTGGGAGTGGAGCGGATCACGGTCCCCCGAGGCGAGTTCGAGTGCCTCCGGATCGAGGTGGGAACCGACCAGACCTTCTGGCTCGCGCGCGGCGAAGGAATCGTCCGCTGGAGCGACCGGCGGTACGGAACCGAGGTGGCCCGGGTCCTCGAGTCGACGAGCGACGGGAAGTAGAGAGACGCCCGGCCCCGGACTCTGGCATCCGGACCCTGGTCTGCCCGCCCCCTCGGACGCTCAGGGGATGCGCCGGATGCCCGGATACCCGTCGAAGCCGCGATCGAAGGAGAGGATCTTGTTGACGCCGTGGTGTTCCATGATCGCAAGGTGCAGCGCATCGCGGGCGGACAGGCGAGCCGTACCCAGGACGATCTCCCTGGCCCGGATCACGTCGCGATCGGCTGCGGGCAAGACCTCGTCCGCGACAGCAAGGAGCACGTCGAAGGCCGGCTGGATGGCGTCGCGCCGGTCGATGGCGACATAGCGGTGGAGGATCTCCTGGAGGACTTCGGCGTCGGTAACGAGCCGCTCCCCCTTCGCGATGGAGCGCTCGAGCTCTCGCTGTGCGTCTACCTTGAGGGGATGGGCCGTACCTACGAGATACATGGGGATATTCGAGTCGACCAGGATCAAGGAGCCCCCCTCCCGAGGTATCCGCGCTCGATTTCGGCGAGCATCCTCTCGATGTCGGGGGCCGGAAACTCGTTCGCGGTCGCAGCGCGGATGGCGGCGAGCTTCCGGTCTACATCCTGCGACGGCTCGTGACGAACGGCCAGGCGTAGCGTCTGCCTGACCCATTCGGCGACCGTCATCCCTCTGGCCTTGGAAATGAGCCGGACCTTTTCATACTCATCTTCGCCCAGAAGGACTTGCATTCGCTTACTCATGAGTGGAGTCTAGATGGCTGTCATAGTTGAGTCAAGTTCTGCCGCCCCTTGTGTCGCGGTGTCGAAGACGACCTCGCTCTCGCGCCGCACCTTGGCCTGAACCCGGGCGTGGTGGACATGCTCGATGCTCTCCGCCGGAGGCGAATCCGTAGAATGCCCGCCATGAGCGACGAAGAACGCGAGACGGGTCAGGCGAAGGCCGGCGAGGGCGCGGACGGAACCAAGCCCGCCGACGCCCTGGACCGGACGGCGACGATGGGCGCTCCGGCGTCGCCGCCGACGCCGCGGCCCACGCCGCCGCGCGGCGAGGCCGCCGGAGCACCGCGGATCCCGGGCTTCGAGGTTCTGGGCGAGATCGGCCGCGGCGCGATGGGGATCGTCTACAAGGCTCGCCAGGCGGCGCTCGACCGGACGGTCGCGGTGAAAGTCCTCGCAGCGGCGGGGGAGCTCGCGGGGGACGCGCTCGAGCGGTTCCGCCGCGAGGCCCGGGCCGCGGCGGCGCTCGACCACCCCGCGATCGTCCGGACGCACGAGGTGGGCGCCTGGGGTGGCACCCACTACATCGTCCAGGAGTACGTCGAGGGTCCGAACCTCTCGCACTGGTTAAAGGAAGAAGCCGGGCCTCTCACGCCCCGCCAGGCGGCGGAGATGCTCCTCCCGATCGCCCAGGCGGTAGCCCATGCCCATTCCCGCGGAGTCGTCCACCGGGACCTCAAGCCCTCGAACATCCTGGTATCGGCGGGCGACCGCCCGAAGCTCTCCGACTTCGGCCTGGCGCTACGGGAGGGAGAGGAGCGGCTCTCTCGCTCGGGACGGATGGTCGGGACGCCGGCCTACATGGCGCCCGAGCAGGTCGAGGGGGACCCGGACGCGGTCGGCCCGCACACGGACGTGTACGGCCTGGGCGCGGTCCTCTACGAGCTCCTGGCGGGGAGGATTCCGTTCGCCGCCACTCGGCTGGAGGCGATCATCATCGCGATCGAAACCGACGACCCCCCTCCCCCCTCGCGGTTCAACGCCAAGGTCGGGCGCGAGATCGAGGCGGTGTGCCTGAAGTGCCTGGAGAAGAAACCCGCCCGCCGCTACTCGTCCGCCGGCGCCCTCGCCGCCGATCTTGCCGCGTTCCTCGCCGGCGAGCCGGTCTCGGCCCGCCTCCCGGGGGTCTTCGCGCGTGCGGCGCGCCTCGCCCGCCGCCACCGATGGGCCGCCATCGCCGGGACGCTCTTCCTGGCGAGCTCCCTCGCCGTCGGGTGGATCCTCGCCGGACCCGCGCGGCTGCGCATCCGGACGGATCCCCCCGACGCCGAGATCGCGGTGGACGGCGAGACGGTAGGGATGGGCGAGGTGGACCTCACCGTGTGGCCGCCGGGGACGAGAACGCTCGAAGCGCGGCGCGAGGGGTACGTGCCGGTCGTTTGGGAGGTCGAGATGCGCGCGGGCACTTCTCACGAAGAGACTATCGAGCTTCCCGCGCGGGCGGGCTCGATCCGGGTGGAGAGCGACCCTCCGGGCGCCGAGATATGGCTCGACGGCCGGCCGACCGGCCTCTCGACCGGGGCCGAGCTCTCCGGGATCCGCGAAGGAACGCACGTCCTCGCGCTCCGTCTCGATGGGTACGCAGAGGAAATAGCCGACGGAGTCGAGGTGCGCCACGGCGAAATCGCGCGCCTGGCTCGAGACCTCCGGGTCGCCGGCGTCCGGGTTCGGATCGAGATCGCCCCCGCCGGCTCGCTCGGCGAGATCCTCCGCGAAGAGGGCGGCCGGGCCCGCCGCGCGGCCACGTTCAGCACGACCTTCGATGGGGAGCTCCCCGCAGGACGCTACTCTCTGAGAATTAAAGGTCCCGACGGCCCCGGGGAACTCCGGTGGGCGGCCGAGGAGGATGCCTTCGAGGTCCGGGGGGAGCCCGTCGTTCGGCGGTACCGGCTGGATGAATGGTGGCGCCCGATCTGGAGCTTCAAGACCGGCGCGGCCATCCATTCGACGCCCGCCCTGGCCGACCTCGACGGAGACGGCGTTCCCGACGCCCTCTTCGGATCGGACGACGGCAGGCTCTACGCGGTTGCCGGCAGCACCGGCCGCGAGATCTGGTCCTATCACACCGTGACCGCGACGACGTCCTCCCCCGCGCTTGCCGATCTCGACGGGGACGGCGTGCCCGATGCCCTGGTGGGGTCCCTCGATCGCGCGCTCCACGCCGTCTCCGGGGCCACGGGTCGGGCCCTCTGGACCTTCGAGACCGGCGGGGAGATCTTTTCGAGCCCCGCGATCGCCGACCTCGACGGCGACCGGATACCCGACGCCGTCTTCGGTTCGAGGGACAAGCGGCTCCACTGCGTCTCCGGCAGGACGGCGAGGGCGATCTGGGTCCACGAGACCGGCGGTGAGATCGCCGGGAGTCCCGCGCTCGCCGACCTCGACGGGGACGGCGTGCCGGACGCGGTCGTCGCCTCGAACGACGGTGCGCTCCACGCGGTGAGCGGCGCCTCGGGCGAAGAACTCTGGAGCGCGCCGCTCGGAGGGGAAGTCTGGGCGAGCCCCGCGCTCGCCGACCTCGACGGCGACCTCGTTCTGGACGCCGTCTGCGGGTCGAACGCGGGCGCCCTCCAGGCCGTCTCGGGCCGGAGCGGGAAGCCAATCTGGAGCGCGACGCTTGGTGAACGCGTCTCCTCACCCGCCGTGGCGGATCTCGACGGCGACCACGTCCCGGACGCGGTGGCGGGGGTCGCCGCCGGAAAGCGCTTCGCGCTGGCCGCCGTATCGGGACGGACGGGGACCGAGCTCTGGTCCGCCTCGATGAACGACGAGGTTGGAGCGCGTCCCGCGCTCCTCTTCCTCGACCGGGACGAGACGCCAGACGTCCTGGTCGGGTCCGCGGATGGCATCCTCCACGCGCGGAGCGGGCGCGATGGATCTCTCCTCTTCTCCGTGCCAACGGGCGGGCCCATCTACTGCGACGTGGCGCTTTCGGATCTCGACGGCGACGGGTGGACGGACGCGATCTTCGGTTCGAACGATGGGAACCTCTACGCTATCGGGCTCCGAGGTACGGCCGTCCTCTGGAGCCACGAGATCGGCGGCGCGTGGCACGGGAAGCTCGCGCTCTTCGACAGTACGGTCCTCGCCGGGTCGGACGACGGCCGCGTCCACGCGATCTCGGCTGTCTCCGGGCGGACGATCTGGTCGCGCGAGATCCCCGAGGAGGGGTCCTTTCGCCAACAGCGTGTTCCTCAGGCGCCCCGAGGGCCCGCCCCGGGCGACCTCGACGGGGACGGCACGCCGGACCTCGTCGCGGCCTCGGCCTCGTGCATTCAGGCGCTCGAGATGGCGACCGGCGACGTCCGCTGGAGCTACTGGACGCGACAGGACCCCGTGGACTCGGACCCCGCTCTCTGCGACGTGGACTCGGACGGCGGCGACGATGTCGTCTTCGCGACCGAGAGCGGCGTCCTCGTCGCGCTCTCCGGCCGCACGGGGAAGCGCCTCTGGCACCGCGAGATGGACGACCCGATCGAGACCGGCGCCGCGCCCCTTCCGGCCGAGCTCGACGGCGCGGCGGGGGCCGACCTGGTCCTGGCCATCTCGGACGGGGTCCTGGAGGCAAGGAGCGGGGCGAAAGGAAAGCGCCTCTGGATCTACGAGCCCGAGGAGGTCGAGTCCTGGGGCGAGCCTGTCCTCGCGGACCTCGACGGGGACGGAACTCAGGACATCCTCGCGATGGGGTCTGGCAACGGGCTCCACGCCGTGAGCGGGCGCTCCGGGAAGCCCCTCTGGGTCTATCGTGGATCCGATGTCCTCCTCGCGCCTCCCGCGCTCGCGCTTCTGGACGGCGACAAGATCGCCGACGCCGTGGTCGCGTTCGGCGAGGAGCTCCACGCCGTCTCCGGCTCCACGGGGCAGCGCCTCTGGGCCCTTGCGACCGGCGGGCGAATCGCCTCGGAGATCCGCCTGGCCGACCTCGACCACGACGGCGTTCCCGACGCCGTCGCCGCCTCCGGCGAGTCCCGGGCACGCATCTTCGCCGCGAGCGGCAAGGACGGACACGAGCTCTGG
This sequence comes from Planctomycetota bacterium, assembly GCA_016209595.1. Lineage (GTDB taxonomy): Bacteria > Planctomycetota > JACQVV01 > JACQVV01 > JACQVV01 > JACQVV01. The sequence continues at coordinate 7,963 of JACQVV010000533.1, forward strand.
AGCACGCCGCTCGGCGGCTGGATGGGTGGCGCGCTCGAGCTCGCGCTTCTCGACGGCGATCTCGTCCCCGACGTGGCGGCGGCGACCTACGCCGGCACGCTCGTCGCGGCGAGCGGAAGGACGGGCGCGGTCCTCTGGTCAGAGAAGGCGGCGCCCGAGGCGACTCTCGTCCCGGCCGATCTCTCGGGGGACGGACGGCCGGAGCTCCTCGTAGCCGCCGGCCCCACCATCCTCGCCCTCGCTGCCGGCCGCAGAGACCCCGTCTTCGATCCCCGCCTCGGGCTCGCCGGCACGGCAGCCGCGGCCCTCCTCGGATCCATTCCTCGCGCGCCGGAGGCGGCCGACCGGTTCGTCGCCGACTTCCCGAACCACGAGGGAGCGGCGCGGGTCTTCCTCGAGCGCGCCCGCCGCCGCCGCGCCGCCGGGGACCTCGCGGGCGCCCGCGAGGACCTCGCCGCGGCTTCGGCTCGCGGCCTCGCGTCGCCTGAGCTCTATCACGAGCTCCTCCTCGTGGACCCCGAAACCCCCCTCCCCGCCGACTCGCCCCGTGTCGCCATCGCTCTTGGCATGGACTTCCCACCGGGAGCGCGGGAGCGGATCAGAAAGCTCGCGCCCACGCGATTCGATCCCAACGCCTTCCCCCTCTCGGCCGACGCCCTCGGCGCCGAGGGATTCACGGCCTATAGAGAAGGCCGCCTCGGCGAGGCGATCCCCTTCTTCCGGCAGTATTTCGCCGCGATCCATCGCCCCGCCGAGGGCGAGGGTTGGATCCGCCGCGCGGAGCTCCTCGCCGGCCTCACCCCGGCGCTCCCTCCCCACGCGCTCCACCGTCACCTCCGGTCGCACGAAGAGAGCCTCTCGGCGCTCGACGAATCGGACCGCCGCCGGCTGGAGTCTCTCCTCGCCCGCTGGCGCGAGGCCCATCCGGGCGAGGAGCCGCCGCGTCTTCCCTGGTAGCGCCCGACGGCCGGGGAGGGCCGTTTTCCCTCGCTTCCCGGCGAGGTGCCGTTTTTCCCATTTTCTGGCTAGACACTCCCTGGCCCCATCCGTACGGGGGTGTGAAGGGAATCCGGGAACCGAAAGAGGAGGCGAGACGCCATGAGGATCGAGACGAGGGGGCGCGGTCAGGGCAAGGTCGAGTACGTCGTTCTCGTCGTGCTGGTGGCCCTGGCGTCGCTAGCGGCCGTCAAGTTCTTCGGCAGGACGATCGAACGGAAGGCGGTCGGGTCGCAGATCGAAGTCGAGTTCATGGATCGATAGGGAGGCCCACGATGAAGAACACATGGATTCACGCGCTCCTCCTCGGGACCCTCACGGTCGGCGCTCTTGCCCAGGAAGCTGAGGACCGCGCGGCGCTCCTGGCGGCCATCCGGAACGCGAAGACGCGGGAAGAGGCGATCGCCCTGTACCGCCGGCTCGAAGCGCTCGACGCGCAGGAGGCGGACCGGGACGGCGCGCAAGGCGGACAGGAAGCGGAAGGAGGGGAGGGGAACGAGGTGGACCGTCCGGTGGAGATCGCAAATCCCCGGGGCGATCTGGCCCAGCACGCGCAGAACCTCTTCGACGAGATCGACGGGAACGGGAACCTGAGCGACGAGCAGAAAGAGGCCCGCAAGGCAAGGGTCGCCCAGATCCTCGAGACGGCACAGGACGCGCTCGATTCGGCCGGCACGGACGAGAACTGGGCGACGCTCGAGATGGCCTACACCGACATGATGAACATCGCTGGCTACGGGTTCGAGCCGGACGGCGACGTCAAGATCGACTTCGCGGTGCTCGGGCAATCCACCGGGGACGAGCCGCTCTGGTTCAAGGAGGAAGACGTCCGGAACATGCGCATCCAGTTCAAGATCCGCGCCTCCGACGGGAGGGGCGAGAAGGTGACCGTCGAACCGGTCGACGCGGGCCTCTGGCAGAGCGGGTCGATCGAGCTCCCGGCCTTGAACCTCGGGGACACGAATGGCGAAAAGAACGTGTGGGAGTCGGTCGTCATGATCCACCCGCGCGAGGACGCGAAGTCCGGAGACGTGATCGTCGGCCAGTTCCGGGCCACGAGCAAAGGGCGCGACGTGCGGAAGGTGTTTATCGTCCGTCTGAAGTAGCGCCCTCCGGCGCGAGTGTTCGCGTCAAGAAATCAACGACGAGCCGCTGGTAGTGCTTTCCGCCGATCCCGTGGCGGCTCGCCGGGTAGATCATGAGCTCGAAATCCTTGCCGTGCCGCTGGAGCTCGCTCGCGAGCTGGAGCGTGTTCTGGACGTGGACGTTGTCGTCGGTCGCGCCGTGGATGAGGAGGAGCCGGCCGTGGAGGTTCGCGGCGGCCTTGACGACCGAGGTCGCGTCGTAACCCTCGGGATTCGCCTGGGGCGTGTCCATGTATCGCTCGGTGTAGATCGAGTCGTAGAGCCGCCAGTCGGTGACGGGCGCCCCGGCGATCCCGCAGGCGAAGAGCGGGCTGTGCGTCATGGCGTAGGAGGCGAGGAACCCGCCATAGCTGTGGCCACCGATCCCGATCCGCTCCGGATCGACCCAAGGGTGACCGGCCACGAGCCAACGGATGGCCTGCTCGACGTCGGCGAGCTCCTGGACTCCGAGGCGCCGGTAGGCCGTCCAGGTCGAGACCGCGCCTTTCCCGCTCGCGCTCCGCGGGTCGGCTGAGAAGACGACGATGCCCATCGCGGCAAGCATCTGGTCTCCCAGGCGCCCGCCGTGCCATGCGTCGCGGACCGTCGGAGCGTGCGGCCCCCCGTAGGTCGTGAACCAGACGGGGTACTTCCGGGACGGATCGAAGTCGGGGGGATAGAGGAGGCTTCCCTCGATCACGAAACCATCGGCCGCGGGGATCTGGACGAACTCCAGGCGTCCGAGGTCGAAATCGGCGAGCTCGTGGACGGGGTTGGTGTCGAGCCGGCGGACGAGCGCGCCCTCCGCCGAGCGAAGGTCCACCCTCGCCGGCGTGTTGCGGTCGCTGTAGGAATCGACAAACAGGTTTCCATCTGGCGCGACCGTCACCGAATGCGAGCCGGGCGCGAAGGTAAGGCGTTGGGTCTCGGACCCATCAAGCCTCGCGCGGTAGAGGTTGGTCGCGATGGGCGAATCTTTCGTCCCGCTGAAGTAGACCCACCCAGCCGCCTCGTCGACGAGGTGGACTTCGCGCACCTCCCACTCACCCGAGGTCACGGCGCCCAGGAGCTCGCCTGTCGCGGAGCGACGGTAGAGGTGGTTCCACCCGGTCCGCTCGCTCGGGAGGAGAAACGACCCGTCCGACATGAAGCGCGGCGGGCCGGGGTTCTCGACCCACTTCCCGGTCGTCTCGCGGAAGAATGTCCGAACCTCGCCGCCCGCCGCTCCCACGACGCCATAGTCGAGCCAGGTCTGGGCGCGGTCCTGCGCGTAGAAGTAGACGCTCTCTCCCCCGGGGAGCCACCCGACCTCGACGATGAGCGTCGAATCCGCGGCGTAGCGCGAGAGATCGGCCCAGGAGACCTCGCCACCTTCCGCGTGCGCGATCCCGAGACGGACGAGCGGGTTCGGATCTCCGGCCCGCGGATACGGCGTGGTCTCGACCGTCTGCCGTTCCGCGACCTCCCCCACGACCGTGAAAGCCGGCACCGGACGATCGTCGAACTGGAGGAACGCGATCCGGGTGCCATCGGGGCTCCACCAGTACCCCTTCGTGTTCCCCCTCCCGTAGACCTCCTCCATGTAGACCCAGTCGGTCTCGCCGTTCGAAACGCCCCCTCCCCCATCCCGCGTGAGCCTCCTTTCCTCGACTTTCTCGATCAGGGCGACGTGGAGCTCTCCCCCGCGAACGAAGGCGACGCGCCGGTCGAGCGGATCGAACGACGGGACGTGTTCGAGATCAACCGGCGTCGAGGTGAGCCGGACAATCTTCCCGCCCAGGTCCCCGTACCAGAGGTCTCCGTCCCTTTCGAGGAGCCGGCCGCGGGAAGGGTCGTGCGTGGGGCGGCCCGAGGCGACGAGCTCCCGCGCCTTCTCGTCGTCGAGTTTGAAGACCTCCTTCACGGCGGCGAGAAGGGCCTCGGTCTTTCTGTCGGAGAAGGGCTCGGAGCGCCCGGTCCGGGCCCCGACCTTCCAGAGCTCTCCCTCCTTCGTCTGGAGGAAATGCTCCGTGTCGAGCCACTCGATTCCGGAGACCGGGTCCCCGGAGAGGTCCAAGCGCGGCCCCTCCGCGTGGAGGTCGTCGAAGGTCACGCGGCGCGGGCGCGGCCTCTCCTCGGCCAGCCGCCGGGCCGCTCGCCGAAGCGTTGGTTGCGGTTTCACGAGGCGCAGGATCGGATAGTCGCCGCCGGGTTCGATCGCCCCATCCAGGAAATCCCACGCGGCGAGCCCGTCCTGGGAGCGCGGCTCCAGGAGATAAGCCGCGAGCGTGCCCAGGGGCTGGCCGGCCCCGACGAAGAGCGCGCCCGCCTCGACGCGGAGGGCCTCCTCGCGGCGCGTGATCTCCAGAGCGACGAGACGGTGCCCCTGGAACGGCTCGGCCGCCCGATCGACCTCCTCCACCCGGTAGACCTCGACATCGAGGAGCGCGTCCTCGCGGAGCTCCTCGACTTCGATCCCGTGGCGCTGGAGGTTTTCCGCGACGGCAGCGAGCCGGGCGGGGAAAACGTAGGCGAGCGGGCGCTTCACGCTCTCGGTGACGCGCGCGCGGCCATCGTAGAGGCACGAGAAGTCTCGTGGCGCTTCCGCCTCGAACCCCCTCACGGTGAACGGGGCTTCGAAGGACTCCTTCTCGCAGCGGACGGGGACCGGGTCGAGAGCGCGAGCGGCTTCGTCCGCCTCGTCGAGGAGCCCCGCGATCCGTTCGCGGTTGGCCGCGGCGAAACGGAGGATCTGGCGCAGGAACTCGTAGGTCGACTCGACGCGCTCCCGAAACGGCGCGTAGGCGTACGCTTCGGAGAGGATCGCTAGCCGGTTGCGAAGGCCCACATAGTGCGTCGAGTAGCGCGGGAGCGGCGGGTAGGTTTCCCAGCGCTTCGAGTCCTCGCTGAAGTCGCCATAGAAGAAGGTGTCGATCCCCGCTTCGCCCGCGAGCCGCCGCGAGACCTCGGGAAGGAGCTCGTCCCGCGCGAAGGCGAGGACCCGGTCCGGACAGGCGGGGTGGCGGGGCGAGTCGTAGGTCAGCGCGTATCGGTGGCGCGAGCCGTTCGTCGTGTGCGTATCGACGACGATCGCGGGATCCCACTCCCGAAGGAGCCGGACCAGGGAGCGCGTCTCCGGCGCTTCGAGCTTCGTGAAGTCTCGATTGAGATCGAGCCCCGTCGCGTTCTCGCGGATCCCCATCCCGTCTTCCGGCCCCACCTGCCCCGGCCGGTTCTCCCTTCGGACCCGCTCGTTCCCGTCCGCGTTGTAGACCGGCAGGAAGAGCAACACGAGGTTATCAAGGAGGGCGCGCTCCGGGCCCGTCGCGATGTCCCGCGCGAGGGCGAGGAGCGCCTCCTTGCCGCAGACCTCGCCCGCGTGGATCGCGCCAAAGGCGAAGACTACGAGTTTCCCCGCTTTTCTCGCCTCCGCGGCCGTCCCGACCGTCGGGTCAGAGAGGACGAGAAGCGGGAGATCCCGGCCTTCGCCGGTCGTTCCTCCGGACAGGGCCCTCACGGCAGGCGAGGTCTCGTCCAGCCGCCGGCAGAACTCGACCACGTCGGCGTACCCCGAGGTCGCGCGGTAGTCGGTCGCCTCGGCGACGGTCCGGAGGGGCGTGGCCTCATCTTGAGCGCGAACGGCACCCGCGAGGGCGAGGAAGATCGGGAGCTCAAGCCACAGGACTTTCATCGTCATCAATCCTTTGACAGACGTCACACCGAGCGGTAGTCGTCCAGCTGGAGGACGGAGAGACGCGGGATGGCCGGCAGGCGCCGGTCGTTGGTGAGATACTTCGTGCACCCGGCCGCCAGCGCGGCGGCGATCTGCAAGGCATCTGGCGTGCGCAGACACAAGCGCCCTCGCAAGTGCGCGGCGGCTTTCAGCAAGCCGCGATCGAGTTCCACCAGCCGGACCCCAGCGCTCCGGGTGAGCAGCTCTTCGTAGCGTTCGGCGAGTGCCGTGTCGCCCGCACGATAGGGAACGACCAGGGTTTCCAGAAGAGTGATAGCCGAGGTCACGCACTGGAGCACGCCCCTGTCGACCGCCTGGAACAGCGGATCGAGAATGCCCAGGTAGTCCGGGTGCTCCTCGATGAAGTAGATGAAGATCGCGGTGTCCAGGCCGATCGGCCCCGGAAGGACCTCCTCGATCACTCCCACGACCCGCGCTCGCTCTCCACGTGCCTCTTAGGGTCGAGTTCGGACCAGAGCTCCTTGCCAAGGCCCTTGAGATCGAGGATCGATAGCGGCTCCTGCGTCTCCAAGGACTGGCTAAGGATCTGGATGACCGTCTGCGCGATCGAACGCCTCTCTTGCCTGGCCCGAGCCCTGAGCTTCTTGTAGAGGGGATCGGGCACGTTCTTCACGTTGAGGATCGCCATGCCGTTCCTCCTTTTTCCTCCATTTTGGAGGCACGGTAGCGAGTCCGTCAAGCGCGCTGGTTCCAGGGCCGGACGAATGGAGCCCTCTACGGCGCGAAGAGGACCTTCCCGACGTTCTTCCTCTCCTGGATGTAGCGGTGGGCCGCGGGGCCTTCGGCGAGGGGAAAGACCTTGTCCACGCGCGGGCGGATCTTCCCCTCGCTGTGGAGCGCGAGGAGCGCCGCCATCTCGCGCCCGAGGAGTTCGGTCTCGCTCCAGAGGTGGCCGAGGTTGACGCCGGTCACGGTCCGGTTCGAGTTCATCATCTCGATCGGGTTGAAGCGCGGCATGGAGAGGAGCTGGCCCACGACCCGGACGACGCTCCGGGTCGTCCCGCCGACCATGTTGGCGAAGCCGAACGCCACGAGGCGGCCGTTGGGAGCGAGCAGCCGATAACTCTTCTTCGTGTCCTTGCCGCCCAGCGGGTCGAGAACGAGGTGGAGCGCCTTCTCGCCCGCGATCCGGCGGACCTCCTGGGCGTAATCCGCCGTCCGGTAGTCGATCGGGTGGTGGACGCCTTCCTTTCGAAGGAACTCGTGCTTTGACGCGGAGGAGGTGCCGAAGATCGTGACGCCCGGGACGAGGCGTAGGAGCTGGATCGCCGCGAGGCCGACCCCTCCCGCCGCCATGTGAACAAGCACGCGGGCGCCGGGCGGAAGGACGCCCGTGCCGTGGATCATCCGGTAGGCGGTGAGGTAGTTCACCGGGAGCGCGGCCCCCTCCTCCATCGACATCCCCGCCGGCAGTGGGATCGCCTGGGCGGCAGGGACGATGACCCGGTCGGCATGCCCTTTGAACCGGGTGAGGGCGAGGACCCGCTCGCCGGCCGCACGCCCCGCGACGCCCGTCCCGGCGCACTCGATCTCGCCCGCGACCTCGTACCCGACGACGCAGGGGGGCTTGGGCGCGTCGGGGTAGAGCCCCAGCCGCGCGACGATGTCGGCGAAGTTGAGCCCTGACGCCCGGACGCGGATAACAACCTCCCCTTCCCCCGGCTCCGGGTCAGGCGCCTCGCGGAGCTGGAGCACTTCGGGCGGACCGTATTTTGTGATCGTGAGCGAGCGCATGGGTCGTCTTCCGCGGGGGCCGAGAGTATAGGGAGTCCCCGTCCCTTGCGGAAGGCGGCAGATCGGGTGCCGTATGAGCGAATCAGGCGGGCGCCCTGGCGAGGGCGACCCAGATCCGGTGCGGCACGGCGAGAAGCTGCGCGGGGAAGCGGCGCGCGAGAAGCAGAGCGTGGTCGGCGTCGAACCTCTCCACCGCCTCGGGGGGAAGGCTCGCGGAGACCCCCGCGCTCGCGCGGATTCGCCCGCGCCAACCCTCGTGCGTGTACGGCACGTCGACGTCGTAGTGGAACGACGCGATGGACAGGTATCCCACCGCCGAGAGGTCCGGGAGCCACTGAGGATAGAGCCCGTTCCCGCCGCCGTGGTCCCACGCGGGGTTGTGGCGGACCACGAGTTCCTCGGTCGCCTCGACGACGTTTCCCGGTAGCGGCAGCCAGTCGAAGTGGCAGATCGCGAGCCGGCCGGCGGGGACGAGAAGCCGCATCCCCTCTTGCGCGGCGCGAGGGCGATCGAACCAGTGCCAGCACTGGCCGGCCACGACCGCGTCGAAACTCGCTGACGCAAGTCCTGGCTCCTCGGCCCGTCCGGCGACCCATCGGACGAGGAGCCCCTCCTCGCGAGCGAGACGCGCCCCCTCGGCGAGGATCGCCGCGGACCGGTCGAGCCCCGTCGCGACGCACCCCCGGCGCGCGAACGCGCGCGCCATCGCACCCGTCCCCGTGCCCAGGTCGAGGATCCTCTGCCCGGGAAGCCCGACTCCCGTCGCAACGAGTCGATCGTAGAGGGAGTCCGGGAATCCGATCCGGAAGCGCCCGTAGTCGGCCGCCGTGAGGCCCCAGTCGACGTCTTTCATGGCTCGGAGCGCCGCCTCAGCCAGATGACGCTCGAGTTCCTCTTGGACTTGGACCTGGACGTGGACCTTGACTTGGACTTGGACTTGGACCTGGACGTGCACCGCTGTTGGTCCACGTCCAAGATGTAGGGTGGGGGCTTGTCCCCCGC
>JACQVV010000534.1 GCA_016209595.1 Planctomycetota bacterium
CGGATGGAGGACTGGCTCCGGAACATGGGGGACTGGTGCATCTCCCGGAAACGCTTCTGGGGTCTGCCGCTGCCCTTCTACAAGTGCGGGTGCGGCGAACTCACGGTCGTCGGATCGAGGAGCGAGCTCGCGGAGCGCGCGGCCGGCCGGTTGCCGGAACTCCCGGAGCTCCACCGCCCCTGGATCGACGAGGTGAGGATTCGCTGCCCGAAGTGCTCCGCGACCGTCGAACGGATCCCGGAGGTCGGCGACTGCTGGCTCGACGCCGGCATCATCCCCTTCTCGACACTCAAGTACCTGGAGGACCCGCCCTACTGGCGCGAGTGGTTCCCCGCCCACATGGTCTGCGAGATGCGGGAGCAGGTGCGCCTCTGGTTCTACTCCCTCCTCTTCATGTCGGTGACGCTCGAAGGAAAGGCCCCCTACGAGACCGTGCTCACCTACGAATCGGTCGTGGACGAGGAGGGCGCGCGCTTCTCCAAGACCAAGGGCAACGCGGTCTGGTTCGACGTCGCCGTGGAGAAGATCGGCGCGGACGTGATGCGGTGGATGTACGCGGCTCAGCCCATCACCTCGAACCTCCGCTTCGGCGAGGGACCGGCCCAGGAGGTCGCGCGGAAACTCCTCACCTTCTGGAACGTCTACGCCTTCTTCGTGACCTACGCATCACTGGACCGCCCGGACCTCTCGCGTCCGGTCGACCCGCACGCGGCGGGCCTGCTCGACCGCTGGATTCTCGCCCGGACCGACCTCCTGGTCCGGGCGGCCCGCGGGCGGCTGGACGACTACGACACGCCCGCCTTCGTGCGCGAGGCGGAGCGCTTCTTTGACGATCTTTCGAACTGGTACGTCCGCCGGAGCCGCAGGCGGTTCTGGAAGTCGGGCGGGGACGATGCCGCGGCAGCGTACTCCACGCTCTACGAGGTCCTTCTCGTCACGGTCCGGCTCCTCGCGCCGGTCGTCCCCTTCCTGGCCGAGCACATCTGGACGAACCTCACCCGCGCCCGGCCGGGCCTTCCGGAGAGCGTCCACCTGGCCGACTACCCCGCCCCGGACGGTGCCTGGCGGGACGACAGACTTGTGGCGGACATGGCGACCGCGCAGCGCCTTGCCGCGCTCGGCCTCGCCGCGAGGAACGAGGCCGGGATCAAGGTCCGCCGCCCGCTCTCGCGGATGCTCGCCCGGGTCGAGGACTCCGCGGAACGCGCGGCCTGCGAGCGGCTGACGAGCGTGGTCGCGGACGAGGTGAACGTGAAGGGGATCAAGTTCGAGGACGACCTGTCCGGCTTCCTCTCCTACGAGGTGAAGCCCGACTTCAAGGCCCTCGGACCGCGCCTGGGGTCCGCTGTGAAGGAGGTTGCCGCCGCCCTCAAGAGCGCAGACTCCGGGGCGCTGGGTCCGCGGGTGGAACGCGGCGAGACCATCGAGGTCGATACGGTCTCGGGCCCCGTCCGCCTCGCGCCGCCGGAGCTCGTCCTGAAGCGGGGCTACCGTCCCGGCTTCGCCGGGGCGGCCGACCGTACGCTCGCCGTGGTCCTCGACACCCGGATCGACCACGCTCTCCTCCTGGAGGGCCTCGCCCGGGAGGTGGTGCGGCTCGTCCAGAACATGCGGAAGGAGGCGGGCTTCGCGGTCTCCGACCGGATCCACGCCGCCTGGAAGGCCGAGGGCGAGGTCGCCCTTGCCATCCAAAACCACCGGGACTTCATCGCCCGCGAAACGCTGTCGCTCGCGCTCGAGCCGGCGGACGAGCCACGGGGCGACCGGGTCGAGAGATTCGACCTCGACGGGCAGCCGGTGACAATCGCCGTCCGGCGGACCTAGAGCTCTGGCAGCTGACCGTGCCGCTGCGCGCCATCCTGTCGGACGTCCACGGGAACCTCGAGGCGCTACGGGCGGTCCTTTCTGACGCCCGTGAGCTGGGCGCGACCGAGATCCTCTGCCTCGGAGACATGGTGGGATACGGGCCCGACCCGGTGGCGTGCGTGGACCTCCTTCGGCGGGCGAGCCGCGTCGTCCTGAAAGGGAACCACGAGGAGGCTGTCCTCTCCGGCGACGCCGGGATGAAGCCGGACGTGCAGGCGACGATCCAGGCCGCCCGGGAAGCGCTCCAGAAGGGCTGGCGCGGCCGTTCGCGCTGGAATTTCTTCGCCCACCTGCCGAGCACGTACAGGGAAGGGGACCAGCTCTACGTCCATGCCTCCCCGCGCGATCCGATCAACGAGTACATGATGCCCTCGGACTGCCGGGACCTCCCGGAAAAGCTCCGCGAGATCTTCAAACTCGTCGACCATGTGGCCTTCGTGGGCCACACCCACGTCCCCGGCATCTTCTCCCCGGAGCCGTCCTTCCGCCCCGCCGGCCAGGTCCCGGACGGCGAGCTCCTGGGACGAAAGAAATGGATCGTGAACGTCGGTTCGGTCGGCCAGCCGCGCGACCGCGACCGGAGGGCTTGCTACGTCCTCTTCGATGGGACCTCCGTCCGCTACCGGCGGGTCGAGTACGAGTTCGAGAAAACCCAGCGGAAGATCCTCGCGGCCGGGCTCGCCTCGGAAAACCACGCGAGGAGGCTGGCCGAGGGGACGTGAAATGCCGGTTTTCACGCTTCGGGTTCACGTGAGGCTGCCGGCTTCAGTCCCGTCGGCTGTGACCCCGAAGCCTGAAGCGTTTTTCTTTTTTTTCTGAAGCCTGAAGCCTGAAGGCTGAAGCCTGAAATGAGCGAGTGGGCCTTCCCGGGAGCCGAGGACCGGAGCCTCTCCGGTTCCGAGGAGCTCGTCCAGGCGTTCACGCGGTCGGCCAAGCCTCCCTCCCTGTTCCGGATCGGGATGGAGATCGAAGCCTTCGGCGTGGACGCAAGTACAGGGATGTCCATCCCGTATTCCGGTGAACGCGGCATCGAGGCGATCCTCGCTCGAATGGCCGAGGGGGGCGACTGGGAGCTCCAGACCGAGTCCGGGCGCCCCGTCGGCCTGGCCCGGGGCGAGAGCCGCGTGAGCCTGGAGCCGGGCGGACAGTTCGAGCTCGCGACCTCGCCGTGCCGAGACCTCTTCGAGCTGGAACGGGAGTTCGAGACGTATCGCCGGGAGCTCGACGCCGCGGCCCGCCCGCTCGGCGTCGCTTTCCTCGGACTCGGGGTCCATCCCTTCGCGCCCGTGGACCGGATCCCGTGGGTCCCGAAGGCGCGCTACGACTGGATGCGCCGGCGCCTGCCTTCCCGCGGCCACCTCGCCCACCACATGATGAAGAGCACGGCAGCCGTCCAGGTCTCCCTCGACCACGCGGACGAGGAAGACATGGCGGCGAAGCTACGCGTGGGCCTCGCCCTGTCGGGCGTCGCGGCGGCGCTCTTCGCCAACGCGTCCCTTTCGATCGGCGGGCCGAATGGCTACCAGTCGCTGCGCGGGCATGTCTGGCGATACACCGACCCGTCTCGCTGCGGCCTCATTCCCGCGGCGCTCGGGCCCGGGAGCTTCGGATACGCCGATTACGTGGACCACGCGCTTGGCGTGCCCGTCCTCTTCCTCCTGCGGGACGGAAGGTACCTGGAGATCGACGCGAGCTTCCGGGAGTTCCTGGCGGACGGGCTGGGCCAGCACCGGGCCACCTTCAGCGACTGGTCGATGCACCTTTCCGGCATCTTCACTGAGGCGCGGCTGAAGAACGTCGTCGAGCTCCGTTCCGTCGACTCGCAGCCTCCTGACCGAGTGCTCGCCGTCCCGGCCCTCTGGAAGGGACTTCTGGGGCATCCGGAATCGCTCCGGGAGGCGCTCGCGTTCGTCGAGGGCTGGGGCGCGGACGAGCTGGACCGCCTCGCCGAGGCCGGTGCCCGTCTCGGACTCGGGGCCCTCTTCCGCGGGCGACCGCTCGCCGGGTGGGCGAGCGACATGGTCGCGCTCGCGCGCCGCGGACTCGACCGGGCGGACGCGACGGGACCGGGCGGCCGGAGGGAACCGGAGCTCCTCGCTCCCATCGAGCCGTGGGCGGGGGCGGGACGATCTCCGGGCCAGGAAGCGCTGGACGCCTGGGAACGGAACCCGGCCGGCATCGGGGCATGGGTGGTTGACCGGTACCGTTTCTGAGCCATCCAGCCCTCGATTGCGCGGCGTTTGCAGCGTGATACAATCCTCCCCCTATCGAGCCCTCCCGGACCCCGCTCTCCGAGAATGAGACGACCGTTCCCCCTCTGGTTCGCCCTCCTCGGGGTCCTCCTCCGCGGGGCCACCCAGGCCCAGGAGCCGCCCGCGCCGGAACCCATCCGCGTGCAGGCGGCGCACTCCGAGACCTGGGAGAGGGGCGGCACCCGGATCCTCATGGCCTCGGGGAACATCTACGCGTGGCAGGGCACCCGCGAGAAGCCGATCCTGGAGCTCTACTGCGATCAAGTCGTGATCTGGTTCACGGAGCTCCCGCCCGCGCCCGACGGCGCCCCGCGGACGCGCACCGAGTTCTACGCCGAGGGAAACGTCCGCCTCTACCGGGGCGGCCCCCGCAAGGAGTACTTCGGCGGGAATCGACTCGTCTTCGACCTCGCCGGCGAGCGCGGCTACATCGAGAAGGCGAAGATGGGCGGCACGACCCGCGCCGGCAAGAAGCGGATCGTCCCTCTCTACGTGCGGGCCGAGGAGTTCCGGATCTTCTCCAAGGACCTCGCGGAAGGACGGGACGTCTCGGTCACGATCTGCGAGTTCGGGGAGCCGCACCATCGGGTCCAGGCCTCCCGGGTCGAACTCGTCGGGGAAGAGAGCGTCACTCGCGTCAAGGCGACCTCGAACGTTCTCTACGCCGGGAGCGTTCCTGTTTTCTACGTTCCCTACGCCGAGGCGACCGAGGACGACACCTATCTCATCAAGGACATCCGCGTCGGGAACTCCAACCGGATGGGGACCTTCGGGCTCTTCACCTGGGGGGAGGATATCGGGAACTGGGGCAAGTGGAGGCTCCATACCGACTACCGCTCGAAGCGAGGCCCGGCGACCGGCGGCGACATCGAGTACAAATCGGTCGACCCGTTCGGCAACCCCTACTCCGGAAGGCTCTCCACCTACTACGCGCGCGACCACGGCGAGGACTTCGACAAGACCGAGCCGCCGGAGAACCGCTGGCGGATCCACGAACGCCACCGGCACGAGTTCCCCGAAGACCTGCGCCTCGACCTGGAAGTCTCGCGGATCCGTGACCGGAATTTCTTGCGCGAGTACTTCGAGAGGGAGGACAAGGAGGACAAGGAGCAGGAGACGTACGCGTTCCTCCGCAAGCGGTACGACAACCACCTCGCCTGGGCGCTCGTCCGGCCTCGAGTCAACGAGTGGCAGACGCAGACCGAGTACCTCCCGCAGCTCGGGGCCTCGACGATCGCCGAGCCCGTGCTCGACGAGAACCCGATCCTGGAAAACCTTCTCTACACCCAGGAGACGGATGGCGGGTTCGTCCGGAGAGAGTTCGACGAGCGCCTCGAGGGCCTCCCCGGCGAGGCCTTCGATCCCTACCAGTCTTTCCGCATCGACACCCAGCACCGGCTGGACTACCCCTTCCAGATCTCCTGGGTGCGCCTGACGCCCTTCGCCGAGGGACGCTACACCCAGTACGATCGGGTCCTTTCGGGTGAGACCAAGGACCGCTGGGCCGCGGGCGCGGGGAGCCGCCTCTCGGCGAACCTCTGGCGGGTCTACGACGGCGTGGAGAGCTCGCTCTTCGACCTCCACCGCCTCCAGCACATCGTGTCGCCGGAGATCCGCTATGAGAACCTGATCGACTCGAGCCTCGACCGGGAGCGGCTCCTCTTCTTCGATGAGGTCGAGACCCTCTCGCCGGTCCAGGAGTTCCGGTTCCGCGTCACCAACCGTCTCAAGACCCGTCGTTTCCCCGAGCCCGGCGAGGACGGCGATGCGGCCCGGCCCGCGGGACCCGAGCTTTCGGAGCTCGCGCGGATCGAGGAGGCCTTCGCCCAGGCCCGTCCCGGCACGGTCGAGGAGTTCCTCTTCCTCCGCACGGACCTCACCTACTTCCCCGATCCCGAGGACGTGGACAAGGAGAACCCCTGGGGGATCGCCGACTACGACTTCCGCCTCCGGCCCCGGCGCTGGCTCACCGTCACCTCGAAGTTCGAGTGGGACTTCGAGACGGACTCCGTCCGATCGGCCTCCGGCGGCGTCTCCGCGAGCGGCCGGGTCCCCTGGGGGCGTTCCCGCCTGGTCAAGCCCGACTGGCAGGCTTTCGCCGGCCTCCGCCACATCCAGGACAACTCGCTCGTCGCCATCACGCAGCTCGAGTACGACATCAGCCCGAAGTGGTCCGTGCTCGTGTCGAACCAGTACGATTTCAACAACGACTCGAACCTAGAGGCCCGGCTCACCGTGCGGCGAACCTTCCACGAGTTCGTCGTGGACTTCAACCTGGAACGGGACGAGGGAGAGGACGAGACCTCCTTCACCGTGGCGCTCTCGACCACGGCCATCGAGCAGAAAATCCCCGAGTCGGTGGCACGCACGTACGAGCCCGACTTCAATTTCTTCCGGCCCAGTTTCAAGCGAGAGGAATAGCCCAGGGTGGACGTCGCCATCGTCGGCACCGGATACGTCGGGCTAGTGACGGGAGCGTGCCTCGCCGACATCGGCCACCACGTCGCCTGCACCGACGTGGACGCGGAAAAGATCCGCGTCCTCGAGTCGGGCGGAATCCCGTTCTACGAACCCGGTCTCGAGGAGCTCGTCACCCGGAACCGCCAGGCCGGGCGGCTTCGATTCTCGACCGACACCGCCGGGGCGGTCGGCGGGGCCGAGGTCGTCTTCATCGCCGTGGGAACCCCTCCCGATCGGGGTGGCCGCGCCGACCTGTCGGGGGTCGAGAAGGTGTGCCGGGACATCGCCCGGGGCCTGTCGAAGTTCACGGTGATCGTGGAAAAGAGCACCGTCCCGGTCATGACCGGAGAGAAGGTCCGGCGGACGATCGAGCGGGAGGTTGCGCCCGGGGTCCCCTTCGAGGTCGCGTCGAACCCCGAGTTCCTGCGCGAAGGGAACGCGATCCAGGACTTCCTCCACCCCGACCGGATCGTGATCGGCGTCGCCGGCGAACAAGCCGCGTCGATCCTCCGGCGCCTCTACGCGCCGCTCGCCGCTCCGATGATCGAGACAGACATCGCCAGCGCCGAGCTCATCAAGC
>JACQVV010000540.1 GCA_016209595.1 Planctomycetota bacterium
CACTGTGCGGGTGGTGAACGGCGAAGAGCGCGAACGGGCGCGCTCGCTGCCCTCGTGGGCGCGGCGCGCCGCCGCGGATGAGGCGCGTGATGACGTGGAGGATGCGCATCCGGTGCAGATGAAACCAAAACGCGCACAGTGTGGCCAGCCTTCCGCGAGGCATGAGGGGCAGCGCGTCGCACCAACTACGCCTTCCGGCACTGTTCCGCAAAGGGATCGAGGACATCCGCGAGGAGCTGCTCTGCGACAGCGGAGAGGTTCTCTTTCGTGAAGCCCATCCCGGCGAGAAACGTGAACGTGGCCGTGAAGTGGGCATCTTCGAGTCCCTGCTCGTGCGAGAGCAGGTCTCGCACTCCGTCGCCGATCCGTCCCCCAAGCGATCGCCAATCGGCTGGGAACCAGGCCCGCAGGGCCGCGAGCCAGGGGTCCACCCAGTTCTCGTGCTGCTCGCGAGGAATCAGACGGGCGATGGCGAGGACGCGCCCGAGGTCCTTTGCCGAACGGAGCCGCTTACGGCCCCCGATCGGGGTCTCCATGACCTGACTCCCGATGGTCGGATGGGACAGGAGGTTGGCGAGGGCCATCATGGACGGGTCCGCGTGGCGCCAGCCATCGGAGGACTCCCGGAGGCCCCAGGAGGTCAGCCCCATGAATCGGAAGACGGGCACGGCGTAGTGCTCCCCTCCCACCTGAATCCGCTCCAGGCGCTTCGCATCGGGCTCCCCGACCCTCGGGCTGCCCAGGAATTCGACGAAGTACTCGGGCGCGCTCACGGCAGGGGCCAGTCGGATGAAGGGGAGCTCGTCGAGCAGGTCGGACTCCCGCCCGGGCGCGGGAAAGTCGGCGGTTGGGAAGTAGGTCCATCCCGCCTTCTTCAGCCGACGCACGGCCGGAACGAGGGCGGCGGGGCCGACCACGGACTGGACGATGAAGTCGGCGTCCTTGGTGCGTATGGACCTGCCCGCGGGCCGATCCCCGAGCGCCAGCGCCGCCGCGAGACTGCCGGCGAGATAGACTCGCTTGCGCAAACCAGCGGGGAGGTCGCGCGCAATCACTTCGAGGATGGCCTTCGGGTCGAGTTCCCTCACTGCGCCTTCCTCCGCATCACGGCGTTGACGATCTCCCAGGCCTGGGACTCGAGGTGCATCTCATGGAGGTCGAGCAGCGTCTCGACGAGGTCGGCGACGGGGAGCCCCCCCCCGGCCGACTCGGTGAAGAGGGCCTCGGCACGACGGAGAGGATGCACGACGAGCACGGCGTCCTCAGGGCCTCCTCTGGCCCTCCGCAGCGTAGGATCGATCCGTGCGATCGTCTCGGGATCGAAATCGCCACCGGGCAGGTGCACCGACAGGTCGAGTCGAGGCAGCCCGGCGAGGTTGAAGCGCGGGTGCCAGGCCTCCGCGGCGAGGGTCCCGCCGAGGGCGACGCCCTGCGGTGGGAGCCTGCGCACGCGGGAGAGGAGGAACATCGGGTTCGGAGGACGGCCGGAGGGATCGACGAATCGCAGGGGCGTGCGGAGCTGCGTGGAGAGCGCGAGGATCTCTCCCCAGGTGCGACGTGGGAAGGAGGTCAGCTCGACGCTTCGGTTGGAGTTGCGCCGGAGTTCGCCTCGGCGCTGAAGCTCGGAGAGGGCGGCGGAGACGGTGGGATGGGAGCGGCCGGTCAGCTTGCACAGCAGGCCGAGGGAGAGCGGCCCGGAGGCCTTCAGGTGCCACACCAGGAGGACCTTGAACACTTCAAAGAAGGCGGAGGAGATGGCGAAGGGCCGCGGCTCCGACGGTGGCCTCGATCGAAGGGGGCTCGCGTGAATCAGCCTGGCGAGATGCTCCAGACCGGGGTTCTTGGGCTGGATCTGGATGGGGCCCTCGTCCGGGACCCAGAGGAGCGCCATCCGCAGACGGATGGGGTCCTTGAGGGCGACCACGAGTCGCTTCCACTCCCATTCGGCTCGGGGCCAGCTCATTCCCTTGCCGTGCCAGACCAGACAAGCGAAGTGGTGGAGGCCCTGACGGTCGTCGGAGAGGGCGACGGCCAGGTCGGCCATCGCGGCATGGAGCTCCCGCGCTCCGATTCCGCGCCCAGTCTTGTACTTCAGCACGACTCTGTCGTCTTCGGATCGCAGGTCGTAGGTCTTCCCTGGGGGGGCGGGCACATAGCCGGGGAGGGAGAGGATTCCAGGAACGCGTCGCATGATGGAATGAAAGTAGCATGTTCATATGAAAGTCGCAACTACATATGAAACTAGTGTATTCGTTGTCTCTGCTGGACGCGCCCGCGTTGAACGGTCGTCCCCGAAACGCGCCTATCCAACTTCTGATGACCTCCACCCCGGAGGGGCGGCCCGTTCCAGGCATCGGATGTCCCGGTACGCGATCCACAGCGGCAGGGCCGCGCCGGGCGCAAGTGCGGCATCGGCCCAGAACCACTGCCAGGGCAGTCCCCGCAGCGGGATGCAGATCCCGGCAAGCACTTACGCCGATGCTGGCGTCATGCGGGCCCAAACCGAGAGCACTTCGCCCCAGCCGTCCGCGAGTTTGTCGCCGAACTCCAGCGACCTCTACGTGGGGTGACTCGCGTCGAGGCCGGCGTGCTCGGGCGATGTTCCGGCGGTCCTTCGTGCTACGACCATGATCTCGAACTCGTCGAGTTCGATGGGCCGCTTGCCCCAATTGCCCGCGGTCCCACCCCAGATGCCGAGCACGGACATGCCTGCGAGACGGAAGAGGAGATTCAGCTCCGTTGGCACGAATCCACGCTCCCTGACCGCAAGGGGAGGCATCCCTTCTCGCGGAGGAAGAGCCGAAGACTCGACCAGCGTCAGCGGGTCAAAGCGCCCTTCTGCCACGTCCTGGTCGTTGTGCTTGCGATGCATGCGCGCCGCATTGAGGACAGTGAACACGGCCTTTGCCTGCGGTTTCAAACAGCGGGTGATGTTGCGCAGGATCGACAGGGGTTGGTCGATCGGGTCATCCGCCTGGCCAAGAAGCCCGAAGGCTCCCTCGCACAGGCAGATTGCGGCATCATACCTGTCCGGGAGAGCGAATCGTGCGGCATCCGAGCGAATCCACTCGACCCGCACGCCCGCCGCCTTGGCCGCATCCGCGGCTCTCGCGAGCATCTCCGAAGACAGGTCCAGGCCCGTCACCGCATAGCCACGCCTGGCCAGTTCGATGGAGTGTCGCCCAGTGCCGCACCCGACGTCGAGGATGGCGCCGCCTGGCGGGAGGTCCAGCTCACCGAGCAGGAAGTCCACCTCCTCGAGGGTGTTCTTGGTGAAGACATTGCCCTCGTAGACCGGTGCGTGCGCGTCGAAGAACAACTCCCACGTTGTTTTCTCAGACACGTTGCTCTCCTGCTTCCGCGCCCGCCGGACGCTTCGCGATGAGGTTCCCTCGATCGAGGACGGCTCTGCACTCGTCCAGCTTGGCTGCCTGAGGGGGCGGGGTGGGGGCTCTCCTGGCGCGGCGGACGCCCGAAACCGCGCCCAGCGACGCGCGGATCCTACCCCCCCGCGGCGGCCGGCGGCAAGAACCGACATGCAGGAGCTTCCCGCCAGCGGCCTTGCCGGGACGGCTTCGCGCGGCCTAGAATCCGCTCCCGATGGCCTCGATCGAACAGGAGTGGAGGACGGCGATCGATCTCGGCCGGCGCCTCGAACGGATCTCCGAGGCCGCCGCGGCCGAGGCCCTACGGAAGATCGAGGAGGCCGGCGGCGACGGGGGCGGTCGGCTCTCCGCGTGGCTCTCCCTCCCGCCCGCGGAGACCGAGGCCCTCTGCGCCCTCGCTCGCGCGCTCGTCGGCCCCGCCGCGCCGACGCCCGAGTCCGACGTCCCGACGATGAAGCTCGACCCGGCCGCGACCGTGAAGGCCTCCCCCGCGCCCGCGCCGCCCCGTCCCGCGCCCAAGCGGCTCGGGCCATACGAGCTGATCGAGGAGCTCGGCCACGGCGGCATGGGCGTCGTCTACAAGGCCCGCCACGAGCGGCTCGGGAACCTCTGCGCCGTGAAGGTCCTCCTCGCC
>JACQVV010000541.1 GCA_016209595.1 Planctomycetota bacterium
CGCCGGCCGGGACGCCCGGGGACTGCCAGGCGTCGTCGGACGGGATGACCCGGATGGCGTCGGCCCGGTCCCGATCGTTCCGGAACTCGACCTCCTTCCCTACCCCGACCACGACGACTACTATGCCCGCGCTCGGCAGCTCGGGATCGACGACCTCGTCGGGCGGTGCATCTCCATCGAGACGTCGCGCGGGTGCTCTTGGGGCGAGAAGTGCCACTGCACCTTCTGCGGTCGGAATGCCGACGGGATGGCGTTTCGCAAGAAGTCGGTCCCGCGAGTCCTCGCGGAAATCGAGCACCTGGGCCGCCGCCATGCCGCTCGCTCGTTCCTGACGACCGACTCGATCCTCGATCACGGCTACGTGCGGGATCTCCTGCCCGAGATCGCGCTGTTGGGCTGGGAGATCGACCTCTTCTTCGAGGTCAGGGCGAGCCTTCGGCCCGAGGAGATCGAGACTCTCAGGCGAGCAGGCGTCACCCGCATCCAGCCGGGAATCGAGAGCCTCTCGACCCGGATCCTCGGGCTCATGCGAAAGGGCACGACGCTCCTGCAGAACATCCAGTGCCTTCGCGCCTGCCGCGCGCAAGGGATCCACCCGGTCTGGCACCACCTCTTCGGCTTCCCGGGTGAGACGCTCGCTGACTACGAGCGGATTCTCGACATCGTGCCGTCGCTCCGGCACCTCGACGCGCCGCAAAGCCTGAACTCGGTCGTCGTCCAGCGATTCAGCCCCTACTTCGACCAGGCGTCCGATTTCGGGATCGAGAACCTCAGGCCCTTCGCGGGCTATGAGGCGATCTACCCGTTCGCCCCCCGGGACGTCTTCGACCTCGCCTACAACTTCGATCACGACGTCCGAGGCGGCGCCGACCCGGCGCTCCTCTCGTTGCAGAGCGGGACCCTGGCCGACGCGCTTCGTGACTGGCGGCTCGGCTTCGAGCACGATGGCGCGGAGCTCGCGGCATTCCGCGTGGGGGGGCGCGCTCTCGTTCTCGACTCTCGCGGACGCGAGCGGATCGCATGGGCCCTGGGCGAGCCGGAAACGCGCGTCCTGGACGCCCTGGAGACCCCCGGAACGAGGGCGACCGCCCTGCGCCGGCTCCGCCGCGCGGGGCCAGCCGGCGGCGCAGGGCGCCCGGAAGGGATCCTCCTCGCACTTCTGGGCCCCCTCTTCGGTCCCGACGGGAACCGGATGCTCTTCGCGCTCGCGACCGGCCAGGTGCGGGAGGGAGGGTATCGAGTCCAGTCGATCGAAGACGTGGTTCCGGGGGACTCGTCGTGGACGGCGTCCGCGCTCGAGGGAACGATCGAGCGTCTCGTGCGAGCGAGGCTCGTTCTCGAGGACGCCGGCCGCTACCTCAGCCTGCCCATCCCGCGCCGTTTTCGGGACATGCGTTCCCCATCGCCGCCTTCCGTTCACGGACGTGCCGGATGAGCGGGGCGAGACCGCAACATCCCTCGGTCGTCCCGGGATCGAACCGTCCGGCCAGATAGCGTTCGTGTGGGCAGTACCCCCTGCACACGGAGAATTCCGGGCAGCCCCGCAGGCGATCGAGGCGAAGGGCCTCCGCCTCGCGCAACCGTCCGAGGGCCTCGCCATGCGCGATCTCGCCGAAGTTCGACGTCGCGATGTGGCCGAGCGCGTGGTCGGTGTCGCCGGCGAAGTAGCCGCAATGGGAGATGGCCCCGCCCGGCTCGATCTGGAAGAACGAACCCAGACAGCCTCCCGCCATCGTGCAGACGGCCGGCCGCTCGCCCTCGATCCTCGACCGCAGACTCGCGAGCTCCCGGATCCAGATCCCGGCATCGCCGTGCTCGAGCCAGCGGTCGTAGAGGGCGGCCAGGAACTCGGTCACGCGGCGCCGTTCGGGGTATCCGGCTGGCCGGACTCCCGGATCGGCCCGCGCCCCGGGCTTGGGGTGGGCGGCGAGGAGGGCCACGCGGCGAATCCGGCGCTCGACCAGCCACGCGAGGAACCGTTCGGCCCCCAGGATGAGCGCCGGCTCGTCGAGGACCACGAGAACGGTGAAGGGAACGCCGCCGTCCTCGAGCCGGTGGAGCGCGTCCGTGACGAGGCCGGACGTCCCTCGCCCTCCGGCATCGGGGCGGGAGAGGTCGTGGAGCTCGGGCGGCCCGTCGAGCGAGAGCCCGATCGAGAAGTCGTTCGCCCTCCAGAAACGGACCCACTCGCCGGTGACGCGCGTGCCGTTCGTCTGCATCCGGTTCGCGACGAGCTGCCCCGGCCGCCTGAAGCGGGCCTCGAGGTAGAGCGCCTTCTCGTAGAAGCGGATGGGGAGGAGCGTCGGCTCGCCGCCGTGCCACATGAAGTCGACGGCCTCGTGGGACGGCTCCCGGAGCGCCGCCGCCACGAGCCGGGCGAGGACCTCGAAGGACATCGTGACCCCGGGGCCGCCCTCGCGCCACTCGTGGCAGTATCGGCACCGGAGGTTGCACAGGCGCGTCGCCTTGACGACGAGGCCGACGTAGCCCAGGACCTACGCCCCTGCCTGGCGTTCGAGTTCGCGGAGGAAACGCTCCTCCGCGGGATCGAGAATCTCGGACGAGGGACGCTCCCCGGCTCGCGCGATCGGATCCATCGCCCGGCAGAGGATGGTCCGCAGCAGGGCCTCCTCGCGAGGATCAAGGCCCCGGGCGAGCTCCTCGAGCCTGCGGGCGAGCCCTTCTGCCGCGAGCGGGAGCTCCGTTCCATCCACTACATCGCGTGCCACGCCGTGTCGAAGAAGGGCCCGAAGTTGATCGCCTTGTTGCTCCCCCGGTCCTGGACCTGATACCAGGCCTTCCCTCCGGTCGCTCCCTGCGAGAGCCTCAGGTTCTGGTTCTGGACGCTCGCCGCGAGGCTGCTCCGGGCGGTGAGGTAGATGCTCTGCATGGCCTCGAACCCCTGTACGTCCCCGGTCACGGCCGCGGAGCGGTCGAGCAAGACCTGGAGAAGGGCGCGCTGCTCGGGCGGCAACGACATTCCCCACTCGTCGATCTTTGCGGCGAACGCCTTGAGGTCCTCTTCCCGGATGGGTGTGGCTTCGGACATGTCGATCGATCCTTTCTTTGCGCGAGGCCACTGGCCACGCTCGCGTATCTTAGTCCAGGCGGAAGGGAAATGCGGTTCACTTCGTGTGGTGGTGGAGTCGAGGCTGCATGGCGGCTTGCTCCCGCGGAGGGCCACGGCCGGCCGCGAAGCCCGCTGCGAACGAAGCCACACCGGGAGGTTTCTCGCCGCCAAGCCGCGGAGGAAAAGCCGCTAAGATGGGCGACATGACCTGCCCGATGTGCGCCGAGCCGATCCCCCCGGGCACGGCGACTTGCCCTCATTGCGGCGAATCCCTCGCGCGGCGCGCGCCGGCGCCCCCTCCCCCCGGCCCCCCTC
>JACQVV010000550.1 GCA_016209595.1 Planctomycetota bacterium
GTTCGGGGTTCGGGGTTCAGTTCCCGACGTGACGGATCTTCCCGAACCCCAGGATCGGGGTTCGGGGGACGGGGTTCGGGGTTCAGTTCCCGACCTGACGGATCATTCCGATCCCCGATCTCTGACCCCTGGCTCAGGTCCCCGCCCGGACGAATTCGTCCAGGAGTTCCTTCTGGCGGGGAGTGAGGCTGGATGGCAGCCGGACGCGAACGCGCACGAGGTGATCGCCTGAGCTTCCGTCCTCGCCCTTGACACCGCGGCCGCGGGCACGGAGCACGCTCCCGGGCTGTGTGCAGGGCGGCACGGCGAGCGTGACCGGCCCGTGGAGCGTCTCGACGTCCTTTTTCGTTCCGAGAAGTGCCTCGGCGAGGTCGATCTCGAGGTCCGAATAGACGTCGAGCCCGCGCCTCTCGAACTTCTCCCCGGCCCCCACGATCCGGACGGTGAGGATGAGGTCCCCGGCGGGAGCGCCGCCCCGGCCGCGCTTTCCCTGACCTCGAAGCCGGATGGGGCTTCCGTCCTCGATTCCGGCCGGGATCTTCACCTCGATCGTGCGCCGAGCGGGCGCCGTCCCGGAGCCTCCGCAGCTCGCGCAGGGCTCGCCCGGCGAACTCCCGCGCCCCTGGCAGGCCGGACAGAGCCGGTGGATCGCGAAAAGCCCCTGCGAGCTCTCGAGCCTCCCCGTCCCTCCACAGAGGGAGCAGGAAGTCCCCGTTCCGGAGGCCCGGCTTCCGCTCCCCCCGCACTCCCCGCACGGTTCGCCCGAGGCGAGGCGCAGGGTGGACTTCCCGCCCCGGGCCGCCACCTCGAACGGGACCTCGAGCATTCGCTCGACATCCTCGCCGCGTACAGGCCCGCGTGCGGCGCGCTCGCGGAAGGCGTCGCGGTCGTCGAAGAACGAGAAGAGGTCGCCCAGATCCCCGAGGTTCTCGAAGCGGAAGCCCCCTCCCTCCTGGCGAAAGCCGCGGAAGAGGTCCTCGAATCCTTTGGCTCCTCCAAACCCCCCGAACCCCTGGCCCTCCCCGAAGGCGAACCCGCCCTTCCGGAAGGCGTCGAAGCGGGCGCGCTTCTCCTTGTCACCCAGGACGTTGTAAGCTTCACTCACTTCCTTGAAGCGCGCCTCCGCCGCCTTGTTTCCAGGGTTCTTGTCGGGGTGGAATTTCTTGGCGAGCTTGCGGTAGGCCTTCTTGATCTCCTCGCTCGAAGCGCCCTCGCGGACTCCGAGGGTTTCATAGTAGTTCTTGGAGGTCCTCGTCATCGTGCGACCTGTTCTCGTGGATCCGTGACCGTGGGCGTGACCGTGGGCGTGACCGTGACCGTGACCGTGGGCGTGGGCGTGACCGTGAAAAGTCTAGCGCCCCCAGGGCCCCGCGGCCAGTTGACCCCGATTCGCCTGGGAGCCTAACATCCACGCGTGAGCCAGGCGAAGATCTTGGTACTCCGGGGTCGCGGAGCCCCCGCCGCGCTTCCGGTTGGCGACCGGCTGGAGCTGGGCTGTGACGGCGAGGCTGGGTCGTCCTCGCCAGCCCTCTCCATCCGGCTCGATGCGCGGGGAACCTACCTCCTGCGGCGAATCGACGCCACGACCGCGGTCGAGCTCAACGGGCGCGCGGTCGAGGAAGCGCCGCTCTCCCGGGGCGACCTCATCTCGTGCGGCGAGTCGGTGCTCCTCTTCGACCGCCCCGACGAGGCGTCCGACCGCTACGCGAGCACCGTGCTCTACCGGGGCACGGAACGCGAGGGCGGCACGCCCGCGGACGTCAGCCGGGACCGCGTGCGCGCGATCCTCGTCCTCGCCCGGGTCGCGCTCGGGGCGCCCGACGAGGAGGCGCTCTGGGAGGGGCTCCTCCCGGCGCTGCGCCGCGCCCTGGGCGCCGACCGGGCCTCGGTCCACGACGGCCGATCCCTCGACCTCGTGTTCGTGGACCCTCTCGTCTCCGCCGGGACGGCGCCACCGCTTCCGGCCTCGGAGGTCCAGGCCTTCGCGGCGGAGGGGGCCCCGATCCTCGCCTCGGTCAGCCGTAGTGGCGAGAGCGGCGGCGAGCGGTGGGTCGCGGCCGCCGCGACGGATCCCCGTGGGCGCTTCCTCGTCCTGGTCGAGCGTGCCCGACGCGAGCTCGACGCGGGCGACCTCCTCCTCGTCACGGCGAGCGCGCTCCTCGCCGGTCTCGCTCTGGGCCGGATCGAGAACCGGGCGGGCCGGTCCGCCGCGGTGACCGAGCTCGAGCGGACATCCACCGCCCTGGCACGGCTCCAGGAGATCACGGCGGCCCTGGTCCGGGAGCGGAACTGGGACGGGCTCCTCGACAGGGTCCTCGCCGCGGCGCTCGAGCTCTCGGGGGCGGAGCGCGGGTTCCTCGTGATCGGCCGGGGAGCCGAGGAGCGCGTCCTCGGGAAGACGCTCGACGGCGACTCCATCCCCGACGCTGCCGCCCGCGTTTCCCGGGGGGTCCTGGAGGAAGCGATCCAGAGCCGCCGGCGAGTCCTCGTGGCCGACGCGGCGACGGCCAAGCCCTACTCCGACCGCGAGTCGATCACGACCCGCCACCTCCGCTCCATCCTCTGCCTGCCCCTACTTGCGGGGGACGAGACGCTCGGCTGCCTCTACCTCGACCACCGGCACCACGAGGGCGTCTTCGCCGGTCCAGGTCTCTCGGTCCTGGCGTCGCTCGCCGACCACGCCGCCGCGGCCATTGCCACGGCTCGCCGCGTCGCCGAGATCGAGCGCCTGAATCGGGAGCTCTCGCGCGACAACCGCGTGCTATCCCGCTCCCTGGAAGAGGCCCGCGCCTGGACGCCCGGAGGCGACGCGCGGCACAGGATCGTCGGGTCGAGCCCGCTGCTTGCGGACCTCCGCGAGAAGATCCGGCGCGCCGCCGAGACCGACCTCCCCGTCCTCGTGACCGGCGAGAGCGGCGCCGGAAAGGAGCTCGTCGCCCGTGCCCTGCACGCCCAGGGGCCGCGGCGTGACGGCCCGTTCATCGCGGAAAACGCGGCCGCCCTGTCCGGGAGCCTCCTCGAAGCCGAGATCTTCGGCCACGAGAAGGGGGCGTTCACCGGCGCCGACGAGTCCCGCCCCGGGCTCTTCGAGGCCGCGCACGGAGGGATTCTCTTCCTCGATGAGGTGGGCGAGCTCCCGGCTCCGGCCCAGGCGAAGCTCCTGCGTGTGCTTGAGGAAAAAGCCGTGCGCCGGGTGGGAGGGACGCGGGAAACGGCGGTGGACGTGCGGGTCGTTGCCGCCACGAACCGCGACCTCGAGGCGATGGTCCGCGAGGGTCGATTCCGCGAGGACCTCTTCTATCGCCTGGGCGTCGTCGTCCTCCGCATGCCGTCTCTCCGGGAGAGGATGGAGGATCTGCCGGAGCTCGCGGAACACTTCCTCCGGGAGTTCGCCGTCCGGGAGGGAACGCCCCTCAAGCGCCTCGCCCCCGAGGCGCTGGCCGAGCTCCTGGCCCGCCGGTGGGACGGGAACGTGCGCGAGCTCCGAAACGTTCTGGAAGCCGCGGCGCTCCTCGCCGAGGGGGTTTCGATCCGCCGGGAAGACATCCCCTCGCCTGCCGCGCTCGGGACCGCTCCCGGCGTGGAGGACCTCGGGACCGCTCTTCCTTTCTCCACGTACAAGGACGCCCTCGCCCGGCGCTACTTCGAACAGCTCCTCGCGCGCCACGCCGGGAACATCACGCAGGCGGCCTCCGCGGCGGGGATGAGCCGGCAGAACCTCCAGCGGTATCTCCGGGAGCTGGGACTGCGATAGCTAAATGAAAAACCGCGGTTCGCGAGTCGATGCCCTGAACCGGCTTCGAGCGGGTCATCCTCCGGCACCCCGCGCCAGCCGACCTCATCGATCTGGCCATTGCATCTGCTTCCGGAGTCCTTGAGAATCGGACCTCGGGTGGGCGAGGATGCGGCGCGGAGTGAACCGCGAGGGAGCCAGGCCGGCGGACGAGGAGCGAACGGTCGTCGTTTCGCTTTCCCGGGCCCGGACCCAGGTCTCTGCGACCAGCTTCTGGGAGGAGGCCCCCACGACGGGGACCGCTCGTTCGGCCCGGCCGGCGACCCCGAGCGACTACGTGGATCGTGCCGTTGGCGGCTTCCGACTGGTCGAGCTCCTGGGAAGCGGGGCGATGGGAGCGGTCTACAAGGCCGAGAAGAACGGCCGGACGGTCGCGCTGAAGCTCCTGGCCCCTCAGCTCGCCCGAATGCCCGAGCTCCGGCGGCGGTTCCTTCGCGAGGGTCGTATCCAGGAAGGCATGCGCCACCCGAACATCGTCCCGGTGATCGAGACGGGCCAGGACGTGGACCTGGGCTACATCGCGATGGAGCTCCTGACCGGCGGGAGCCTTGCGGATCTCCTCCGGGCGCGAGGCCGCCTGCCCGAGGACGAGGCGCGGCAGGTTTTCCATGCGGTCCTCACCGGCCTCATCCACGCGCACGAGCAGGGCTACGTCCATCGCGACATCAAGCCCGACAACGTCATGCTCGACGGCCGGGGGCGGGTAGCCTTGAGCGACTTCGGTCTCGCCGGAATCCTCGGCGGAGGGCGGGATTCGACCGGCACCGCGACGGAAGGAACCGCGGCCGGACTCACGCAGACAGGAGCGATCGTCGGAACGCCCGCGTACATCGCGCCCGAGCAGATCCAGGGTAGAGAGGCCGATCACCGTTCGGACCTCTATAGCCTCGGCTGCCTGATGTTCCGGACGCTCACCGGATCCCTCCCCTTCCCCGGCCCGACGATCACCGAGCTCTTCGAGCAACACGTGAAGTCCCGAGCTTCGCCGGTGTCTCGGTTCGTCGCGGTCACGGACGATCTGGACGCGATCGTGTTGCGACTCCTCGACAAGGATCCGAGACGGCGATTCGCGGTCGCCGGAGAGGACCTGCGAGTCATCGAGGAGGGCTATCTGGAGGACCCGGTCCTCGGGATCGAGCACGCCAGGATGTACCGGAATGCAATGGGAGGTCGACTGGAGGAGGGATTCGTTGCCAAGACCCTTCCGAGCGACCAGGATGCGCACGGCACCGAGCTGCGGGCGGCGACGAGCGCCCGGACGAAGCCCCTGTCGAAGAAGGTCTCTCTCGGCACGCTCTGTCTTCTCGGGGGGTTCTGTGTCGCCGCCGTGGGACTCCTGGCGCTCGTCGCGGTCCTCCTATCGGGGGGGCAGCCCGTTCGAGTGGAGGAGACCGCCCAGGAGCCGTAGCCGGCGAAGGAGAAAGCGCCGCCCAAGGAGTCCCCGGCACCCCCGCAGAAAGTTCCCGACTCTCTCGACCCGGACAAGCCGCCGGACCGTCCGGGGCGGGGCGATCCCGGAGGGCGGCCCGAGGAGAACCCCTACGACGAGCCGGACGAGCTCCCGACCGATCCGCCGCCCGACCGGGTCCCCGATCCGGATCCGGGGGGCACCCAGGACCAGGACCCTGGTCCCCCGCCAGAGCGGGTCCCGGCGCGAGAGGAGGTCCTCGCGCGTGTTCAGGTGGCGCTTTTCTCCAAGGACTACCTGCGCGCCAAGACGGCGATGGAGGACTACATCCGCTTCTACCCCGACGACCCCATGTCGGGGCAGTGGCGCATGTTCATCCCCAACATCGAGAACCCGACGTTTCAGAAGCAGATCGAAGAGATGCTCGCGCAGGCGCAGAAGGACCCGCAGGCCGCCCTCGAGCAGGCGTTCTCCTCCGCCCAGGAGACGGAGACGCAGGGAAACGTCGAGATGGCCAAGACGATCTACCGTCAGATCGTCCAGGGCGCACCGGGCACCGAGATCGCGAAGAAGGCTCAGGCGAGGCTCGACGCGCTCGGAGACAAGTAGCGCCCCGTTACTGCTCGAACTCGAGCGTACCCCTCATGGTTGCATTTGGAGCGGCTGTTCGGGACCATCCGAGCGAGCCGGCAGCGGAGAATCGCGGATTCTTGAAGGATCGAGGAGCGGTCGAGAACCTCACCTGGGGTGAATTCCGGCAACCGACATCCGAATGTAGGGGCCGGGCTTGTCCCGGCCCGGACGCGGCGGGGGACAAGCCCCCGCCCTACATCAGAAATGCAACGTTGGGGTTCACGGGGCCGCAACAGCCCCGGGCGTCTCGAGCGAGCGGAGGAGGGCCCGGGCGAGCTTCTCGGTCGTCTCCTCGCTCGCGGGCTGGTTGCGGAGGCAGTCCGGAAGCGGCAAGCACGTCCGCACGATCGCCTGCTTGAGACGAGCGCCGTCGGCGCGGAAGCGGTCGAGATCCTCCTCGCGCAGCTCCCAGACACGCTCGAAGATCCGGCCGAGTCCCGGGATGTTGTTGGCGTGCGACACGTGACGGACGAAGTGGATGTCGAGGACCTCCGCGCAGGAGGCCGACTCCTCTCCCAACATCGCGTGGAGGGCATAGCCGTCCACCTCGCAGCCGAGGCGGGACTGAAACCAGCGCGCCACCTGGCGGTGGGGGCACTTCACCGTGAAGAGACCTCTCGAAGTGGCGCGCACGATGGCGCGAGATCGTATCCGCCCTTTCCCCTTCGGGGAAGCGACGCGCCTGGTGCAGCGCCCCCGAGGGAGCGATCGGTTTCGCCTTGGAGGTTCCAGGCGGTCCCGCTCGCGGTGAGCCGGCCTCGTCGAGTCTGGAGCGCGTGCCGGGACCGGCCGGTAGAATGCCGGCTCGATCCCGACATGGCAAACGACGCGTCAAGCGAAGCGAGAGGCTCTTCGGGCCCTCTGCGTGTTCTCCTCATCGAGACCGGCGAGACAGGCACGGGGGGGTCCTTCGAGAGCCTGTACCAGATGCTGGCCTCGCTCGATCGGAGCCTCGTGGAACCGGTCGCCGTTCTCCTCAACGAATCCTGGTGCGCCCAGGCGATCCGCGCGCTCGGCGTCTGTTGCGCCGTGGAACGCGGGCACCTGTACGATCGTGCCCGGAAAGTCGATCCCGCCAGGCGGCTGGCTTTCACGGTCGCGTCGATCCTCGACCGCTTGCCGCATGTTCCGCTATCTCCGATCTTCGACTGGCTGATCCACAGGCGCCTGATCCGGCGGATCCAGGGCCTGCTCCGGCGCCACCGGATCGACGTCGTCCACCTGAACACCCAGATCCACCGCGACTTCTTCGGGCTCTGGGCGAGCCGCGCTGTTCGCGTGCCGTGCGTGAGCCACCTGCGCTCGCACTTCTCGGGACTGGCCCCCGCGAAGGCTCGACTGGCGAATCGCTGGGTCGCCCGCTTCCTCGCCGTGTCGGAGGGCTGCCGCGACCACTGGGTGCGGGAGGGGATCTCGCCCGGGAGAATCGAGATCTTGCCCAACGCGATCCTCGAGGCGATCCCGCGACCGCTCGACCTCCACGCGGAATGGGCTATCCCGCGCGGCCATCGCCTCGTGGGAAGCGTCGGGCGCTTGACGGAACGACGCCAGTACGACTGGCTCCTGCGAGCGTTCGCCAGAGTCCGGGAGCGCCACCCGGACACCACGCTCGTCCTGGTCGGAGATGGAGAACGCCGCCGGGAATTCGCCTCGCTGGCGGAGAGCCTCAGGATCTCCCGCTGGGTGCGCATGCCGGGAGAGGACCCGCGGGGCAAGGCGATCGTCGCCAGCCTGGACGTCTTCGTCTCGTGTCTGGACGTGGAGCCCCACGGTCGCGTGCTGCTCGAGGCGTGGCAGGCAGGCGTCCCCGTCGTCGCCGCCCGCGTCGAGCCGCTCGGTTCGGTCCGTCACGAGGAGAACGCGCTCCTCTACGAACCGGGTTCGGTCGCGGACCTCACCGGGCAGGTGTTGCGAGCGCTCGACAGCCGCGAGCTCCGGGACCGCCTCGCGGAGCGGGGCCGCGCGACCTGCCGGGGCGCGTTCGGCGCGGCGCGCTACGCGGATCGACTCCTGGCCGTCTATCGGGGCGCGATCTCGGGGAACGCGGCTCGTGATAGAATCCCCCGGCGTGCGCGGAACCACGGGGGCCCGCGCGATCCATCGGCGGCCGACCGAGCCGGGGCGGGGCGATGACTTCAGGCGTTCAGGAAGGCAGACCGGTCGAAGCTCGCATCTCGGTCGCGGAGATCCCGGGGCGGGATTTCACGCACTACGAGACGGGCCTCTCGCCGCTCGGGACCGATCGAGGTGAGTACGCGAGAGTCGTTCACGACGCGTGCCAGAGGAAAACCGCCCTGAACCTCGGGATCGCGTACTCCCCGGATCTCGACCGGATGTGCTCGACCTGCGTGTTCCGCACGGCGAATCCGGGCGTCTACCTCCACCCGGACGGGCGCTGCAACATCTGCCATGCCTTCGAACACGGTTTCGCCGCGGCCGAGCGCACGGGGAGCCTCGCCCGCGAGCGGGAGGAGTGCCTCGACCCCGCCGAGACTCGTGGCGCCGACCTGGACGTGGTCGTGGCCTTCTCGGGCGGCAAGGACAGCTCGGCGACGCTCGCTCACGTCTCCAGGGAGCGGGGACTACGGACCCACGCCGTCCTCGTCGACAATGGCTACATCCCTTCGTTCGTCGTCGAGAATTGCCGACGGATGTGCCGGCGCGCCGGCGCCGTGTTCGTGAGGCTCTCCTTCGACCTCGGGCCGGTCGTCTCCAGGGCCTGCGCCGAGCCGACCGCGACCGCGTACCCGTGCAACCATTGCTCGAAGGTCTTCAAGAACGAGATCGCCGAGTACGCGCTCTCGAAGGGGTGTCGACGGGTCGTCATGGGGCGGAACTTCTGGGCGTTCCTCGAGCCCAGGCTTTCGGGGGTGCGGGAGATCCAGACCCGCACAGGGGCGGGCGTGCGCTTCTACTCCCTCCCCTTCCTCCTCCGGTGGACCCACGGCGACCTCGAGTCGCGGCTCGAGGCAATCGGCTGGGACCGCCGGCACGAGGGGATCCCGGGGATGAGCACCAACTGCCTCGTGCCCGGCATCCTCGACCCGCGCTACGAGACGGCGACGGGAATCCGGCCGGATGCCGCGATCCTCGCCCACGAGGTGATCGCGGGTTTCATCACGCGGGACCAGGCCCTGGCGAAACTCCGGCAGACGGGTCGGGCGGCCGGGGAATGAAGGTCGCGAGCATCCACCAGCCCAACTACCTTCCCTGGCTGGGCTACTTCCACAAGATGACCTACTGCGACGTGTTCGTGTTCCTGGACGACGTCCAGTACACGCCGCGATCGTACACGAACCGCTGCTTCCTCGGCTCGAATGGACAGAAGGTCCGGCTTTCGATCCCCGTCCACCAGGAGTCCTGGGATGTCCCGATTCGATGTGTCGAGATCGACGCGCGGCAGTTCTCACGGAAGCACTTGGAGGCCTTCCGGCACGCCTATGGCAAGTGTAGCCGGTACGAGGAGGTCATCGCGGTCCTCGAGCCTTTCTACCGGGCCGGAGAGATCTCTCTGGCGGAGTTCAACGCGGGGCTCATCCGGGCCCTCGCGGCGTTCGTCGGGCTCCGCCCCCGGTTCGTGAACCTGTCCGAGCTGGGCCTGACGAGCAAGAAGAACGACCTCCTCATCGACATCTCGCGGAAGGTCGGGGCGGACATCTTCGTGTCGGGGGTCGGGGCGAGGAAGTACATCTCGGGTCACGAGGCGCGGTACCTCGCGAACGGCGTGCGCCTGGCGTATCAGAGTTTCCAGCCACCGACCTACCGGCAGCGAGAGCCGGGGTTCGTGGCCGGATTGAGCGCGGTCGACCTCGTCTTCAACCACGGACCCACGGCACGCGAGATCCTGACCTCGCAGACCGAACCGCCCTATCTGGAGTGGACCGCCGCCTCGGCCGGCGCATCCCCGGTGGGGATTTCCGCTTCTGACGATAGCTGCGAGGACGAGACGCTGTGAGGAGCCCATGAGAAAGACGACCGTACTTCTCACCTGCATCGGGGGGACCTTCGTCCCGGACACGATCGAAGCCCTCCGGGCCGACCCCGACCTCGACCTGCGGATCGTCGGGGTCGATGCCAATCCCGAAGTCGCCAACCGGTTCCTCGTCGATTCCTTCCACGTCGTACCGGGGGCCGCGGCCGCCCCGGACCGGTTCCTCGACACGCTCCGGGAGATCTGCCATGCCGAGGAGGTGGAGGTCGTCCTCCCATCCGCGGACGAGGAGGTCGTGGCCCTCGCGCGCGTCAAATCGGAGTTCCGGGAATCGGGCGTCCGGTGCGCGGTGGAGGAGTCCGGAACGGTCGATTTGCTCCGCGACAAGGCGCGCCTGTTCGCCCGGCTCGCGGAACGCGGAGTCCCGCTGCCGGGCTTCGCGCTGGTCTCGGTCCCCGACCAGATCGAGGAGGCCGCGCGCTCACTGGGGTATCCCGGCCGGAAGATCGTGCTGAAGCCCCCCACGGGGCGAGGTTCCAGGGGGCTGGTGGTCGTGGATCCCGCGGTCCAGGGGTTCCATCCCGTGAGCGGAGCCCGACACGCCTTCGCGGACCTGGCCTCGGTCGTCGAGCAGGTGGAACGGGAGCGCGGGCGTCTCCCGCTCCTGGCCATGGAGTTCATGCCCGGGCCGGACTACGACGTCGATTGCATCGCCCGCCAGGGAGAAGCGCTCTGCGTCGTTCCTCGCCGGCGCCTGTGGAAGGACCCGTTCCTCTCCGTCAGTCAGGGTTGCCGGATCGAGCGGCATCCTGGCCTGGAGGAGTTCACGCGCCGGATCGTGCGCGAGCTATCCCTGAGTCACGCCATGGATCTGGACGTCGGCCTGGGAGCAGGGGGAGCGCCGGGTCTCTACGAGATCAACCCTCGCTGGAGCGGGGCGGTCGCCGCGAGTCGCGCGGGCGGCGTGAATGTCCCGGCGATCCTCCTGCGAACGCTCCTCGACCTGCCCGTGCCGGCCGTGGAGCCGAAGCACGGGACGCGCATGTTCCCGGTCACGCGAATGGCCTTCGTGGATGAGGCCTCGCCACGCTCACTCCGAGTGAGGGACTCATGAAAGTCGATCTCTACGACACGACCCTTCGGGACGGAATGCAGGGCGAGGGAGTCGCTTTTTCGCTCGAGGACAAGCTCCGCCTGACCCGGGTCTTCGACGATCTGGGCATCCAGTACATCGAAGGCGGATGGCCCGGGGCCAACCCGAAGGACGCCGAGTACTTCCGGCGCGTGAGGGAGGTCCGGCTCAACCATGCCATCGTGACCGCCTTCAGCTACACCGGACGGGTCGGCGTCCCGCCCGCGGAGGACGCGAATATCGCGACCGTCCTCGCGGCTCACACGCCGGTCGTGACCATCGTCGGCAAGAGCTGGGACATGCACGTTCACGAGGTCCTTCGCACCTCCCTCGACGAGAACCTCCGCATGATCCGGGAGACGGTCCGGTTCCTGCGGTCCCAGGGACGCCGGGTCTTCTACGACGCGGAGCAGTTCTTCGACGGGTACAAGGCGAACGCGTCCTATGCCTTGCAGACGATCCAGGCGGCGCGAGACGGCGGGGCGGAGATCGTGATCCTCTGCGACACGAACGGCGGCACGATGCCCTGGGAGGTGGAGGAGATCCTCCGGGCGGTGCGCGCGAATCTCGGGATCCCCGTGGGGATCCACGCCCACAACGACTGCGAGCTCGGCGTGGCCAACACGCTCGCGGCGGTCCGGGCGGGCGCCACACAGGTGCAGGGTACGGTGAACGGCATCGGAGAGAGGGTCGGGAACGCCAACCTCTGTTCGATCATCGCTAACTTGAAGCTCAAGATGGACGTCGACTGCCTCGACGGAGAGAAGCTCCAGCGCTTGACCGAAGTCGCGCGCCTCATCGGCGATCTGCTCGACCGCCCCCTCGACCCGCGCGCTCCGTTCGTCGGCGAGAGCGCCTTTGCGCACAAAGCGGGCCTGCACGCCGACGCCACGTTCAAGTGCCGCCAGAGCTACCAGCACATCCGCCCGGAGCTGGTGGGAAACCGCACTCGGGTCCTCCTCTCGGAGCTCGCCGGGAAGAGCAGCGTGCTCATGAAGGCCGCGGAGTTCGGGCCCGACTACGAGGTCGGCAAGGAGGAGGCGGTCCGGATCGCTCAGAAGATCAAGGACCTGGAGAGCGAAGGCCTGAGCTTCGAGAACGCCGAGGCCTCCGCGAAGCTCCTCTTCCTGCGGATGAGAGACGGCTACCGGCCCGCCTTCACGATCCTGGACTATGGCGTCGCCATGGAGGGCAAGGAACGGGAGGGGCCGCGCGTGGAGGCGCGCTGCCGCGTCCGGGACGGAGAGGAGATCCGGGAGGGACGGGCCGTGCGACACGACCCCGTGCACGCTCTCCACGCCGCCCTGGTGGACGCGCTGGCCCCGGCACACGCGCTACTCGCCGGAGTCAGCCTGCGGAACTACCGCGCGCACGTGCTGAAGAACGAATCCGGCGTCGAACGGAAGCATCGGGTCCTCGCGGAGACGGCGCTCGGTGACCGGAGCTGGTGGACGGTCGGATGCTCGGCCAACCAGATCGCCGCGGGATGGCAGGCTGTCGTCGACGGCGTGGAGTACCTTCTCGCCCGGTCGGGCGCGGTGTAGGGCTTGCCCCCGCGCGCGAACGGCCTTCCGGCGGCGCGCGGGGCCGTCTCTCGGCGCGGCGGATCAGTGAGGGAGCGAACCGACGAACTCCTGGCGGAACGCGTCGTCCTTCAGGGAAGGCGCCCGCTCGATCGCTTCGCGGAGCTCCGGCCAGTCGACCTGGGCTCGCCGGTTCTCGTCGAACCAGCCATGGACGACCGGACAGCGCTTCTCGAACACGGCGCGGGCTTCTGGAAG
Source organism: Planctomycetota bacterium (assembly GCA_016209595.1). Taxonomy (GTDB): domain Bacteria; phylum Planctomycetota; class JACQVV01; order JACQVV01; family JACQVV01; genus JACQVV01. Next base: position 12,679 of record JACQVV010000550.1, read on the forward strand.
CCAGGACACGAGGCCGAAGTCAACGAACACGATGGGGAGGTCGGTCAGGAGGGCGTTGAAGAACGCGGTCGAGAGGCTGGAGATGGAGAGGATCACGTCGGCCTCGCCCATCACGCGTTCGAAGGGTTCGGAACGGATCCTGACCCCGAAGTCCCGCGTGTAGACGTCGGGCGGGGGCGAGACGCTGTCCGGATGCGGCTTGAGCACTACGTCGTATCCCCACTCGCAGAGCCGGGCGAAGAGGCGCGCCTCCCAGTCGACGGCAACCACGTCCGGGATCTGGACCATGAAGTGCATGCGCTCGCCGTTGTAGAACGTCGAGGGGTAGAGCACTGACTTCTTCCCCCCGCGCGCGCGCGGACGCCTTCGCCACGCCCGAGGAAGACGGACGGCACGAGGCGACTCCACAGAGCGAATGCGGGGCGGAACGGCCTGGGTCAAGAGATCCGACCGCATCTCCCGCTCGAGCAGCCGCACCTGCGTTTGCGTGTAGGTCACGAACTCGTCCGAAGACTCGAAGTCGGCGACGGTTTTCGCCACGCCGTCGATGTGACCGGCCCCGCTCCCGTGATCGTGTCCGGTCACCGAGCCCCCGGCCTCGCGGACCGCGTGGCGAAGCACGCGGCTCCAGATGTTGGCTCCGCTCCCCGTCCAGAGCCGTAGAGGAAGATCGCTCCGGCGCCGCAACAGAGACACCAGGCGCGCCCGGACCAGGCCGGTCGCGCGCGCCAGCCAGTCGCGGAGATAGCGGGCAAGGAAGCCGGGGAGCGACTCGTTGCCGGCCCGAAAGCCTCGGTCCACGGCCGCGAGGGCGAGGTCAAGGAGAGGTCCTGCCAACGGCTCGCCGGCTCGGGACGAGGGACCCGGGGCGACCGGCTCGGCGAAGAACTCCCTGTAGTTGAGCGGCCGCACGCGACCGGAGAACGTGCGGGCGTGATGCGTGATGAGCGTGGAGTGGTCGATCGCCAGGATGTCTCGTCCTCGGTCGCGCGGCAGAAGTACGGAAAGCGAAAGTCCCTGGAGCCGGGACTCCTGGACCACGCGACCCATCCAGGCGGGCGGTCCGGGCCTCCGGGTCGCGGGGAATCCCTCCGCGAGCTTGCGCAAGAGCGGGTGGTCCGCCGGAGGGGGGACGCCCGCAAGTACGGTGGAGAAGACGCGGTCATTCGGCGGCGCGGAGGGAATGTGCCCCAGTTCTCCCAGCCTGCGGCAGAGAGCCCGGGCCTGATAAAGGACCATGGCCTCGGCGAGGAACTGAACGAAGACGACGGAGAGGATTTCCGGGTCGGAGAGCCCCGCGCGTGGGTCGTGCCGGGAGGCGGAGGCCAAGCCGGAAAGCGCCGTGTCTCGCATGGCCAGGAGTTCATCGCGCCCCAGCGGCCAGAGATACCCACGGACACCCTCCCGATCGACTTGGAGCCGGGAGACCTCGAGTGGGAACTCCGCCGGACGTGCCGAGGGTTGGTGGCCCACCTGGATCTCTACACGCTTGGCCAGAGACGCGGATCGACGAGCCGCGGGTCGTCGATGCGGAGCCCCCGCGCGCTCTCCAGGAAGTCGGACGGAAGTTCGGCGTCGTCGAGGGAGGCCAGGTCCTCCTCCATCTCGTCCACGCTCGAGACGCCCACGAGGACCGAGGAGACCTCGCGGCGCGCGAGGGCGAACGAAATAGCGATTCGTGCTTCCCTCCCCGGCCCGAACCTCTCCGCGACCAGGCGCCGAAAGGCCCGCGATCTGTCGCGGACCGGCTCCAGCGGGGCGGGCAAGTGCTCACCGCGAGCCGTCAGGGCTCCCTTCAGAAGGACCGAGCGGACGAGGATCCCGATCCCTCGGCCGGCGGCTGCCGGGAGAACCCGGTCGGCCGGTCTCTGGTCGAGAACGCTATAGGCGATCTGAAGGACGTCGAAGACCCCCAGTCCCATCGCGACCTCTGCGGCCTCGGGTCCGTACACCGACGCGCCGAGGAACCGCGTCTTCCCCTCGTCCCGGAGCGCCCGGATCTCCTGGATCGGCTCGTCGAGGGCCAGCGTCTCCGAAGTTGCATTCTGGACCTGGACGATGTCGAGGTAGTCGGTCCGGAGAGCGGCGAGACTTCTCTCCACGGAGGCTCGCAGCGTGCCGCGAATCGCCGCGCCTCTCCGGTCGGGCTCGATCCGCGCCTTCGTGGCCAGGAGCACTTTCATGCGACGCGAGCCGAGAATCCGGCCGACCCTTTCCTCGCTGTCGCCGTAGGCGGGGGACGTGTCGATGAGGTTGACTCCCCTGTCGATCGCCGCGAGCACCATCCGCGCCGCTCCCTCCTCGTCCGGTCTCGCGGCGGCTCCCGGCGCGGGGATTCCGTACTCCTGCCCGAGCTCGACCGTGCCCAGCGAGATCGCCGAGACGTCGACACCGGACCTGCCGAGAGGCCGGTAGAGCATCGGTGGTCTTGAACCCCCATGGGAATGGAAGGGAAGAGAACTACAGAGGCGCTATACTGCCATGGGTTTGGCAGGGAGGCCATGCCGTGAAGATCGATGACCGGCTATCGACGTACGAAGAGCTCCGCGCTCGTGCCCATCGCCTCATCCCGGGAGGGGCACACACCTACAGCAAGGGGGACGACGTCTACCCCTACAACGCTCCACCGCACCTCGCTCGCTGCGAGGGAGCCTACGTCTGGGACACCCGCGGAAACCGGTTCCTGGACTGGGCGATGGGGATCAACTCCGTGATCCTGGGACACGCTCACCCGGAGGTGGTCGAAGCGGTCCGCGAAGCCGTCGGCCTCGGATCGAACTTCTCCCGTCCGTGGGAGAAAGAGCTGGAACTCGCGGAGAAGCTCACTCACCTCATCCCCTCCGCCGAGATGGTGAAGTTCGGCAAGAACGGGTCGGACGCCACGAGCGCGGCGGTGCGTCTGGCGCGGGCGTGGACCGGTCGGGAGCGGATCGCCGTCTGCCGGGACCATCCGTTCTTCAGCCAGCACGACTGGTTCATCGGGATGACGGCGATGCCGGCGGGCGTGCCGCGAAAGGACCGAGAGCTGAACGTGGGCTTCCGCTACAACGATCTCGCTTCGGTGGAGGAGGCCTTCGCCCGGTTCCCGGGGGAGATCGCGGCCGTCTTCCTGGAGCCGGTCTCGATGGCGACGGATCTCCCGGCGGCGGGTTTCCTCGAAGGGTTGCGTCTGATCTGCGATCGAGAGGGCGCGCTGCTCGTATTCGACGAGATCGTGACGGGCTTCCGGTGGCACCTGCGCGGCGCACAACACCTGTTCGGCGTGACCCCGGACCTCTGCACGTTCGGCAAGGCGGTCGCGAACGGCTTCTCCTTTTCCTTCCTCGCCGGGAAGCGCGACATCCTCGAGCTTGGGGGGATCCGCCAGAAGGAGAGGGACAAGGTTTTTCTCCTCTCGTCGACCTACGGCGGGGAGTCGGTCGGGATCGCGGCCGCGCTCGCGACCATCCGGGTCCTCGAGAAGGAGGACGCGATCGAGAGGATCTGGCGGACCGGGAGGGAGCTCCAGGGGATCCTCCACCAGGCGATCCGATTCGAGGGACTCGAGAACCGCGTGCAGCTGCGCGGTCATCCGTCGAACCTCGCGCTGAAGTGCGTGGACGGTCGAGGGAACCCCTGTCCCCGGACCGCGACGGTCCTTCAGGAGTCCCTGGTGGATGAGGGGCTGCTCGCTCCTTACCACTGCGTTTCGCTGGCCCACGGGGAACGCGAGCTCGAGGCGACGCGAGTGGCTGTGGGTCGCGCGCTCGCGCGGCTCGCGGCGATGGTCCGGACCGCGGGTGGCCCCTGCCCGCGGGGCTACCTCCTCCGGCCCGTGTTCCGGCCGCGCAACGACTGACGCACTGACAAGGGCTCGTCAGGTCGAACCGTCTCTCACGGATGGATCGAGCCAGAGCGGCTTGGGGTCGCTATAGGGTGGGACGAGTGTCCCCAGGTTGGGACGCGAATCGAGGAATCGGACGATCTCGTCGAGGGGAACGAGCCGGGCGTGATCGCGAAAAGCCTCGCAGACCCGCCGGCAGACGACAAGGTCCTCGGGGTAGTAGGCTCCGAGGCCGTCGGTCCACCCCCAGAGAGTCGTATGGGCCGGGCCGTCCCCGAGGAGGTTCCAGACGACCCTCCGAAGAGTGTCGGCGCCGTCGTCGTAGCCTCCGACCACGTGGCCGAGCACAGCCAGGCCGCAGCGTTTCCGACTCAGCACGTCGCACGGCAAGAGTCGCCAGCGGCCACCACACCGGGGGCATCGACCAAAGCCCACGTCCATCGTTTCGAGCCGGGCTGAGGGCTGTCCGTGCTCGTCCCAGGCCAGCACCACGATCCCCCGGGAGACGACGGAGGCGCCCCTTCCGTCCCGTTTGCAGACGAAGCGCAACGCCACCCTCCACTTGCCGTGGTGGCATGGGTCGGGGCAGAAGACCCCCGTCAGGACGATCCCATCTTCGGCCAGCAGGGGGCGGTAAAGAACGAGGTACAATGGGAGCGATATTGGTACCGCGTCCTTCTACCCTACGGACGCGAAACGAGGGGGGCTTTGGCCCCCTTTCGTCTTTCCTGGCCGCGCCTACGGACTGAGGCCTGAGCAGGGAGGCCTGCTGGTGCCCCGCGGGGACGCGGCGGGGGTTGTACCAGATCGGAACGGGGTGTCAAGGGCCGGAACGGGGTGTCCGGAACGGGGTGTCAAGGGCAGCTGAGGAGGATAGCCCCAGCCTGCTGCGCAAGATCGAGTACGCCGGCGGCAACGCGTCCTCCTTCGTCCATGGGAGCGCGGCGTTGCGGCACCTAGCGGAACTCGGCATCAGCCCCAAGCACGTCCAGCGCCTGACGGAACGGCTAGGGCGCGAGTCGGGCCGACCATTGTGGTTGATCCCGATCTCGGCGATCACGTAGACGGGCTGGTCAGGGCCGACCGGCCGGCAGCCGATCAACATGGTCCGGGATCGTTCCGTGAACAGTTCGAGGCGAAGATACCCGACCTGCCATCGAGGCGCAAGCTGCCGGCGTCCTTGACCTATCGCGGGGGGCGCGCTACACCCCAACGCTGCATTCTGCTCCGTTCTCTTCCGCTCCCGATCCCGCGCCCGCTCCCGGTGGTTTCTCGGGAGCGGGCGCGCGAGAGGGAGACCCGACCTCACGCCATGCGGGATCCGGCGCCAGGTCCGCACAGTGCCCGAAAGCGGTCCTCCACGACGGTCCTCGGCCCACGATCGCCCTTCCTATCTGTCCCGGAATGCAACCATGAGGTACGATCAGGTTTTCTTCCCTGGATCGCGAGAGACGACATGGTCCGCATTATCGCCGAGGTGGCGCAAGGCTACGAAGGCAAGCCCGATTACTGCCGTCTATACGTCAAGGCGGCCGCCAAGGCGGGGGCTGACGCGGTCAAGTTCCAGATCGTCTACGCCGACGACGTGGCGGAGCCGGGCTACGCGTACTACGACTGGTACAAGAAGCTCGAGATGGACGTCTCCCTCTGGAGGGAGGTGCGGGAACTGGCCGGCGGTCTGGGCATCGACCTCCTCGCCGACATCTCGGGGGAGCGGGCGATGAAGGTCGCCGAGTCGATCGGCCTCGACGGCATCAAGATCCACTCCTCGAACTTCTTCAACCGTTCCCTGATCCGGCGGGCCTTCGATCTGGCCCCGCGCGTCTTCGTCTCGCTCGGCGGGATCGAGGAGGGGGAGATCGCCCAGCTCGTGGCCGTGGCAACCGAGTGGGGGAAGCGCGGGTCACTCGCCCTCCTCTACGGGTTCCAGGCCGAGCCGACGCCCATCGAACGGAGTTCCCTCTCGCGCATCCGGCTTCTCGATGAGAAGTACCCAGATCTCGAGATCGGTTACATGGACCACGCCCCGGGCGATTCCGACGATCGCGTCCATCTCTCGCTCCTGGCGGGAGCGCTGGGGGCGGACTGGATCGAGAAGCACCTCACCCTGAGTCGTTATCTCGAGATCGAGGACTGGGTCTCGGCCCTCGAGCCGGCCGAATTCGAGGTCTACGTCTCCACGGTCCGGCGCCTGGAGGCCGCCTATGGGGAACCGACGATGGCTCTGACGGATCCGGAGTGGGCCTACCGGGAAAAGAGTGTCAAGAAACTCCTCGCAGCGCGCGATGTGCGGGCCGGGCGCGCGATCGTTCCGGCCGACCTGGTCTTCAAGCGGACGGCCCGGATCCCGGCCGGCCGCGGCTTCCACGACCCGGGTCTCGTCCTCGGCCGGACGCTCTCGCGCTCCCTCGCGGCCGGCGAACCTATCCTGGCGGAGGATCTCCAATAGCCCGTACGCCAGCGATCGACTCGGTCCGATTCCTCATTGCGGAATGCCGCGCCGCCGTCGAATACGTCCACGAGCAGGGAGTCCCACGCGACGCCACGGTCCCCTCCACTTCGTCGGCCCTCCTCCTCGATCCGAACTCCAAGGCCCGACCGCTGACCGGTTCGGCGACGCCGGCCGACGTGAGCGCCCTCAACCCGGCGAGGCCTCCGTTCACGATCGATGCCTAGGAGGCCCTGAAGTCGGCCCAGGTGACGGCGTCGTTCGCCCTCGTCGCCGCCCAGACGATCGTCACGCAGCAGAAGCATCTTCTGCGAGCGATGGCCTTCAGCGACGAACCGTTCGCGGTGTTACCCCGCCAATTGTTTCGGGGCGAGTACGCTTCCTCGTCCAGGAGCTGCACGTCCTCTGCCTACAGGTCGCGGAGGCCCCGGGCGCGGATCCCGGGGTCCCCGTCTCCTTCCTTGCGTCCGCGCGAGCGGGGCGAGCCGGAGGCCAGCCACGCAACTCGCGCGATCCGAGGCCCGTGCTAGCGTCGCGGCTTCGCCCTTCCCGCCCATACCGATGAATGGGAAGGGAAGGGCGTAGCTCCACACGACATCGTCCTGGCTCATCTTGACTTTTCGCCCTGGTAGAAGGCGCTCCGTAACACGCGGAACCGGTTGCGGTGGTTCAGGCGGCATTCGAATCCGCCGCCAGGTCTCGCCAGTTCAACCCGCCGTACAAAGACATCCTCGCCGACCATGCCGCTCCCCACGTCCACCGCGTTCCCGAGGACCGTCTCCCGCTCGAGGACCCGCTGCAAGAGGAACCGACGGGCCTCCTGTTCCGCATGCGGCACTTCCTCTGGTGAAACCGGCTCTATCGCGATCTCCGGCGGACCTGGCGCTGGCTGCCGGCTCGGGTCTCGCGAGGCACTTTCCTGATTCTGCGCGGCGACGACCTGCTCGGCGAGACCGCCCCTCCAGCGCGCGCTTCGAGGGTATCGGATGCGGACTTGACGCCCGTGACCATCCACGACGCGGCCCTGCCTCCCGACCTAGAGGATCGAGTCCGGCGAGCGGCCGAGCCCGTGGTCGCGAAGTTCCTGGACGTGTGGCTGCCTGCGCCAGCGCGGACCGCGGGGGCGCGTTTTCTCCTCGGTCGGATCCGGGACAACTGGGGTCGGTTCCACGCCAGCCTCCCCCGGTGGCGCCAGGCGCTCGATTGCCGCGGTCCCGATCGCGTTCGGGTGATTTTGCTCAACACGCGTTTGAGCCCAGAGAAGGCCGGTCTCCACGAGGTCCGCCTCGAGCGTTCGCTGCCGGTCGTCGCCTTCCAGCATGGGGTCAACCGGGAACCCAACGCGCCGATCCGCATGATCCAGGTCTATTTCGAGAACAACACGGCCGACATCTTCCTCGCCTTCAGCGAGCGCGGGGCCGCGGCTTCCGACGAGAACCACTTCGCGCGAGGCCCTTCGATCGCCGTCGGCATCCCGATCGCCTCCTGGCCTTGAGCGGACCGCTTCCGGAGGCACAGGCACCTCCCGGAGGTGTTCTACGTCCCGATCCGACTCTACGTGGGGAACGTCAATCTGGTGGCGGGCGGGGGGTCGGACTGGGCGAAGGCCAGCCGCGAGATTCATCTCATCGACCGTGTCTTCGGCCGGCTCCCCTACCCCATCCTCTACAAGCCCTATCGGGCTCGCCGTTACCTCGACGAGGATCCCGTCCTCGAACGAGCCAGACGTTCGCCCAATCTCCTCGTGTTCGAGAAGAAGACGGACCTGCGGTACCTCTTCCGCTACTGCTGGCTCATCGTCACGTCCCGGGCGCCGACGGCCCTGGGCCTCTGCCTCCTCTCCCGGCGGCCGCTGGTCCGCATCGACCTCCCCGAGGAGGTCGCGCTCTGCGACGACACCGCGGAGGCCTTCCGGAAGGAGGTCTTCTACTTCGACGCAGGCCGCTCCTCGTTCCACGATGATCTGCTGCCGTTCCCGTCGCGACCTCGGGCCGAGATCGAGTCGGAGTGGGCGGCGATGGCGCCGGATCGGGAGCGGTTGATCGAGGAGTACGTCGGGCGAAACGACGGCCGCTCCGGGCACCGGGCCGCCCACCGGATCGTGGAGTGGCTCCGGCCGGCGCCTCAGGGGTTCTCGGGCCAGATCCGGCGCGTGTCGACGTAGGACGCCACGAGCGCCTTCAGTTCGGGCCGGGCGTCGAGGAACTGGACGATCTCTCGGAGCGGGATCAGCGGCGCCTGCTCTCGGAAGTGCTCGTACACCCTGCGGCAGAGCGCGAGGTCCTCCGGGTAATCGACCGTCAGGCGCAGGTCGGACCGGGCGCAGGCCGGCTCGGGGGAGATCACCTCGACCTGGAACTCGCCGAGGTGCTCGCGCACGTATCGCGAGCAGCCCTCGCTCCGGTGGTGCTGCGTCCCGCGCTCGTGCGAGGTCAGGAGCGCCTGGAGGCGGTAGATCTCGAACGCGGTCCCCTCGGGCACGCCGTCGCACACGGTCACGTCGTTGCCCTTCTCCACGTGGGAGGACCAGGCGCGCTCGAACGGCTCGAAGTGGGTGAAGGGGCACTCGGTGGTCACGCGGTAGACGTCCGTCGCGGCGGTGATGTGGGCGCACTGGATCAATCGCGACAGGACGTCGATCTCGTCGCCGAAGATGTAGGGGATGCCGCGCCGCTTGGCGATCTTCACGAAGACCTGGTTCTCGATCCCCTCCGAGATGCCCAGCACTGAGGTCTCGATCCCGGGCAGGCGTTCGACCGTGTCGAGGATCTGGTCCAGGATCGTCTTGCCCTTGACGAGGTTCTGCACCGGTTTCCCATAGAGCCGTTCGCCCTGGACGCGACAGGCCAGGGCGGCGATCAGCTTCCGTTTCATCGATCCAGTCTCCCCTCGACGGTCGCCTTCTCCGCCGGCGGAAACGCCAAGGCGAGCGTCGCGGCTACCGGAAGAACCTCCACGTCTCGTTCCGGCTCGAACATTTGGACTTCCAGACGCAGAGCCCGGGCCACGGCCCAGTCGAGGATCGCGATGCCCGCCGCCAGCGTGGCAGGCAGGCTGCCGCTCGGGCGCGGGTTGACTGCGACCACGCGACCCTCCGCGTCGGTCATCAGATCGATGTCGTGGAGCGCCTCTACATAAAAAGGCGCGATTCGGGAGCTATCGCACCCCCGGGACGGACATTGTGCCGGGGGGAGGGGGCCCCTCCCCCTCCTCCCTGTCGCTCCCGGAATGCGCTGGAAGGGCAAACAACGCCCTTCCAGCGCGTTCCGTCCGCTCCCCCCTCCCCCTCCCTGGCACGCCGCTCGCGCAGCGACCAGCGCGCCAGGGATCCAGCCCGAGCTGTCGAAACGTGCCCTTTCATTTAGTTGGAGCGCGGAGGCCACTCGCCGGCAGTAGGCGGCCGCCTCGGGCGCCGCCATCACGAGACTGCCCTCGAATGGGATGCCCGCCGGGTTGTAGCGCCGGCGGACGACGACGCAGTGGCCGGCGGGGATCCCGAGCACGTCCGCGTCGTAGGCTGGCAGCCCCAGGCAGGGCATCAGCAGCATCGGGCCATCCAACAGCGAGAACCAGAGCGCGTCGGGGAGCGGCGTTCCCGGCTCGATGCGCCACTCGCGGGTCCCGCCTCCGAGCGCCGGAGCGGGGGGTCGGCGCCGCACAGGAAGGCGACGCCGCGCCCGCCACGACCGGTCCTCGGCTTGACGACGACCGTCCGCTCGGGATGCCCGCATCGTCTCGCGGCCTCGGCCAGCTTCTCCGCCGTGTCGGCGAGGGCATGCTCCGGGACGCGGACGTCCGCCTCTTCCAGGGCGCGATAGGTGGCGGCCTTGGCCTGGATCCGCGCCAGGCACTCGGGGGAGCCGACGATCGCCGCAGCTCCGTGTGCGCGAAGCGCCTCGCGGCCGCGCGCGACGGTGAAGGCCTCCTCGTCCGATCCCGGAAGGACGACGTCCACCCGTTCCCACTCCACGATCCGGCACAGGGCCTCGAGGAAGCCCGGGGCGCCGCCGCGTGGCACGGGGTGGAGCGCGTCCAGGAGGCTGCGCGCCGGGAAGGAGAAGAGGGGGAAGGCGTCCACTCCGACGAGCCTATAGCGGAACCACTCGCTCGGGGCGAGGGCCAGGAGCTCGGCCGGCATCAAGTCGCCACCGGCGCAGGTGACCAGGAGGATGACGTCCTGGCGGCTCACGGGCTGGCAGCCTCCTGCACGTGACGAGACTTTCTTTCCTCCCAGGTCAGCCAGCGGGCGGTGCCCGACTGGACGAGCGCCGCCGCCGTCGCGGGGCCGACGTTGAGGAGCGCGTCCAGGACCGAGAGGCGGTCGACGAACCCAGAGGCGCCTATCATGGGATAAGCTCGTGGCTGGTGGTCCTGGAACAAGACCTCGATGTTGTCGACCGGAAAGACCCCATCCTCGAGCATGTATCCGATGCTGCCATTGGCGGCCAGGTAGCGGGTGGCCCCGTGCGCGCGCAACAGCTCCAGCACGCGTTCCGAGCGCCGGAGCTCGGAGGGGTGCGCCGAGCTGAGCGGGAGCTCTCGCTCCCAGCCGAAGAGCTCACAGACCCAGCGGATGAAGGCCACGTTCTGGTCGAGGAGCGAGCCGTGCGACGTGAGGAACCAGCGCTCCAGCCAGCCCGCGAGCGGGGGGAAGTACGGGGCTTTGCCGTAGTTCAGCCGGATGCGCTCCCACATCTTGCGCCGCCAGTTCCCTCCCTCCAGGATTGCTGCTTCGCGGATGGGTCGTTTGAACGAGGCCTTGCGATCGATCGGGACGCTGTACCAGTCGACCTGGCCCGGATTGACGAAAAGCCGATTCCGCTGTTCGCGGTTCTGCACGGAGAACTGGGCGTCATCCAGGAGCACGAAGACGTTCGAGGACCAGATCAGCTCGAAGAACCCTGCCCAGGGCAGGTAGGCGGGCTGCATGATGGAGACCGACCGCTTCATCGGGGTCGCTCCATCCTCCAGACGCTCTCGCCGCGCTCGGCCCAGGGGCCGCCGGCCCGGAGCGGCGTGCGCCGGAAGCCCAACTTGCCGTACATCGCCAGCGCCGCGGCGTTCGCGGCGGAGACGTGGAGGACCACGTTGGCGACGCCCAGGCTGCCGTACGCATGATCGAGGAGGAGTCGGGTGGCCCTGCTCCCGAGGCCTCGGCCTCGCAGGGGGGATCTACCGATGTAGAGCCACAGCTCGGCCTCGACTCGCGGCAGGATGTTCTTCAGCCCGGCATTCCCAACGTGTTCAGAGCCAGCCAGGATGCCGAACACCAGGCGGTCCGGGGCGGCCCGCTGGGCCTCGAAGTAGGCGATGTGGCTCTGGAGGGTGGTCGGGGGCGCGCTCATCATGAAGTCGCGCTGCAGCTCGGGGTCGCAGACCCAGTCCCAGGTCCGCAGGACCATCTCGCGCGTGAGCGGTTGGAGTCGGACCTCGCCGGCGTCCGCTCCATCCGGGCCGCGGTCCCGGGCGTCGATCGCGTCCAGCACCCGCTCGACTCCCAGCCCGTCCACGAGCCGCCTCCCGTTGGCGGCCAGGCGCGCGCATCGCGACGTGTCACCGAGGGTCGCGGCCAGCACGCGCGACAAGTCGGCGGCACCGACCTCGCCGACGGGGCCGGCGTGGACGACGCACCCGTGCCTTTCCAGCTCGTCCAGAACGCGCCGCTGGATCGGGTGCAGCGACAGGCTGACCAGGGGACACCCGATGGCGAGGCCTTCCCAGAGGGTCCCGCCGGCGAGAATCACGGCCAGGTCGGCCCAGGCCAAGAGTTCGGCCATGTCCGGCGGACTGTCGAGGACCTCTAACGCTCGGCCCGCCACCAGCCTCCGATAGACCTCGGATCGCGGGTTGGCGGGTCCGACCACGATCTTGGCCTGGAGGACGGGAGCGTCCAGCGCTTGCAGCGCCTGGAGGACGGTGTTCGTCGCGTTCCGGCTATCGGCCCCTCCGAGCGTCACCAGGACGCGCGAGCGTTGGGACGCCGTACGTTCGGACCGAGTCCTCGAGAGGAATTCCTCCCGCAGCAGCGCGTACCGCGGTCCGAGACACACTGCGGTGCCCGTGGGGCATTGGTAGCCCGGATCGAAGCCGAACGCTGAGGGGTTGACGATCACGTCCGCGTCGCAGACGGGCGAATCGTGGCGGTCGTCAGCGACCAAAACGCAAAGTCCTGATTCTCTGAGGCGACGCTGATAGGACAGGTCGAGGTGCTGGCCGTCCACGAGGACCCAGCACCCGGGCCCGGCCGAATGGCCCAATTCGAGCGTCCGGCGCAGGTCCACGGGATCGGGGCTGACCGCGCCCAGAGGCACGAGCGGGAAGCCGGCCAGGCGGGACGAGCATCCTTCGGGCATCCGCCCGAGGAACACGGCCTCGCCCCCACGGCGGCGCCACCCCTGGGCGAGCGCCAGGCCTCGCATCACGTGACCGATGCCGAGGCCGGGGTCAGCATCGGCTCGGACGACCAGCGTTCCCCGCCTCAGCCGCCCGGGCGAGGTCAGGTCTGATATCTCCATCGTATCGAACATTATACTAGCAAAACGCGCAGGGGGATGAGTCAGCACGGTCCCGTCAAAGTCGGGGGCGGCTCGGTGCCGAGTTTCGTGTAGGTGGCGTTCTCTTACGCCTGGCACGGCGGGATCCGCCGGTGTCGGGGCCTTCGCGCGGCTGCCGGGGGGGTTCCCGGGTGGTTGAAGGCGGAGCGGGAGCAGGGACTTCCCTCACTCTTCGCCGCATGGGCGTGTCTCTGCGGTGTTGCGGAGGCGACTTCTAACAGGAGATACCGAGGAGGCGCCTGCTACCGACCGGTTCCACAAGCCCCTAACCGTCCACCGAACCGGGTCAACTCCAGAACCAGAAAACGGAACAATCCCACCAGCGCGCGTGGACCTCTCCTGCGTAGGTGTCATGACCACCCAGTCCGGGGTCCATGGGCCGTCTTGCAATCCCCGTCCGGGACCCCCGTGCCCCTGCCTGGTCTCGGGCGCTCTCCGCACGAGTGTCCGGTGCACCCGTCGCAATGATCCGACACTGCAGGGGCCTACCGATCGCCGAGGCGGCCGATCTGGCCCCGTCTTGAATGGTAAGGAGAACCCGAATTCTCGCGCGTACGGCACGATCCAGCTCCCGGCGTTGTCCACAACCACGGTGATTCGGATCGGCCTCATCTGTTCCCTTGCTTCGGATCGGTCCACATCGCCGATCCCTCTCGGGAGGGGTCCACGGCGCTCTTGGTGTGGCGACCGCCGGCGGGGCCACGGGGCGCCAACTCGCCGAGGGCGAGTTAGTTGCGTTGGCGCGAATGCCGCCCACGCATAGCCGGAGGCGGTCGTTTCCCTTGGTCTGACAGGCGGACGACGGCCCGTTCGAGGGCGAACGCCTCCGCGAGCGCGCAGCCGGCCTGGCTCCCGCGGGACTTGGCCAGGGCGCGCAGGGCTTCGCGCGAACGAGCGTGCGGCCAGTCGCGGATCTCCCCCGCGTAGGCGGCCATGGCGGCGAGCTTCTTCTCCATGTGCCCCTCCGCCAGCTCGACGTACTCGGTCGGGACGAACGGACTACCCGCTCCCGGCAGCTGCCACTCGGTGCTCGAGCTCACCTCGAAGGAGAGGATCTTGCTCCACCTCTCGCCCGGCAACGGCCGGAAGGCCGTCGCCACGGCCTGGTGGCAGACGCGGTGATCCACGTTGAGATCCCCGGGGTGGTGCGTCAGGACGACGTCCGGATCGAACTCCCGCTTCGCGCTCTCGACCTCCTTCACGACCTCGAGAAGGTCCACGGAGTCGAAACGATTGTCGGGAAGGCCCACGACCCGGCATCCAGCCGCGCCGAGAATCGAAGCCGCGCGAGCCGCATGTTCCCGTACCTCGGCGAGATCGTTCGCGCCTCTCTCGGTTCCGGCCTGGCGCGTCTCGTATCGGCTCGTGACACCTTCGCCGAGAATCCAGACGCCGATCTCGCGTCCCTCCTCGGCCCAGCGGGCCACGGTTCCCCCGCAACCCAGGACCTCGTCGTCGGGGTGGGCAGCCACGACCAGGACGCGCACGACCGTCCCGCTCACGACCCGTCCCCGTCCGCGATCATGTCCCAGGTCAGGCTCTCGTCGGCCGGGATGTCGCTCGCGGCTCGCCGGCCGAGGACACGGTCGTAGAGGTCGGGCGAGAGTCCTTGCCTGCCTGCGCGAGGACGCTTCAGGCCGACCGATTCGCCGGAGAGGATCTCCCCGCGGGCGATCGCGCGCTTGGCGACGAGGCATCGCCGGCAGCGGTCCCGAGCCGGCACCTCCTCGGGGGCGGGTGCCTTCCGGGGGTTCCCCAGCATCGCCTCGACCTCCCGAATGCCCAGGACGAGACGGCTCATCTCTTCGGGATCGGAGGAGAACGCGTGGTCTGGTCCGGGCTGGCCGCGGTCGAGAGTGAAGTGCTTTTCGATCGCCCTCGCGCCGAGCGCGGTGGCGGCGAGAGACGCGATGATCCCGTCGTAGTGGTCCGAGTAGCCGATGGGGCAGGCGAAGTCCCGGGCCAGGGTCGGGAGGACGGAGAGGTTGAGCGACCGCGCCGGGGCGGGATAGAGCGACACGCAGTGCATGAGGAAGAGCTCACTGCACCCGGCGTCCTCTGCCGTCTCGACCGCGCGCTCGACCTCGCCCAGGTGACTCATCCCGGTCGAGACGACCAGGGGGATTCCTGTCCCGGCGGCCCGCCTCACGAGGGGGAGGTTGGTGAGGAGCCCGGACGAGATCTTGAGGAGCGGGACGCCGAGTTCCACGAGGAGGTCGAGGCTCGCA